>CALVNF010000002.1 GCA_944349595.1 uncultured Bacilli bacterium | reverse complement strand
TATATTGCATCAATGGAAAATTAATGTGGTGCAAATTTAAGTGACATTTTTGGTATAAAATTTCTTGACTCTATCACACAAGTAAAAACATTATATAATCTATTCTTTACTTATTCAAAGTTAGTATCTTTAGCAGTATAATGTAAATGAAAATTAACGTGGACTTTTCCGGAGTCATCATCTTTTTGCCACATAGTCTAGTGATTGAATAGGTAGTTTTGTATTTATCATGTTTTTAGAAGGAGAATGATATTCATGGAAACTGATTTTATCAAATTAATTGAAACTAGAAGAAGTATAAGAAGCTATAAGAAAGAACCAGTATCAGAAAAGGATTTAAATAAGATTCTTGAAGCTGGAACCTATGCTCCTACAGGTGGTGGAAGACAATCGCCTACCATTGTGGCTGTTATTAGTTCTAAGTATCGTGAAAAAATAACTGAGCTTAATGAAAAGGTTAGAAAGACAAGTAATGACCCATATTATGGAGCTCCATTTGTTATTTTAGTTTTAGCTGATGGTAATGCTTCGAATTTTGTTGAGGATGGAAGCTGCGTTCTTATGAACATGATGCTTGCTGCTCGCTCTCTTGGACTTGGCACTGTTTGGGTTGCTAAAGAGCGTGAGATATTTGATAGTGAAGAGGGAAAAGAGCTTCTTAAAGAGTGGAATCTTCCTACAACATTAAGAGGTGTTGGAGCTCTTGCTCTTGGCTATGCTAATGAAGAACCTAAGGAAGCAGCACCTAGAAAGAAAGACTACATCGTTAGAGTATAAAATATTTGCAAAATACTTATTTAATCACTTAAGCCATCATTCTTATTTTCCTGAGTTTGGTGGCTCCGAAGTGCTAGAATATTCAAAAATATGTTGAATTAAATAATTATTTAGATGAATTATCTAATAAATATGAAGTCAGTAAAGTTAGTATTGCCTTATCTTTTATTTATACAATGCCTTTTAATATAACACCTGTCGTAGGTGTTTCAAGTATTGCACATTTAAAAGATGCAATGATTGCTATGAATATTAAATTAACAAAGAAAGAGTGGTATAAATTATATCTATTAGGGAAGCATAAGTTACCATAATTAAAAATTTTTATACTTAAAAAAATGACATTTATACTTTTAATTATTTTTTAAACCTCTTAATAAATTAAACTTTTTCCAAGTTCCTTTTTTCCATCTTATATAAAAACTAATTCCTCTTACACATTCATCTAAGCAAGCCCCTATAAAAGCACCGTATATTCCTAAATTGAACACAAGGCTAAGGAGGGCTGAAACACCAACTGTTAAAATCCATGATGTTAAAATTGAACTTGTTACTGGAAAAGCAATATCTCCTGCAGTTTCTAATCCTTTTACATAAACTAGGTTTGTAGCTCTTCCTTGCTCTAAAACCACATTTATTAGTAAACAATATACAGCAGTAAGCCCGCAATATATAGAATCTACATTATTAACATTAATAGTTGAGTTATCAACAGCTGATTGCATTAATGCAGAAAACACTGGGAAAGCTATTGCCAAAACAATTATAGACATAATAAAAGATACAATTCTAGCCATTTTTCCAGTATCAGAAACTAATTTACTAGCTTTTTCTTTATCATCTTGTCCAAGCAAATTTCCTTCTATTACTTGCATGGCAATACCACTTCCGTTCGCAAATAAATATATTATAGAAGTAAAGGTCATGATATAAGTTCTTAAGTTTTGATCTAAGACATTGCATGACATATTTACAATAATTGCTAGAACAAACTGAGATAAATTATAAGATAGTGTTTCTCCAGCTGTTGGTAAGCCGATTTTAAGTTGTTTTTTTAAATAATTCCAAGGGAATGGTTTTAATTCTTTTAAAAATATTTTTTCTTTTATACTAATTTTAAAAAACAAATACGAAGCTAAAAAAGAAATAAATCTTGAAATAAGTGTAGCAAAACCAACACCAATAATTTTTTCTTCAATACTTAAGTCTGGTATTCCCCATATGACAATTGCCGAAATTATTATATTAGATATATTTGTTGCAAAAGAAATAATTGTTGGTTGAACCATCTTTTTATTAGCTCTTAAAAAACTAGAATATGCTTGATTTAGCGAATAAAAAATAAGAGATGGTGCAGATATATATAAATATAATTTAGCAAGAGGAATTATTTGAGTATCTACATCCATTAAATTAAATATAAAAAAGGAAATTAAAAGTAAAACTAAACAAACTAATAAACCTAAAATAAAGTTAATTGATAAAGTTAGTGGATATATCTTTTTAATTCCTTCGTTATTATTAGAACCTTTAAGTTGAGTAATTAAAATTAAAGAAGAAGATGATAATACTGTAAAAGAGACAATAAAAATATTTGTAACTTGATTTACTTGACCGATGGCATTTGTTGCTTGTGGAATTCCAGCAAACATAAATTGATTTATATAGCCAATTGATACACCTAAAATTAGTTCTATAAATACAGGCAGAGCTAATTTTATAGTTTCTTTATTTTGATAAAATAGTCTAAAAATTGGTAAGTTTTTCATATACAAGTAGATATTTTAAAACAAATTGAATATTAGTCAATTTATAACGTTTAATTATTTATATTTAGATAGATATAATATTTTTTAATTTATGGATATAAAATATAAGCATGGTTTATGTGATTATATTTGTTCCTTTAATTATTGTATTAATTATAGGACGTTTAATCGGTTATTTATTATATAAAAATGCCTGCAAAAAGTACGTATTTTTATATAGTGATGCCATAAGAAGTATAAAGTAATTAAAATAATTGTTAGGTAAGGCATAAGCGTTTTTTTATAGAAGTTAAAAACGCTTCTCAATGTATTGTATTTTTAATCTATGCTATAATTTTCTTAAGGAGAAATACTTAAAATATGGATCAAAAATTAGAGGCCTTATTCACACCTTGGAAGATAGGTAATTGTGAAATTAAAAACCGTATTGTAATGTGCCCTATGGGTGGAACGAGTTTATTTGGCTGGATGGAACCAAATCATTTCGATAAAGTAGCTGCTGATTTATTTTTAGAAATTGCTAAAAATAATGTTGGATTAATTATTCCTGGCATTGCTCCTATTAAAGATACAATTGGTAATCGCTGGCTATATAAAAATAAGAAAATGTTTAAAGAACTAAAAACTTTTATGGATGAAATTCATAAAACCGGTGCAAAATTATTTATTCAATTAACAGCTGGTTTTGGAAGAAGCTTTGCTGTTACTGATGCTCTTGTTATGTTACTTAAACATAAAGTAATTGGAAAAATTGCTTCTCCAATAATAAATCCATCTTATTTAACTGCTGCTCCTAGCGAATTACCTTTAAGATGGAAAGAAGATATGAAATCTCGTGCTTTAACAAAAAAAGAAATCGATGAAATGATTTATGCTTTCAAAGAAACTGCAAAACTTTGTAAAGAAGCAGGTGTTGATGGAGTTGAAGTTCACGCAGTTCATGAAGGATATTTACTTGATCAATTCACCCATAAATATACAAATAAAAGAACTGATGAATATGGCGGAAGCTTTGAGAATCGTTATCGTTTCCCTGTTGAAATCGTTAAAGCTATTAAAAAAGAATGTGGTGAAGACTATCCTGTAAGTTTACGTTATAGCGTCGTTAGTAAAACTAAAGGCTTTGGAGAAGGTGCTTTACCTGGAGAAGAATATATCGAAGTAGGTAGAGATATGTTAGAAAGTGAAAAAGCTGCTAAATATCTTGAAGAAGCAGGATATGATATGTTAAATGCTGATAATGGAACTTATGATGCTTGGTATTGGGCTCATCCACCAGGATATATGCCTAAAAACTGTAATTTAGAAGATGTTAAACATATTAAAAAGTTTGTTAATATTCCTGTTGTTTGTGCTGGAAGAATGGATGTTTATACAGCAAGTGAAGCTATTAAGAATAATGAAATTGACGCAATGGGTGTCGCTAGACAATTCTTAGTAGATCATAAATGGGTTAGCAAAATTATCGATGATGAAATGCTTGATATAATGCCTTGTATTTGTTGTCATAATGGATGTTTTAATTTAAGTCATTATAAAGGATCAAGTAATGCTTCTCCTCTAAGTGATGCTAGAGGAATGTCAAGATGTGCATTAAATCCTCAAACAATGCAAGGACATAAATATGACTTAATTAAAGCAAAGAAGCCTAAGAAAGTTGCAATTATTGGTGGTGGTATTGGTGGTATGGAAGCTGCTAGAGTTTTAACTTTAAGAGGACATAAAGCAGTTATCTTTGAAAAGAGTGATAAATTAGGTGGAGTCTTTATTGAAGCAAGTAATTTTGATTTTAAAGAAAAAGATAAAGCTTTAATTAATTGGTTTAATAGACAAATAACAAAGTTAAATATTGAAGTTAATTTAAATCATGAAATAAAAGATTTAAATGAATTAAAAGATTTTGATGAAATTATTGTTGCTATTGGCTCAAAAGCTAAAAAGCTTAATATTAAAGGTAATGAAAAAATAATTGATGCAGTAAGTTATTTAGATAATAAAGAACAAGTAGGAGAGAAAGTATTAATTATAGGTGGAGGATTAACTGGATGTGAAATCGCCTATGATTTAATCAATAATGGTAAAACACCTATTATTATTGAAGCTTTAAATGATCTCATTGTTTCAAATAGTGTTTGCTTAGCTAATTCATCTTATCTAAGAGATTACTTTAAATATAAGAATGTTGAAATTCATTTAGAAAGTAAAGTTAAAGAAATTAATGATAATGAAGTTATTTATTTAGATAAAGATAATAAAGAAAATAAACTTATAGTTGACTCAGTTATTTCAGCTATTGGATACACTCCTTTAAAAACATTTAAAAAGTCACGTCATGTTCATTATATTGGAGACGCTTATAAAGTTGGTAACCTTAGAACAGTAATTTGGCGTACTTGGGACATTGTTACAAAACTTTAATATTTAAATATACAAAAAAATTAAAAGCCGTATAATTTAATAGATATTTTTTTGAATAATTATCTAAATTTAAAAAAATATCTTAGATTTGCGGCTTTTTTGCATTATTTATCTTTGAATTTGATAATATAGTTTTAATTTTTTATTGGAGTTATTATGTGGGGAATTGGAATGGGAGCTCAAGAATCAATATTAAAAGCAGTAGTTACTAATATGTTTCCAAAAAACTCTAGAGAAACAGGTTATGGAAAGGAATATTTTGGTTTATCAGCAGTTAGTTAATGAGAGTTTTGTATGATATTTTAATTCTTGCAATGGTAATTTTATCTATTAGTACTCAATTGTTATCAATTTCTTTTTATGTAATTTCATCTTTAAAATATAAGAAAGAAAAAAACAATATAGAATTAAACAAAAATAATAATCAATAAAAAAACAAATCGGATGAACAATTTGTTTTTTTGTGATTAAGTTAATAATTTAATTATTATTTAAGATTTGATTAATATCTTTTGAAGATAACATATTTTTTTCTTGTAATTTATTAGCAAGTTCAATTAATTTATTTTTATGCTTTTTAATATATCTATATGTTTCTTTTTCAGCTTTTCTTAAGATTTTTTCAATTATAATTTCATTTTTTCTAACTTTAAAGCTTGTTGGTTTTCTTCCGTCGGAATTTAAACTTGTTAAAGTTCTCCAACAAGATTTATATCCACAACAATTTACTAAATTATACGCATAATTTCTTGCAGTATCTAAATCTTCTTCATTTCCACCATAAGTATTTTTATTAAATATAATTTTTTCAGCAATTGTTCCAGCAAGAGCAATATGAATTCTAGCTAATTTATTTTTATAAGACATTTTTGGATTACTTGATTCATATAAACCACTATCTTCTTTAATAATAATATAGTTATGCTCAATAAATTCTTTATATTTATTTGCAACTAAAGCATGACCTGCTTCATGAATACAAATTTCATATGGAGGATTTATTTTATGTTCGTAATATCCACTAAAAATAATATTATAAGAAGTTAAAAAATCATCTAATGTTAATTCTTTTTTATTAGAAAATCTAATTAAAGTATCGTTAATAATTGATTTAATTTCAGTAAAATTTTTCCATGATAATAATTTTGCTAATGAATTATCATAAATTACATCTTTATTTTCAATATTAAAATCATTAAATAATTTGATTAATATTTTGTTTATATCAACTAATTTTGGACAATGGACTTCAATGGATCTTGAAAATCTACCTTGTCTTCTGATTGGTTGAGGAATGTCTCTAATGTGATTACAAGCAGCTAGTATTAAAATATCATTTTCGTTTTTTTCTATTCCATCTAAATGTTCTTGAAGGGATCTTTGAACATATGATTCATCATCCGCATTAAATAATAAATCTATTTCATCTATTATAATGATAGATTTTTTATTTTTACTTGCTTCTTTAAATAAACTATCAATAGTTTCTACAATATTTTTAGTATTATTTGGAAATATATATGTTGGAATATCAAGATAATGTGCAATATTTCTTAAAATCATTGTCTTACCATTTCCAGGATGTCCATATAAAATAACACCCTTTGGAACAGATAATCCCCTTTGTTCATATTTTTCAGATTCTTTAAACCATTTAACAACATTAAATAACTCATCTTTAATTTCGTCTAATCCAATTACTTCACTAAGAAAATTTTCTCTATTCATACTTAAATTTATCCTCCAATAATTTTTAATTTGTTAACTGAATAATATTGTAAAATTTATCATTTAAAATTGTTTTATATTGAATAAAACATATTATTTTATGTTTTAAATTAAAAAAGATGTTGTATTAAAAAATTGAATTGTTATTTATCAGTAGCAATCGAATTAGTTAAAATTTTCGCATATATATTTTTATTTAACTAAAACTTAAATAACTTGCATAACTTTGATTTTTTATATAATTTATTTATTAAATATTATAATTTTATATTATAATATTAACGATTTTGGAGGGAAACAAATGAAAAAAGGATTGATTATATCAGTATTATGTTTATCAATGTTAGTATCTTGTAATAATGGTGGAACTTCGTCAAGTAATTCCACAACTACAACCACAACAACTACAACTCAAACTAATACTACAACAACTACAACAAATACAACTACGACAACAACTACAAGTGAATTAGTTTTAACTAAAACATTAAAATTAACTGGATCTTCTAATATGGAAGTTAATCAAGAAGTTACATTAAGTGTTGAATATGATGAAAACGCAGATGTAAATTTAGAATTTTCATCAAGCGATGAAAAAGTTTTAATAGTTGATAATAAAGGATTAGTAAAAGCATTAAGTGTTGGAAAAGCAACAATTAGTGTTAAAGATTTAAATTCACAATTATCTGATTCTCTTGAAATAACAGTTGGAGAAGCTTTTGAAGGATTTAAAACTGTTCAAGAATTAAAATCATATATTAATGAAACAAGTGCAAAAGCAGAAGAAAATGTCGGAAAAATAACTGTTAAAGAAAAAACAGATGGTTCATGGTCAAGAGATTATACAACAACTGTTTATCACTATGATAATGATGTTTTATATGTTGAAGAAGATAATAAAGGTGAAATTGAAAAACAAATAAAACAAATTAAAGACAATACATTTTATGATGTAAGCTTATTTGCAAATGGTGATGGATATGTATTTAAAAATCAAATAAGTGACATGCCAGTTGGTGATGAAATTTCAATTGATGACGCAAAAGAAGAAGTTAGTAGCAATCGTGAATTTATCAGTGCTGCTAGTGAATTACCAACTCCTTCAAAAGATAGTATGAGAGAAACAGTATTTGATATTAGTAGCGTTAGTCTTGGAGATACTATTAAAGTAACTGGTCAAGGACATTATTTATTTAAATGGGCCAGTGGTACTGCAGCTGATTATGAAACATATTCATTAGAAATGGAAATGACAAAAACTGGTGTTATAAATAAATTTAGTTATACTGAATTAGTTTATACAGATGATTCATATGATGTTAATAATGATGTTTTAAAAGAAGATGCTACTGTTGAAGAAACATCAACTTATGAATTAACAGTTGATAATAATACTTTATTAAATGGTAGTGAATTTAGCTTAAATGTTGATGATTATTTTACATCTGAAATTAAAGCCGCTAATTATAATAAAACAAATACATTAAAAGTTGGAGATAGCATTTCATTAAATAAAATTGAAGTAACTGACTATGCTCCTTCAACTGCTCTTGATTATGATGAATTTACAATTGTAAGTGTAACTAATGCTCCAGGTACATTAGTATTTGAGTATGATGATTACTGGGGAGAGTATGAAGCAATTGCACCAGGTACTGCAACTTTAACAATTGCTAATACAAATACCCCAAGTGTTACATTTGATATTACTTTAACAGTAAGTGAATAAGAGGTTTAAATAGATGAAAAAACAATTATTAGTATTTTCTTTATTATCATTATTTTTAGTAAGTTGTGATAATAATACAACATCAAGTAGTTTATCTTCAAATTCTACAACTACTACAACTACTACAACAACTACCACAACTACTACAACAACTACTACAACTACAACTAGTGAAGTTGATAATATAAAAGAAATTCAAAATAAAATAGATGAATTAAAAAATGATAATTATTCTATTACATATTTTTCTGGAACTGCATTAACTACGCCTTATAAAATTTATAAAAATTCTAATTATTTCTTTGATTCATTTAATGATACTGGTTATGTCTTAATGAAAGATGGAACTACTTATGAATTTGGTGTATATGATGATATGGCATTTTTAAAAATGCCATATATGGGAATGGAAGAAGTTTTTAAAGAAAACTTCCAAACTATTAGCTTTGATTTAGCAAGTATTGGAACAAAAGTTAAAGATGGCGTTTATAGTATTACAAATACCGCAGTTGTTGAAAGTTTTGCTCATGCTACAAATACAAGCATTTATTATAATGGTAGTGTATATCTTGATGAAGTATTAGTATCTTTAGATTCAGAAAATAACTTATATTTTGAATTAAATACAATATATGATAATTTGTCAATTAAAGGTACATTTTATGATGTAAATAATACTTCATTTAAACCAATTGCAGATTTCTTAGCTTTAAATCAATATCCTGAGTTTATTACAAGTGATGATAAAACTCTTGCTAATTTATTTGGTGAAGGTGATTTTTCTTGCTTAATGACTGTTACTGATTATGCAAATAATTTAAAATTCCAAACTTTACTTGGAAACGGTTATTATTTCGATCCAAATTCTTTAGAAGGTGCAGTTGTTTTAAAAGATGATAAAGCTCATTTATTTACATATAAAAATAATGTATTAGATGTTGATTTTGATTACGCAGTTAGTAAAGAAGAATATGAAGAATTATTCTCTTTAGGTAGAGTTGATTATTCTAAATTTACTAAAGTCAGTGATACAAAATTTATTTCAAGAGATTATTTTAATGTTCAATCTTTTGCAAATTATTTTTCTGTTTTAGATACACTTTCTGATACAGTAATTATTGATATTACTGGTGAAGATTCAATTTATGTTGAATTTTATGATGGAAATTCTCTTGAAGCAAAAGCAACAGTAACTGATATTAATAATGCAAGTCTACAAGCAGTTGATGATTATTTAAAAACTGGAAATATGCCAAAATTAGCTTCTAATCCTAATACTGAAGATTTAGTTGCTGCTTTTAAAGACATTAAATCATTTAATGTTGAATGTGACGATAATTTTATGACTTCTTTAACAGTTACAGAAGATGGTAGATATGAAGAATACGATTTACCAATTGGAAGAGATAGAAGTTATGTTAAAAAAGATGATAAGTATTATGGATTTTTAAAAAATGGCAATACTTATGAAATTAATTATTCTAATGTATTAACCGCTGATGAATATAAAGATCAATATACTTTTGAAAATATTGATTTTTCAACTTTCTATTTATTAGCTGGTAGTAATCCTAGATATTACACAAGTAGTACAAATTATATTGAAGTATTTACAAATATTTTAAATATTCCTGGAAGTTCAATTATTAGTGCAATTTATATTACATTAAATGAAGATGGATCAATTTTATTAGAATTAAAAGATGACTCACTACTTGGAGGAGGAGAAACAACCCCATATACATTAACTAATATTAATACAGCTGTTTCTCAAGATGTAACTAATGCTACAAGTTTAGTTGATCCAAGTATATTAGGTCAAACTCATCAAGATTATTTAACTTTCTTTGAAGATTTAGCTGAATATCAAAACTTCAGAGTTCACTTCCATAGTGGTGAAGGTGATGATTATACAGATGAAGATGACGATTTTTATACCAAAGATGTTTATTATTCTGGATATTATAAAGATGGTTTAATGAAAGGTGAATCTGGATATTTCTATGAATTTAGAGAAGAATATATCGATGATGATGGAAATACTGTTCCATTTACCATTAATAGCCATCCAACAGATATTTATTCAATCTTTGAAAGATCATATTTAGGTCAATTTGCTCAAGGTGCATTAAATAACTTTATTACAGCAGATGATGGTTCAATTTATACTCAAGATTATCAATATATTGCAGATCTTTGTTCATTTATTTACATGGCTGATGCTTATGTTGAAAGAGCTAGTTTTAAATTAAATGATACAAAAGATGAAATGGATGTTATATTCTATTCAAGAGATTATAACTTTGATGCAGAAGTTGTTAATGAATTTACTTATGGAGAATATGCTAGAGTTACAATTAAAGATGTAAATAAAACTAGTATTCCAAGTGATGCTGTTTTACCAGAAGTATTAAGATAAAAATATAATAAAAAATAAAAATATTAAGGATTTGCGGTGTTTTGTAGACGTAAATCCTTTTATTTATACTTATTTTATATTTGTTAAATTATTATTTATTCAAAAATTAGTTAAAATATGTTAACTTAATTCAAAGGAGTAATTTATGTATAAAATAAGTGATGATGCAGTTTATGTAATTAAAAAAGTATATAAAGAAACAAATGGGGAAAAGCCACATATTTCGAACAAAAAAGAATTGGATGAATTAATTTTTGGTCTTGGCATTATTGGAATGGGGTTTTCTTTAAAAAAAGATTTAGATCATGAACAACAACAATTATTAGATATGATTAAAGCAACGATTGAAGAATTAAATAATCATAAAGATGATTTAGATTTCGATGATTTTAATATAAGATTTTAATTTATTTAATTTTGGTTTTATTTATTATTAATAACATTAAATAATTTTATCATCAAAATACGTTTTATGTTGCAATATTAAAACTCCAGATTTAGTTAATTTTTCATTAAAAGAATACATAAATTTTATTAGTGAATTTGAATTAATTTCTTTATTAGAAGATATTGCAAGAGGGGTTTATGGAAATATTATTAGGTCAAAAGGTTTTATTTAAATTCAAAATAAAACATATCATTTTGAAATATCTAATAATATTTATAATTTAGTTTTTCATTTTGGAGAAGAAATAAAAAATAGTGAAGCTGTATTTATTGGTTTAAATATTAACAAAAACGCATTAAGAAATTAATTAATTAAAATTAAATAAATAAGATTTTAATTAAATATTTTTTTAATTTATAATTTAAAATATAAGAAAGAAAAATAACTATGAAGTATGTAATAATTGGTGGCGTTGCAGGTGGTGCTTCATTTGCATGTAGATTAAGAAGATTAGATGAAAATTGTCAAATTGTAATATATGAAAAATCTAATTATGTTTCATATGCAAATTGTGGTCTTCCTTATTATTTATCGGGAGTGATAAATAATAAAAAAGACTTAACTCTACAATCTCCAAGAAGTTTAAAAAATAGATTTAATATTGATGTTTTTATAAATAATGAGGTTATTTCAATTGATAAAGAACATAAAATATTGACAATTAAAGACTTAACTAATAATAAAATTTATCAAGATAATTATGATAAATTAATTTTATCTCCGGGTAGTGAAGCAATTAAAATTGCTCCACTAAGCGAAAGAGTTTTTGAATTAAAAAATGTTGAAGATTCTTTTAAATTAAAAGATAGTATAAATAAATTAAATGCTAAAAAAATAATTGTAATCGGTGGTGGTTTTATTGGTCTTGAAATAGCCGAAAATTTAAAGTTATTAAATTTAGATATAACTTTAATTGAAGGCTCAAATCATGTTTTAGCTAATCTTGATTATGAAATGGCAAGTTTTGTTCATAAAGAATTAAAGAATAATAATATTAATTTATTTTTAAATAGTAAAGTTAATAAAGTTGAAGAGTTAAATAATAAAGTTAGAGTTTATTTAAATGATTTTTATTTAGATTGTGATATTTTAATTCAAGCAATTGGAGTAAGACCTAATTCAAAATTAGCCGAACTTGCTAACTTAGAATTAGATATTAAAAATAGTATTAAAGTTGACGATTTTTTTAAAACAAGTAATAAAGATATTTATGCAATTGGAGATGTTGTTGCAATTAAATCAAAAATTGATGATAATAAAATTTTAATACCTCTTGCTGGAATAGCAAATAGAGAAGGAAGAGGTCTTGCTAATTCAATTTGTCGTGAAAAACTTCAATATTCTACTAAAGGTATTGGAACTAGCATCTTGAAAGTTTTTGATTTATCAGTTGCAAGTTGTGGTTTTAGTGAAGAATTATTAAAAAGAAAAAATATTAATTATGAAAAAATTTACTTATCTCCAAATAATCATGCTTCATATTATCCAAATCATCATGAATTAAGTATAAAAGTTTTATTTGACAAAAATAGCTTAAATATTTTAGGTGCTCAAATTATTGGAAAAGATGGGGTGGATAAAAGAATTGATTTAATTGCAACGGCAATTAAATTTAATATCAAAATAACTGATTTAGCAGATGTTGAACTTTCTTATGCTCCTCCATTTTCTAGTGCAAAAGATCCAATTAATATGATTGGCTTTGTGGCCGAAAATTTAGTAAATGGATTAGTTAGACAATTTTATTTTGAGGATATAAAAAATATAGTTAATACTCCAAATTCAATTATTTTAGATGTCAGAGATGAAGTTGAATTTAATAATGGTCATATTTTAAATTCAATTAATATTCCATTAAATAAATTAAGAGATAATTTAGATAAATTAAATAAAAATAAAACTATTTATATAATTTGTCATAGTGGAGTTAGAAGTTATTACGCTTATAGAATTTTAGCGCAAAGAGGTTTTAATTGTTATCATTTAGCAGGTGGTTATCGTTTATATAAAATTAATAATGAAAATAATTAGTGTTTTAATTAATTATTTTAATTATTAAAATAATAATAGAAGTTAAATAACTATAATTAATAAAATATGAATAAGCCAAAAACAAATAATGAATTATTTATAAAAAAATATAATGAATTAGATAATTTAATTGACAATATTTATCATCTTGATGATAATGATTCAGCAATTATTTTTTTAATTAATAAATTTAAAAAAAGTAATAATGAATTAGAAATTACTTATTCAAATAAATTAAATACTTTAAGAAAAGTAAGAAATTTATTTATTCATGAATCGGGAATAATAAATGATTTATTTGATATTTCTAATGAAATAATAAATTTATTAGATGAAATTATTGAATATTTAAAAAATCCAGTTAAATCAAAAGATATTATGATTAAAACAAAAGATTTAACTTATGCAAAGCTAGATTCTTGTATGGATTATTTAATTTCAAATATTGTTAATAATGGTTATTCAAATATTCCAATTTTAGATGATGAATTTAAAGTTATAGGCGTATTTAATTCAGATGTTTTACTAAATTTATATATTAATAATATTGAAATTAATAAAAATACTAAAGTAGCTGATATATTAAAGTTTTTAGATCTAAAGAATCAATTATCTTTAAGATATATTTTTGTATCTCTTGATGATGATATAGATGAATTAAATGATTATTTTAAATTTTCAAAACAAAAATACAAAAAAAGATTACCAATTATTTTTGTAACTAAAGACGGTGATAAAAATAATAAACTTGAAGGAATTATTACTCCAATTGATTTAATTAATACAAAAAAATAAAAAAAATTAATTTTTTTTGGAAAAAGTTAAAAATATATACGACTTATTTAGTATGGATGAAAAAAATAAGTTAGTATCTTTTGTAATACATGGTGATATTAAAACAAAAGCAAGACCTAGAGTTAAGATTATAAATAATTCTTATCCAATTATTTATACTCCAAAAAATACAATTAATTATGAAAATTTAATTAAAATTGAGTATTTAAATCAAACTGCAGGTTTTAATTTTGGAAATCGAAGTTTAGATGTAAATATTGAAGCATATTTTAAAGCTCCAAAAAATTTATCTAGATTTAAAAAAATTTCTAATAGTTTATTAATTTATTGTCCAACTCATAAAGACCTTGATAATATTGCAAAGACAATACTAGATGCGCTAAATAAAATTGCTTACGATGATGATAAACAAGTATGCAGTTTAAGTATTTCTAAATATTATTCATTTGGTGATTATGAATATATTAATGTAACTATAAAAGAAGTTGATAATAGTATTGAAAAATTAAAAGAAAAATATAAAAATAAAAGAATTAATGATAGTTTAATTTTGTAACTATTTCTTTTATTGAATCATCTTTTAATAGATTATGAATTTGATCATAACTATCAATCTTTAAATCTTTAAAATAAATTGAAAGTTTATTAAATAATTCATCAAAAACTTTATTTTCATAAGATTCTTTTGATGAAATATTGTTAATTGATTCGTAAAATAAATCTAACATAATACGTCTTATATTGCATATGAAAGTTTCTTCAATCCAATAAAAAACTCTTGCAGAAGTTAAATATTTTTCAAGAGATTTAAGTTTTAAATAAATTTCAAGTCCATCCAAATTATCATGATAAACATCACAAAAGATATAACTATAATTTTTTAAATCGTGTTCTTTGACATATTTAAACATATCTTGATTTATGATATTAATTTTATTTATATAGTTAAATTTTGGTTTTAAAAATGAATTAAAAATTTCTATAACATTTTTATCTAGCTCAATAATATCAATTTGTTTAACTTCATCTTTTTGTGAAATCATGTAAGGAAAATATCCCAATCCTAAACCAAGCACTAAAACATTACCTTTAACTTGTTCAATGTAATATTTCATAGTGTTAATTTCATGAGGAGTAATGCTCATCCAAGTGATATTATCCTTCTTTAAACATAAATATTTATAATCATTTAAAAAATATCCAATTGGTGTAATTTCTTTATAATTATTTTCATCAACTTTAATGTTATCATAATAAAATAATGATGATTTGCAGTATTTTTCATAACATAATTCATAATTTTTAATTTTAATTGGTGCATCTATTATAATGTCTTTATAGTATTGATTTTCTAAATAATCATTAATGTTTAGTAATTTAAAGTTATTTGAATTATATTGATTAATTACAGTTATATCTTCACTATCAAGATCAAAATAATTATTAAAATATTCTGAAACGTTTTTATATTTATTTGCCTCTCTTACATCAAAATAAAATAAAAATTCGTTATACATATCATCAATTGTCATATTTAGTAATTTTTGATTATATAATTCATTAAATTTATTTTTATCTTTAATATTTAACTCAATTTTCATGCTTCTATTATATAATAATAGAGTTTAAAAATTAATGAGGTAAAAATATGTACAAAGTAGAAATTAATGATTTAAAAAAATTTGAAGAAAATTATGAAAAAAATAATACTTTAAAAGTATCAACGAATGCAGTTATTAATAATGGAATTAATAATACAGCACTAAATAAGCAAGTAATCGATAAATGTCCAAACATTTTTAACATTAATGTAAAAACAGGTAAAATTTCTAATCAAAAACAATCTGGTAGATGTTGGTTATTTGCTGGTTTGAATATGCTTAGAAATAAATTAATGGAAAAATATAATTTAGATGATTTCGGTTTCTCTCAAATATATTTAACTTTTTTTGATAAACTTGAAAAAGCAAATTTTTTCTTAAATAAAATTGTAGAAACTAGAAACTTAGATATTACATCAAGAGAAATAGAATATTATTTAAATAATGCTGCAGCTGATGGCGGTGAATGGTCTTATTTTGTAAATTTAGTTAAAAAATATGGTGTAATTCCTCAATATTTAATGAAAGAAACTGTTTCTAGTGAAAGTACGAATAATTTGAATTTTATTTTAAATGCTAAACTAAAAGAAGATGCTTTAATTTTAAGAGAAACAAAAGAAGAAAACTTGGATGAGCTAATAAAAAGTATGCTTAGTGAGATTTATAATATCTTAAGTGTTTGTTTTGGAAAACCAATTACTCATTTTGATTTTGAATACAATGATAAAGACAATAATTATTACATTGTTAAAAATTTAACTCCATTAAAGTTTTATGAAGATTTTATTGGTTTAAATTTAGAAGAATTTGTAAATGTAACTAATATTGAAACTGAAAAAATATCTTTGAACAATGTTTATGAATCAGAATTTGTTAATAACATGGTTGGTGGAAAAAATATACAACTTGTTAATACAACTATTTCAAATATCAAAAGTGCTTTGATTTATTCTTTAAAAGACAATCAAATTTGCTGGTTTGCTTGCGATGTTTTAACACTAGCTAATTTTACAAAAGGAGTTATGTCATGTAATTTATATGATTATGATGATTTATTCCAAACAAAATTTTCGATGAATAAAAAGCAACGTGCTACAACCAAATTTTCTACTTGTAACCACGCAATGGCTTTTACAGGTGTTAATGTCTTAGATGATGGAACAACTAATAGATGGAAAGTTGAAAATTCATGGGGTGATAAAGATAATCCTAATAATGGTTATTTTGTTATGAGCGATGATTACTTTAATGAATATGTTTATGAAGTTATTATAAATAAAAAATATTTAAATGAAGAAACATTAAAACTTCTTGATAAAAAACCAATTTTATTAAAACCTTGGGAATTAATTTGATTTTATGATAATTGGTATTGTAATTGGATCTATCTTATTTGTATTATTAGTTTTATATCTTTTAATTGGATATTATTGTTTTAAGATTGCTTTTGTTAGAAAAACAAAAACGCAAATGGTGCCAACTGATATTAAGTTAAAATTTAATGAAGATTGGTACAATAATACACCAAATGAAGATATTAAAATCGATAGTATTAAAAAAGTAATTTTAAAAGGCAAATTATTTAAAGTTGAAAACTCCAAAAACTTTATTATTTCTGTTCATGGATATCGTGGCAATAAAAAAGAAACATCATATTTTTGCTCAAAATTTTATCAAAAAGGTTACAACATTTTAATGGTAGATGATCGAGGTTGTGGTGAAAGTAGCGGTAAATACATTACGATGGGTTGTTTAGATGTATATGATGTTGTTAACTGGGTAAAATATTTAAATAACAGATTTGGTAGTGATATAAAAATTATTTTATATGGTTGGAGCATGGGCGCCGCAATTATTATGGGTGCTTCAAAATATTTAAATAATATAAATGTTAAAGTAATTATTGAAGATAGTGGATATTCATCTATTTATGAAGAATTTAAACATGTTGGTAAAAAGAATTTTAAATTTATACCTTCTTGTATTTTATTATCTAGCTTATCAATTTTCTCTTTCTTTCATGGAATTAGTTTAAAAAAGAATTCTGCTATTTCTAATTTAAAGGAATCAAAAATTCCAACTTTATTTATCCACGGAGGAGCTGATGATTTTGTTCCGACAAATATGGTTTATAAATGTTATGAATCATTACCAATAAAAGAAAAAGAATTAAGAGTTTTTGATAAATCAATTCATGTTTGCTGCTTAACTGATTATGGTGATGAATATATAAATTTAGTATATAATTTTATCAAGAGGTATTTATAAAATGGAAAAAATAATAATTGGATTAATGCGATGCTGTAGTTTAAATTTTGATGATTTTGAAAAACTTATTTTAAAGTTATTAGATAAAGGTTTAAATTACTTTGATTTAGCTGATATTTATAATAATGGAAAAAGTGAAGAATATATGGGAAGATTTCTTAAAAATCATCCAGATTTAAGAAACAAAATGATAATTCAAACAAAAGTTGGAATTATCATTGATGTTGGTTATGATCTTTCAAAAGATTACATCATTAACGCAGTAAATAATTGTTTAAAAAGACTTAATACTGATTATATTGACAATTTATTACTTCATAGACCAGATGTTTTCTTTGATAATAAAGAAGTAGCAGAAGCAATAAATTATTTATTAGATAATAAAATAATTAAAAATTTTGGTGTAAGCAATTTTTCAAAAGAAATGATTATTTATTTAGATAAATATTTAAATAAACCAATTAAAATAAATCAATTACAACTTGGATTAGGGCATTTAAATTTAATTTCAGAAGGATTAAATTTTAATATAAATAATAAAGATGGCACAAGTACAACTAGTGATACTTATTATTTTATGAAAAATAATGATATAGAATTGCAATGTTGGTCCCCATTTCAATATGGATTTTTGGAAGGATCAATATTTGATGAAAAGAAATTTCCAGAACTAAATAAAGCATTAGAAGAACTGTCAATTAAATACAAAACAAACAAAAGTGGAATTGCTGCTTCATTTTTGTCATCAATTTGGTCTAAAATATATATCGTTACTGGTTCTATGAATTATGATCACATCATTGATTCATATAATGGAAGTAAAATTAAATTAAATAAAAAAGATTGGTATTATTTATACAAAAAGGCAAATTATATTCTACCTTAGAATGGAAATTTTATGAGTACAGCAAATGAAAAAAATCAATTTTATGATAGAAAATTTAAAATTGAAGGAAGAATAACATTCTCAACATTTTTTTGCAATATTTTGTTAGCAATAGGAAAATTATTCGGTGGTATTTTTGGTAAGTCTCAGGCGTTAATTTCTGATGCTATAAATTCCTTTGGTGATATTGTTACTTCAGTTATTACTTTTGTTGGTACAAAATTAGGTGGTAAAAAACCTGATAGTGATCATCAATATGGTCATCAAAGAATTCAAAGTATATCAATTGTAATATTTGAAATGATTGTTATTTTTTCAGGTTTATTAATTATATATGAAGGAATAACTGGTCTTATTAGTATTGTTGGATCAAATGGTGAAGGATATGAAGCTCCAACTTTAGTTGCTTTAATAATTTCAATTGTTGTAATTTGTATAAAGTTAACATTATTTATTGTTTGTAAAATTTTTCAAAAACAAACTAAATCAAATATTTTAAAAGCTGCATCATATGACCATTTATTTGATAGTATTGGTACGATATTATCATTAATTGGTATTGTTTTCGCAATTTATTTAAAAATATATTGGATCGATTATGTTATGTCGATTGTAGTTGCTATATTATTAATTTATGTTGCAATTAAAATGATGATCGAAAACATTAATGCTTTAGTTGATAAAGCTTGGGATAGTGACAAAATTTCTGAAATAAAAAAATTAATTAAAAAAGAATATCCGCAAGTTATTTCTATTGATAAATTAAGAAGTAGAGTATTTGCTGAAAGAGTATATATTGATTTAGAAATTGGTTTAGATGCGAATATGAGTATTAAAGATGGTCATGATATTGCGGCTTCAATTGAAAAAAAGATAGAAAATACTTTTTTTGAGGTAATTCATGTCAATATTCACATTAATCCAAAAGAGTAATTTTAAGTGTTTCTGTGGCGGAATTGGTAGACGCACAAGTCTCAGAAGCTTGTAACTTATATAAGTTGTGAGAGTTCAAATCTCTCCAGAAACACCATATTGAAAGCATAGGTTCGATACGTTAAAAACGGCTATTCAAACCTTTTTTGTGCCAAAATTAGTGAAAATTAGCATATTTTTAACATAAATTAAGTATAATTGACTAAATATCCTAACCTCTCCCAGTGAAGTTTTAGCTTGTGATTTTGCACTAAAAACTTTTTATAGCACAATAAACTTTTAGTCCCACAAAAAACTTTTTATTCTTTTCGAGAAAAAATCTTGTAAAAGTTCCATGAAAATATCGAAATTAAACCTTGTTTATGTTAAAATACTGATAACCATTTAAGATAACCATATGTTTGATTATGTAAAAAAAATTAGAGAATACCGTGAAAGAAAATGCTTAACACAAGAGGAATTAGCTAAAATATTAAATGTTAGTTATGTTTCCGTTTGTAGATGGGAAACGGGTAGATTCGCGCCAACTATGGAAACCAAAAAGAAACTTGTCGCTCTCTTTAACGAGATTGGCATGAAAATTGATGAATAAAGGAGTTTAATTACGCCAACGCTTAATTGGGTAGGTAAAGATAAAATTATAAATTACGACAAAAAAAGTATCATTTAAAGTTTTAAACAAAATATATAACTATGGTGAAAAATCCGACAACATGATAAATTCATGGCGATAATTTAGAAGGGTTAAAATCTTTATTATTAGATCATAAAAATTCGATATAATGTATTTATATTGATCCTCCTTATAATACAGGGAAACTTGGATTATCCTCAGTTCAAAAAGTGGTTAAACAAAGCTGTTGGTGCAGAGGAAGAAGATCTATCAAGACACGATAAATGGCTGTGTATAGTTATTATGCATATAGAATATTAAGTCAATATGGTTTTGATTGCTATCACTTAGCTGGTGGCTTTAGATTGTATAATGCTGTTAAAAAAGATTTAGATTTATAGGAGATAATAAATATGAATGAATTAAATTATGATGCAGTTGTGATTGGTTCTGGTAATGGAGGACTTATTGCTGCATTAAGACTAGCAAAATCAAATAAAAAGGTACTTTTAGTTGAAAGACATATTTTACCTGGTGGATTTGCTACCGGATTTTCTAGAGGTAGATTTTACTTTGAAGCATCTTTACATGAATTATGTGATTTTGGACACGAAGATCTACATGGCAACTTATATTCTTTATTTAAAGAATTAGATTTATTAGATAAGTTACATTTTGTTGATGTTCCAGAAGCCTTTAGAGTAATAAATGCAAAAACAAAAGAAAGTTATGAAATGCCTTTTGGTGTTGATAACTTTATTAATAAGATGGAAGAATATGTTCCAGGTTCTAGAAAGTCTGTTACAACATTTTTTAAACTTGGTGAAGAAATAAAAAATGCAATGGATTATTTAAATAAGTCTCATGGAAAACCAGAAACTAAAGTTTTAAAAGAAAAGTTTCCAAACTTTATGAGAGTTGCTGTATATAGCGTAGATAAAGTATTAAAAGCAATAAAGATGCCTAAAAAAGCACAAGAAATTTTAAATACTTATTGGTCTTATCTTGGAACTGCAACTGATGAGCTAGGTTTTGTACATTACTGCATTATGGTTTATTTATATATTACCTTAAAAGCACAAATTCCAGTTGAAAGATCTCATCAAATTAGTGCAACTATTATTGAAGAAATTAAAAAATGTGGTGGTGATGTATATTTTGGAGATGGAGTAAAAGAGATATTACTAAAAGATGGACAAGTAAATGGAGTTGTTCTAGATAGTGGAAAAATAATTCGTACAAAACATATTATTTCAAACGCATCTCCAGAAAGCGTATACGGAAGTATGATTAAAGATAAAAAACAAATTCCAGAACAACAGTTAAAATTATCAGGTTTTAGAAAATTATCTGGAAGAGGTTTTTCTCTTTTCTTAGGATTAAATAAATCAAAAGAAGAATTAGGACTAAATAGTTATAGTTACTTTATTTACGATAGTTTAAATACTAGAGAAGCATTTGAATCTATGAAAGATTTAAATAATTTTAATCAAGTAACAGTTGTTTTAAATAATGCATTAAGTGATGCATCTCCAAAAGGAACTACTATTATGTATATGACTTCTTTATATTTTAGTGATGTTTTTGACAAAGAAATTAATGAAAGTAATTACTTTGATTTAAAAGATAAACTTGCAAAAGGTTATATTAAAAAATTTGAAGAAGCAACCGGTTGTAAAATTTTTGATGCTATTGAAGAAATTGAAGTTGCAACCCCTCTTACATATGCTCATTATACATCAACTCCAGATGGATCTATCTATGGATATTTAACCGCAGGATTAGATAATATGCTTCCAAGATTAAATACAATGTATGATGAAACAATTTTAAAAGGCTTAAGATTTGCTGGAGGACATGGAGTTAGAAGTTCTGGATATAATTCATCTTATCTATCAGGTGATTTAGCTGCAAAATTTACTCTTGCAGATATGAAGGAGGATAAATAAATGAAAGTAAAAGTTTCTTTAATTGGCGTTCTTGATATGCTTAAATTTAAAAATTTAAAGAAAAATCGTTTAAACGCCATCAATAATAGTGAAATAAAACCATATAGAGAATATGAAGTAAATAAATTAGCTGATTATTATCATCCAAAAAAACAATACTTAATTATTAAAGAAATTGTTGAAGAAAATAAAGATACAAAAAGTTTCTATTTAATACCAGATGAAGAATATAATGATAAACTTGCTTATTTTAAATCTGGTAGTTATATCTCTTTATTTGTTAATGTTGATAATAATATTGTATCTAGAGCTTATGCTATTTCTTCTTCTCCAAAACAAGCTTTAGAAAATATTTATAGAATAACAGTTAAAAGAAAAGAAGATGGATATTTATCAAATTATTTATTAGATAAAGCAAAAGTTGGAGACAAACTTTTTGCTAGTGAACCAGGTGGATTTTTAACTTATTCATCTATAAGAGATGCAAAAAATGTTATTGCTATAGCAGGTGGTGTTGGAATTACTCCTTTTATTAGTATGGCAAAAGCAATAAATGATGGAATTGAAGATTTTAATTTAACAATTATTTATGGAGTAAATAAAGTAAGTGACATTATTTTTAAGAATGAATTAGATAATTTATCAAGCAATTCTAAAATAAAAGTTATTTATGTTATAAGAGATGAAGAAGTATCAAATTGTGAAAAAGGATTGATTTGTGCAGAGATTATTAAAAAATATGCTCCTAAAGATGAAAAATATAGCATTTTTGCAAGTGGTCCAAATGGCATGCTTGATTATTTAAATAGTGAAATATCTAAATTAAATATTGCAAATAAATATTTTAGAATTGAAAGATCACCAGAAACTCTTGATCTAGAAAATAAAGAGTTTACTATTAAAATTCACTGCGAAAACGAGGTATTTTCAATAAAAGCTATGCAAAACGAAACTATTTTAAATGCTCTAGAAAGATCAAATTTACTAATTAGATCAAAGTGTCATTTAGGTGGATGTGGTTATTGTAGAAGCAAAATACTTAAAGGAGAAATAAAAACTACAAAACTTAATAAACAAGCGGAAATCGATAAAAAATTTAATTATTTCCATCCTTGTTGTTCTTATCCAGTATCAGATTTAGAAATTGAAGTATATAAATATTAATTTTAATAGTGATTTACAGTGATTAGTTAAAAAATTCGACCGGACTTAGACATGTCGTTAAACTAATCTATGCCAACGATTAGTTTCGTTGTTCCAAAGACAAACCTCGTAAAAGTCGAGTAGGTAAAACTGACGTAGATAGGTTGAGGTATTCCATCTATGTTTGCAGTTTAAATTGTATTTTGATTTTTTAGACAATAAAAATTAAAACAATAAAAGTTAGTTATTTTATGAACTTTAGATAATTAAGTTGTTTTTGTAACTACTAAAATAGTAAATTAAGTAATTTTTACATATCTTTAGAAATATCAAATAGTTTACCTTTAATTAATGGTATTAAATCGTTAGGATTTATTTCTATTTGATAACCAATTTTTCCACCAGATATAAATATAGTATCAAAAGATGCGGCGCTTGAATCTATAACTGTTGGAAATGTCTTTTTCATTCCTATTGGGGAGCATCCTCCATGAATATATCCAGTTAATGGTAATAATTCTTTTTGATGAATCAATTCTATATTTTTTTCATCAACTACCTTACTAGCTTTCTTTAAATCTAGCGTTTTATTTGATGGAACTAAAAATACGTAATGATTTTTAGATTTACCTACTGTGACCAAAGTTTTAAATACTTTAGAAGGATTTTCGTTTAAAAAATTAGCTACACTTACAGCATCTACTAAATTTGAATTAATATAATCATGAATTTTATAATTTATTTTCTTTTGATCCAATATTTTCATTACTAAAGTCTTCTCCATAAAATCACCCTTTTTCTATATTAGTTTTATTTATAAAATTGTAAAGATAAAATATGATATATTTTTATAAGTGAATATTTATTAAGAAATCAAATATAGACTTTTTAATTATTCTTTTTTATAAGTTTTTAAACAAAAATTTATAAAGCTTTCAAAATATTATCACAAGCAATCGAGAGTTGATCTGGACAAGAAGTTGATTTATTTCCACATTTAACATCTTTTAGTAATTTAAAAACTTCTTCCAATGTCCTACCTTTACATAGTAAAGCAACACCTTTTGTATTTCCGGGACATCCACCTAAAAATGTTATTTCGTTAATAATATGAGTATTTTCGTTATAATCTATTGTTATTAATCTAGAACAAGTGCCAGTAGTTTTATATTGATATTGCATAGTTTTCTCCTTAATTTCTTACATATTATTACATATTTTAGAATAAAAAAATAATAGATTGCTTATTGTTTTTTAAAAACAAACTAAATTTTTGATATAATATGTTATAAATTTGAGGAAATAAAAATGAGTGAAAATGTATTAATTACATCAATGAGACAACAATTAAATGAAAAGTTATCTAGCATCATTTCAGAATTTAGAAAAAAACATAAAGATGATAATGAGATTTTACAAGATCGCCAATTTGAAGAAGATTTAACAAATCTTGCATTAAAAACAGATAATATATATTTAAAAATTGATGATAAAAAAAGGAATTTCCCATATGATTTAGTAATTTATAATTTATTTTCAAATGATATGGAAACAGAAAATCCTGATTACTTAATTTTATTCTGTTATGTTTTTATTCTTTATACAAGATTAAGAAGAGATGGAATGTATGAAAAATTATCAACGTTAATTAATAGAGACTTATATAGAAACGAATTACAATCAAAATTTACTAATCAATCTTTATTTAAACATATGGAGTATATGTGTGAAGGATTTACTAAACCTCTATCATTAGATTTAATCAATAAGTGTCAAGTATTAGCAGAAAATAATCCAAAACAAACTGGTTTTGTAAATCACTTTGCTGGTTTAGTCGCTGAATATTATTCATATCATTTAGATGATGCAATGGCAGCATTTAAAATTAAAAAAAGAAGAAGAATTTTCTTTAAAAAGGATGATAATGAAACATATGTTAAATTAAAAAATGATAACAAAAAATACGATATTGAATTTTGCGAACAATTACAAGTTGCTACTAAATTAATGGAAGATGTTGTAAAAAGTAGCGATTATGATAAATTTTATGCAACTCTAGGAAGATTAAAAGCTTTAACTTCTGATTATGATGTTTCAAGAGAATTAATTAATAAAGCAATTTCAAAAGCACCAGACGGAGATGATAGAAAATCACGAGTTGCTGTTTATAAAGATTATTTAAGTGAAATTGCTTTAATTAAAGCATATTATGATACAAAAGTTGAACTATGGAATGTTAAAGTAACTGAAGAATCAATTAGAAATGAAAAAGTAACAAATATTTGTTATATTTCAATTTTTAGTGCGATTGTTAGCTTTTTTACCGCTTCAATTACTTCATTTTCAGAACTTTCTAATTATAAAGCATTAGCTTTAACATTAAGTTTATTAGCTCTTAGTTATACATTCATTATATCTATTATCTTATTATTTATGTTACTTACCACTAATAAAAAATTTAAAATAAATTATTTATCATATTTATTAGTATTTGTTTTATTACTTGGTTCATTTATTGGATTTATATTAATTTTGGTTTTATAAAATGTCATTTTTTAAAGTGGAAAGTTTAAGTATTGGTTATAGAGATTTTAATGAAGATGCATTAATTATGAATGATGATTTTTATACTGCTTTAGATGGAGCAACTGGTTTGGTTGATTCTTATATTAAGCCAAGCGATGCATCATTTTTAGTTAATGAATTTAAAAAACTATTTAAAAAATCTAATAATTATAATAAAGAATTAAAAAATATTTCTGCAAAACTTTATGATTTATTTATTAATAAAGCAAATATAAAAGATACAAATTTAACTAGAGAACATTTCCCATCTATTGGTTTATCATTTGTAGATATTTCAAAAGAAAATAACGAATTAAGAATTTATACATTAGGTGATCCAATTGTCTATATAAAAACAAAAAAAGGAAGTGAGATTTTTAAAGATAGCAGACTTTCAAAATTAGATAATAAAGTTGTTAAGAGAATGATTTATTTTTCAAAAAAAGAAAATAAATCTATGAATGAAACTCGTTTAGATGTATTAAATTTATTAAAAATAAATCGCAATAAGATGAATAAATTCATGGGATATGATGTTTTTTCTATATATAAAAATGGGATTAATTTTAATCTTAGATCTAAAAAGTTTAAATTAGATGAAGTAGAAATGGTTTGTCTTGCAACTGATGGATTTATGCAAGCTTTTGATGTTTATCATGTATATAAAAATTATGATGAATTATTTTCAAAAAATATTAATGAAGTGTATGAAAAAATAAAAAATTTAGCAGAAGATGATGCTCAAATAATTAAATATCCAAGACTTAAAAAAATTGATGATATTTCTATAATAAAATTAACTAAATAAAATATGATTTTATAAATTAATAAAAAAAGTAATGCAAAAATTAACTTTTTTTAAAAAAACTCTTTAATTCTTGATTATTTTTAATATATAATAAAATTAACAATTAAAGAGAGGTAGATAATATGAAAGAAGTCAAAAGATTACACGTAGTTGCTTATCTTTGCATCATTGTTTGCTCTTTACTTTTTATTGCCTTAGGATGTTGTAATTTACCTGTTTTTACATCTCCTTTTTTAGGCGATTCAATTGCTAATTTCTTTACTGGTGGATGGTTAGATTCTGCTAGTTTAGGAGACTCATTTGTTATTAAAATGGTCTGGGCAGTTGTTTATATTGTTATTTTGTTAGCTTTCTTAGCTGCATTAGTAACATTAATTGTAAGAGCAATTCAGAAGAAAAAAACTAATTATTTAGCAGTTGGTGTTACTGGATTAGTTTTATTTTTTGTCATAGTAAGTTTATATTTCTTTACTTATTATGGTGATATTAAATCAAGCGGTAATAGAGCCGATAGAGTTTTCTTAGATGCCTTTACAAGTCTAGGAAACCCTGCTCAACAAAGTTCAGCTAATTATTCAACATTTGTTGTAGTTTTATTAATGAGTGTTGCTTTCATTGCTTACTTAGTTTTAGAAATGATGGCATTTACAAAAACTTTAAAATTAGTTGAAAGTGAAGAAGAGGAAAAAGAAGATTTATCACAATTAACTGAAGAAGATATTAGAAAAGCAATAAGAGAAGAACTCGCTGCTTTCTATGAAAATAAGGAAGAAGAAACTCCAGCAGAAGAAAAACCAACTGAAGAAACTCCAGCAGAAGAAAAACCTGAAGAAACTGTTGAAGAAAAAACAGAAGAACCTGTCGAAGAAAAAGTAGAAGAGGTTAAAGAAGAAACTCCAGTTGAAGAAAAGCCAAATGAAGAAGAAAAACCTGTTGTTGCTCCAGTTAGCGATGAAGGCGCATTAGCAAATAAAGATTCTAATAGAATTTCATTCTTTGAAAGAATATTAATGGTTGATGATGAACAATTAGATATTTACAATGAAATCAAAAATGAAATTTTAGCTTATGGAGTAAAATCAAGAGTTTCAAGTTCTGGTGATACATTTAGATTACACAGAGTTACTTACATGAAAATGGTATTTTCAGGGAAGAAAGTTAAATTATATATGAAACTTGATCCTGCAAAATTTGCTGATAGCACTATTCCATTTGATGATGCAAGTGATAAAAATATTTATAAAGATATTCCATTTGTCTTTAAAGTAAAATCCGGTCTTTCAATTAGAAGAGCTAAAGCTTTAATTCAAGAAATGATGGAAAACGAAGGAGTTTCTAAGAAAAAAGAAGCCGGTAATGTAGATTACGCAAGAGAATTAATTGAAGAAGTAAAAAAACAAGGTCTCAAGTAAATATCTACTAGTTTATTACTAAAAAATTACTAAAACTAGTAGTTTTCACAAAATGAAAGCTACTAATTTTTTTTATTTTATTATTTTGTTGTTTATTAATTAATTAATAAATATCATATTTAAGGAATAAAAAAGAAGGAGAAAATATGAACAAAATAATAAAACGTGATGGACGTAAAGAAGGTTTTAAAAAACAAAAAATTTATAATGCTATTTTTGATGCATTTAATGCATGTGAAATTGAAAATTGTGATGAATTAGTCGATAAATTAACTAATGAAGTTGTTTCAATCTTAAATAAAAGATTTAAAGATTCAGATATTCCAAATGTTGAAGATGTTCAAGATGTTGTTGAAGATGTTTTGATTAAAAATAATGAAGCAGAAGTTGCTAAAGCATATATTTTATATAGATATAAAAGAACAAAAATCAGAACTGGCAATTCTGATTTAATGAAATTAATGAAAAATTTAACATTTAAAAAAGCAACTGATGAAGATGTTAAAAGAGAAAATGCAAACATAGATGGCGACACTGCTATGGGTACAATGTTAAAGTATGGTTCTGAATCAGCTAAAGCATTTTATGTAAATCAAGTTATCAATCCTAAATTTGCTCAAGCTCATATTAATGGTGATATTCATATTCATGATATGGATTTTTACACTTTAACAATGACTTGTTGTCAAATTGATTTATTAAAATTATTTGATGGTGGATTTTCAACTGGTAATGGTTTTATTAGAGAACCAGGAAGTATTAGATCATATGCGTCTTTAGCTTGTATTGCTATTCAAGCTAACCAAAACGATCAACATGGTGGTCAATCAATTCCTAATTTTGATTATTTTATGGCACCAGGCGTTAGAAAATCATATAGAAAAAATGTCGTTTCTTATCTTTTAACGTTATTAAACTTTTTAGATGAAAACTTAAAAAGAGAAGATTGTAAACAAATTGTTCAAGATATAGAAGATAGTGGTGTAAAATGCCAAATGAATAGCGAAGAATTTAAAACCGCACTTGAAAAATATTTAGCTAAAAAATATACTGACATTAATATTAATAAGGTTGTAAATAATGTTTTAACTGATGCTTACAATCAAACTCGAGATGATACTTATCAAGCAATGGAAGCATTAATTCATAACTTAAATACAATGCATTCTAGAGCTGGTGCTCAAGTTCCATTTTCTTCTTTAAATTATGGTACTGATACAAGCGATGAAGGAAGAATGGTAATGGATTGTTTACTAGATGCAACTGAAGCAGGTTTAGGAAATGGAGAAACACCAATTTTCCCAATTCAAATCTTTAAGTTAAAAGAAGGTGTATCTTATAATAAAGAAGATAAAAACTACGATTTATTTAGAAAAGCTTGTAAAGTTAGTGGTAAAAGATTATTCCCTAACTTCTCATTTTTAGATGCTCCATTTAATTTACAATACTATAAAAAAGGTGATTATCGTACAGAAGTTGCTTACATGGGTTGCAGAACTAGAGTTATTTCAAATGTTATAAAAGATAAAGAAATTACAACCGGTAGAGGTAACCTCTCATTTACATCAATTAATTTGCCAAGATTAGGTTTGCTTGCAAATCATGATATTGATAAATTTTTCAAGATGTTAGATGAAAAAATTGAATTAGTAAAAGATCAATTACTTGAAAGATATGAAATTCAAGGACATAGAAGAGTTTATAATTTCCCATTCTTAATGGGACAACATGTCTGGCTTGATAGTGAAAAATTAAAAAGAGATGATGAAGTAAAACCAGTTTTAGTTCATGGTACATTAACAGTTGGTTTTATTGGATTAGCTGAATGTTTAAAGGCTTTAATTGGAAAACATCACGGTGAAAGTGAAGAAGCTCAAAAATTAGGTTTAAAAATTATCGGTCATATGAGAGATAAAACTGATGAATGCACTAAAAAATATAATCTTAATTTTTCATTAATTGCAACTCCAGCAGAAGGATTAAGTGGAAGATTTACAAAACTTGATAAAGAAAAATTTGGAATTATTGAAGGAATTACCGATCGTGCATTCTATACAAATTCATTCCACATTCCAGTTTATTATAATATAAGTATTTTTGACAAAATTAGATTAGAAGCTCCATATAATGCTTTGACAAATGGTGGACATATAACATATGTTGAAGTTGATGGTGATGTTGCAAAAAATGTCGATGCTTTTGAAAGAATAATTCGTTGTATGCATGACGAAGGTATTGGATATGGTAGTGTAAACCATCCAGTAGATAGAGATCCAGTTTGTGGATATAATGGAATTATTGATAATGTCTGTCCAAAATGTGGTAGACATGAAGAAGATGTTAAATTTGAAAGAATTAGAAGAATCACTGGTTATTTGGTTGGTACTCTTGATAGATTTAATGATGGAAAAAGAGCCGAAGAAGCTGCAAGAGTAAAACATTCTTATAAAGTAGAAGATGGAAAACAAGATTAGAATTGCTGGATATATTGATGATTCTATTGTTGATGGTCCAGGAATAAGATTTACAATTTTTACTCAAGGATGTTTACATCATTGTTTTAAATGTCATAATCCTGAAACTTGGCCAATGGATAAAGGATCTTTAGTTGATATTGATATATTAATTGAAAAAATTAAAAAAAATCCATTATTACAAGGAGTTACTTTATCAGGTGGAGATCCTTTATATCAGATTAAACCTTGTCTTGAATTAGTAAAAAAAATAAAAGAATTTGATAATAATTTAAACATAATTATTTATACAGGTTTTGTTTTTGAGGACTTAGAAAAAAGATTTTCAAATGAACCGGAACTTTTAGAACTTTTAAAGTTATCTGATTATTTAATTGACGGTCCATACATTGATTCTTTAAGGGATTTAACTCTTCTTTTTAGGGGATCAAAAAATCAAAGAATCATTGATTTAAGGAAGACTTTTATTGAAAATAAAGTTATTGAAGCGAATTTTGAATAAAGATTAGAAGTGTTGATTATTAAAAGTTTTATGTTATAATGCTTCTAGTTTATTTAAAGGAGTTTTTTAATGGGACCGAGTTTTCTTACTGATGCTACTGGGACAAGTTCTAATGCTGATCCCTATGGGTTGATTAATCTATGGTGGATATTGATTCTTGTTCTAACAATTTTAACTGCATTCTTTAGTGGTGCTGAAACTGCTATTGAATCTTGTAATCAATTTAAGTTTAAAGTTAAAGCTGGTGAGGGAAGTCGTACTGCTAAATTAGTAATAAAGATAATTAATAAATTTGATGAACAGATAATTTCTGTTTTAGTTGGTTATAATATTGTTACAACCATTATTTCAACAGTTGCAACAATTGTTTTTTCAGCGTATTTAAAAGCTGAATGGATAGTTAACTTAGTTTCAACAATTGTAATAACAATATTAATTTATATTTTTGGTGATACTTTACCAAAAATTGTTGCAAAACGTGCTCCAGATACATATTTAACATTATTTGCTTATCCATTAATGTTCTTTTATTATGTATTTTATGTAATAAATAAATTATTTTATTTCTTATCATTAGGTGTAAAAAAATTATTCAAAATTAAAAAGGATGTAACCTTAACAGAAGAAGATTTTTCAAATTTTGTTGATGAAGTTGAAGAAGATGGAAAATTAGATGAAGATGAAACTGATATTATTTTAAATTCACTAGATTTTCTTGAAACAGATGTCAAACAATGTTTTACACCTGCAAATAAAATGGAAATGATAGATATCGATAACATTACAAATGAAATGTTAAATGAAAAGCTTTTAAATTCAAACTTTTCAAGAATTCCAGTCTATAAAAAGGATAAAAATAATATTGTTGGAATTTTAACAGTTAAAAAATATTTCAATGAATATATGGAAGACAAACATGTTAATATTTCTTCAATTTTATCAAAACCTTATTTTGTTGATCCAAACACAAAATTAGATGATTTATTTGAAGGTTTTAATAAATTTCATACCCATATTGCAATTGTTAAAAATAAAAATATTGTTGTTGGCATGGTCACAATGGATGATTTATTAGAAGAACTTGTTGGTCAAAATGAAAATGTTTCAAATGTTGAAAATAAGGAGGTTATTTAATTATGCCTTACTACATATCACTTCCAATAATTGCCATTTTAATTGTTTTATCAACAATGTTTTCAATGTCAGATATGGCACTTTCAAGTGTTAATATTTTAAGAATTAAAAAAGACGCCGAAAATAATAAAAGAAGTGCCAAAATTGCTTATAAATTAATAACTAATTATGAAGATACAATTTCTACAATTTTATTTTGTAACAATTTAACAAATATTGGTATATCTTCAATAATGGTTTTTGTTGTTCAAAATTTAGCTGGTACAAACGAGACAATTGAAAATGTAATTTCAATTTTAATTTCTACCTTTATTTTACTTTTATGTGGAGAAGTTATTCCAAAGCAAATTGCAAAAATTTACAATTATAGACTTAGTTTATTCTTTTCTTATTTTGTTGTAACTTGTAAATACATTTTTTATCCATTTACATTTATATTTACAAAAATTGCTTATTTCTTTTCAAAATTATTCCTTAAAGGTACTAAAAAAGTTGAAGAAAATATTCAAACAGAAGTTGGTGATGAACTTCAAGAGATGGTTCAAACAATTGAAGATGAAGGAATTATAAATGAAGATAAAGCCGATTTAATTAGAAGTGCTATCGAATTTAACTCAACAGAAGCTTATGAAATAATGACTCCAAGAGTCGATGTTTTAATGTTTGATGTTAATGATGATATCGAAAATTTAATTAATGATAGTGAATATTTTAGATATTCAAGAATTCCAATTTATGAAGAAGATAAGGATAATATAGTTGGAATTTTACCAATAAAATTATTACAAAGAAAAATATTAACTAATTCTGAAATTAATTTAAAGGAATTAATTTATAAACCAACATTTGTTCCAAGAAGCATTAAAATAACAGATATTTTATCTTTATTTAAAAAGAATGGTCACCATATGGTTGTTGTTTTAGATGAATATGGCGGTGTTGAAGGTATTGTAACGATTGAAGATATTATAGAAGAATTAGTTGGTCCAATTTTTGATGAAACAGATAAAATTGAAAAAGATTATTCAGAAACAAAAGACGGTTATATTGTTTCTGGTAGCATGAATATTGATGATTTCTTTGAACTTGTTGAAATTGAGCCAGAATTTGATGACCCAAGTTTTAATACTGTTTCTGGTTGGGTTATTGATAATCTCGAAAGATTTGCAAAAGAAAATGATGAATTTGATTTTGAAAATTTACATATTAAAGTTTTAAGTGTAGATGAATATACTGTTGAGCGTATTCAAGTTACAATTAATAAAAAACAAGACGAAGAAGAAAATAAAAGTGAAGATTAGAACTTCACTTTACTAGAATATTTATAATAAATTTCTTGTGCCATTTCGGTAATTGTTTTGTTATCGCCATCAATAACAAAATCAGTCTTACCAATATTTTTATATGCAAAGTCTTTTTTATCGTTTTGAATTCTTTTTTCTATTTCTTCTTTAGAATCTCCACGTTGTTCCATTCTTTTTCTTCGATTTTCTTCACTACCAGTTATATAAAATGTAATAATTGAAGGATTTTTTAATTTTTTAAATATTTTTAAACCTTTTGGATCAACAATTAAAACTTTATTTACATCTATTTCATTTAATGGGGTTCCATAATAATTACCATTATATAAAGTTGTTTCTAAAAAGAAATTTTCTTCTTTTAGTTTTAAGAATTTGTTTTCAGTAATAAAGTGATAATCAATATTATTAACTTCGCTTTCACGTTTTTTTCTTGTTGTATAAGTTACAACTTTAACAAAACCGTAATTTTTTATTAATTTTTTAGCAACTTCAGTTTTCCCTGAAGCAGACGCCCCAACTAAAATAATCATGTAAAATATTATATCACATTAATTAATAAAAAAATTTTCAAAAAAATTTTAAAATTTTTGGAAAAAATTATTTTTTACTACGACTTATTAAGTAGGGAGATAAAAAAATGGAAAAACAAAAATTAAAAGAAATTGAAAATTTAAAAAACGAATATCTTATATGTCAATATAAAATAATAAAAAGAATTGATACTCAACAAGATCATAGGAAAATTATTAAATTTGAATTGGCATTAAATAAATTAAATACGGAAGAGAAAAAATTATTTAATAGTATTTATTTTACTTTAGATAATACTTGGTGGAAAAAATATTACACGAATAAACAATATGGAAATTTTAAAAATATTACATTAAATAAATTTTATTATTTTTATTCAATAGGGAGTAAACATGAAAGTATCAAAGGGTAGTTTAGTTTTATTTTCAGTTTTATCATTTTTATTTTTAACAAGCGCTGGTATAAATAATAATAAAATAGAAGATGGAACTTATATTTATCAAGACGAATACAAAATAGAAGATTTTGTTATGGAATTTGATAGAACCGAAATTGTTTATCATCAGTATGGACAACCATCAAGTTATCAACCTCATTATTATTATAAAATAAAATTTAGTTATACACCTTTAGTTAGAAATGCTATTAAAGTATCTTTTGAAGTCGAAACAAAAGGCGGAATTTTTAAAGTTGATTTACCTTCACGAATGTCTTCTATAAGTCGAAAATATCAAGCAACTTGCGAATTTTATTTTGATAAAAGTGAAGATTTCATTGATTTTAGATTTAATGATGGTGTTAATGATGGATTTATAAGCTTATATAATTCTGAATTTAAAGATTCAACAACATTACATATTAATCAAGATGATTTATTAACACAAAAAATATTTGAATATGAGCGGGGAGTTCCAGTAATTTTAAATGGAAGATTTACAAATTTAATTCAAGTGTATGATTTTTCAACATTACGATATAATGACATACACGATTTATATTATGGTAAAGTTGATTATAGTTGTTATAAGTATCGATATACGGATAATGATCCAGAAAATCCAATATTAGATTCAAAACTCAATTCAAAATGTGTGAGAAGTTCGCATTATAGAGATGTTAAAACATCTTTAAAAATGTGTCTAAATATTAAATTTAACGAAGATACAATTAGTTGTCGTTTTACTGGTTATGATGCTCAATGCGGTAGCAGTGATATAGGTGGACATTACGATTATAGCTATATTTATAAAGACGGATACATGGTTTTAGAAGATATAGTCACTGATGGTAAAGTAAAAATGCATTATAGTGACAATCCATCTTATATGGTTAATGTATTAGAAAAAGATGTAAATAGATATTTAAAAACCGGGTATAAAATTTCAGATGCAATATATTTTGCAAATAATTTAAATTCTTACAAAGGATATAGATGGATGTATTGTAGACCTAGCATTTCTTTAGATAAATTCTATATATCTTGTTCAAATGAAAAAATAGGATTTAGAAAAGAATTATATTTTAATCACAAAAATGAATATTATTTAAATGGACAATTTAATACTGGTGATAATAAGTACAATGAGGTGTTTATTGTTTAATTATGTGGGGCGTTTTACTTGGTGGTTTATCATTAATTCTTGGAATTAATTTTTCTATTACTTCTGTATCTTTTACTTCGTTAAATAACGCATTTAACGAAATAACAAGTAATTTTATTACTAATTCTTGTCATTATTCGATGAAAGATGTTTATATTGATAAAGATTTATTAAAAGAAAATTTAAAAAATCATTTTCAAAGCAATGTTAATAGTCTTGTTAAAACAATTAAGATATATTTAGAATACTACAACGAAAATAAAGTAATGACATTTGATGATAAACCAAAAGGAGTAACAATTGTTGTTACATCAGATTTTGTTTATGGAAAATTCAAGAAAGGAATAACTTATTTTATAGAAGATGGAAATGATTGAAAAAGTAATTGATAGATTAAATAATAGCTGTTTTGCAGAGCTTTTAAATATTGATTCAATAACTGATATATCTTATAATGGTGAAAAAATTTATTATTTAGATAACTTTAAAGGCAGACAATTATATGATAAAAAAGTCGAGTACGATGAAATAAGAAATTTAATTAAAGATATAACAAATTTTTTAGATATTAATTTTTCAATTTCAAATCCAATTGTTGATGTTTCTTTTTTAAATATTAGATTAAACGTTGTTCATGAATCGATTTCTAAAAAATATGGAAATAAAAGACTGATTTTCTCAATCCGTAAATTTTCAAAAGAAATTAGAATCACCAATAATAATGACTTCTTTGACGAAAAATTGTATGAATTTTTTAAATTTATCTTAAAAAATAAACTTTCAATTATTATTTATGGAGAACCATCAAGCGGAAAAACTGAATTTCAAAAATATTTATTAAAAATGTTTGAAAATAATGAGAGGCTTGTAATTATTGATACTATTAATGAACTGGATCTTGATTATAAGAATTCTGATATATCAATAATGATTCCAGAAAAATCACGATTTTGTAATGTTAATAACTTAATTAAAACAAGCTTAAGACTTAATCCAGATTATTTAATTTTAGCAGAAGCAAGAGGTGATGAATTTTTAGATGTTTATAATTCTCTTTTAACGGGTATCTCTACAATAACAACCATGCATGCAAAAACTGGTTTAAGTTTAGTATCAAGAATCAAATTTTTACTTCAAAAAAATGATATTAACATGAATATTTTTGAACAAGATATTTACGAAAATATAAATGTTTTAATTGGTGTAAAAAAAGAATTCACAAATGGTCGAGTTAAAAGATATATAAATGAAATTTTAATATCAGATGGGAAAGATTATAAAAAAATATACAAAGAAGAAAAAGGTGTAAGAAAATTTTTTAAACTCCCAGAAGCATATTCTGCGTTTAAAGGATTTCAATTACAGGTTAATTAGGAGTTAATATGAGCAAAAATTTTATACTAAACATAATGTCAATTTTAATATCGACATTAATAATATGTTATATAATTCCAGATCTTATTTTTGTTATTTTATTTTGTGGAATTAGTTTATCCTATTTAATATTTATTTACTTTATTGACAAAAAATACACATATAAAATAAGTAGATTTTCTGAATGCTGTAATTTTATTGAAAATACAATAATTAGCTTTAATTTTGTTGATTCAACAACAGCGGCACTGAATAATGCAAAGAAAAAATTAAATAAAAAGACATTAGAAAATTTTGATGAAAACAATAAAAATAGTGAAGATCTGCTATATTTTTTAGATAAACATTACACTTTTAATATATTTAATATTTTTAAACAATGTTTAAAAATATTTGAAGATGTTGGTGGAAATTTCTTAAATATTTCAAAAAATTTATTAAATGAAACAAAAAGACTCTCATATTTAAATATAAAAACTGAAAAAGAATCTGTGAGTTATTTATTTTCGTTTATATCAATGTGGTTATTTGCGTTTTTAATTTTACTCGTTGCTAAATTATCATTAGGAAATTTTACAAGTGAGATTATTGAAAGCTTGTATTTTAAAATAATTAGTTTTTGTGGGTTTTTATTCTATATTGTCAGTTTATATTTATATATGAAAAGACTTTATAAAACAGATTATATCATGGAGTACAAATTATGATGGAAAAAATTAAAGATTATTTTGAAGCAATTGGTAAAAATTACAAAAAAGAAATATTAAAAATATTAATTATTGAATTAATTCTTTTAACAGCTGGAGTAGGATTATCTTTTCTATATAAAAATATAATATATATAATTGTTAGTTCAGTTTTATTATTAATTACCCCAGTTATAATGTATTTCTTATATGAATCCTCAAAAAAAGCAAAAGAGAATCGATTATTTAATGATTTTATCAATTCTCTGATATATTTTAGAATTTATTTAGAAGCAGGATTTAATATATATCAAGCTTTTAACGAGATATTAAAATATTCATCAAATGAATTATCTGAAAAAATAAAAATAATGTTATCACAAATTGATAATGATAAATCGGTTGTTCCGTATTTAAATTTTGCAAAAAATTTTAATAGAGAAATTATTGATCAATTAATGTTATCGATTTATGAAATGAATGATTCATTATCGGATACAAAACATATTAATTCTTTTATCTATTTATTTGACAAAATTTTAGAAAATAATCAAAAAGAACAAGAAGAAAGAAAAAAACAAAATCTTTTATCAAAGGCAAATTATTCTTTGGTTGGCGGAGCTATTTTTATATTAGCAATTATAGTCGGTGTTATTAATTTAATGGGGAGTGTTATAAGTGGGTTCTAAATTAGGTAGTTTACTTTCATTATTTATTTTCTTTATTTGCGCATTATTTTTTATAGATTTAATTGTTATACAAGCCGACTATGTTAATTTAGATGCAATTTCGTCAACGATTTGTAATATATTTTCAATGAGAGGAGGGACAAGAGCACTAGATGAAGTAAATCAATACATTGAAAAACAAAGTTCATTAATTCATATAAATATAATTAATGATACATCAATCGTAGGTGAAAGACTTGAGTTTGAATTGGTCAGCGAAATTAAACCATTATTTTTCTTAAATAATTTGAACTCATTGTCAATAAAAAGATCAGTAATTGTAGGTCTTTATAATGGAGAATTTAGATAAAAAGGAGAAAAAAATGTCAGAAATTAAAGGTCAAATTTTAGGAGTTTTATTAGTATTAGCTATTTTTGGTTCAGTAGCAGGTGTTATGATTTCAATGTTTAATAACACAACAAATGAAATTGAAAATAAATTAAGTGAAGAGATTAGTAGTTTCAATGAAAACACTACTCAAGCACAAGGTTTTGGCGAATTAGTATTTTAATAAAAAAAGTGCGTAATTAACGCACTTATTAAGTCAAAATCAATGGCGGGGAATATAGGAATCGAACCCATATCAACGGTTTTGGAGACCGCTGCTCTACCATTAAACTAATTCCCCAAAAAACAAGCCTAATAATTATACTACAATATTAGGCTTTTTTAATTAAAAAATTTATTTTTTGATTAATTCAGAAACTTTTTTCATATCAACTCTTCCAGTGTAATGAATTTTGAAATATTTCATTACAGAAGGTAGTGATTTATCTTCTAAAGAATCAATAATTTTTAAAATTTCACCATCTGTTAACATTTTTGGTAAAAAAGTTGAAATAATATTAATTTGATATTGAATGTCATCAACTTTTTGAGTATTGTTAACAGATAAATAACCTTGTTTTTCTTCTTCTAATTCTTTAATTGTTTTTTGAATTATTGATATAACTTCATTATCAGTAGGTTTATTTTCTACATGATTTTTATCAGAGGATAAAATCATGTATTTGTTTATGATAATACTCATAATACCCTTTTTTACATGATCTCTTTGTTTTATAGCATTTACATTTTCTCTTTTAATTTCATCGATTAGCATAATCAATCCTCCGAAATAGTAAAGTTTTTTAATTTAATTTTTTAGTTATTATAAAACTGTTTTCCAAAGTCCATGTAAATTACAATATTCATAGACTTCAATAGCAACTTCATTTTCTGAAAGTTCAAAAACAGCTTTTGGTTCATCGCCAGGATTTAATTCTTTTATATGAATTTCTTTATTTGTTTTTAATAAAATAAATTCAATATAATGATTATCTAACATTGGGTGTAATACTTCCCCAACATCAACAAGAATCTTATTTCCTTCTTTTTTAACAAATGGAACATGTTTTTCTAAAGCGCCATCTGTCGTGTTTGCTGTAACTTCTTTCAAGCAATCTAAATTTTGTTCGACAAAACTTAATACAATTTTGTTATCTTTTGTTTTATAAAATTTCATAAGAAACCTCCCGATATATTTATTATTACATAATTATTTTTTATTCTTCAATAATATGCTTATTTATTTAATGATTTTAACATTAATTCAGTTAATAATTTTGAAAAATTTTCTGGATCTTTAATTTGGAAACCTTGAATTAACATTGCTTGATCATATAACAAATTAGAATAGAAATTAATGTCTTCATCGCTTGATAATGTTGATAAATTTTTAAATAATTCATGATTTGGATTAATTTCTAATACTTTAATTGCTTTATGTTTTTCATCATTTCCTGGCATATTATTTAAAGTGTTTTCCATTTCAAGAGTTAAACCTTCTTTATTTGAAAGACAAACAGGAGCAGTAGTTAATTTTGAAGAAATAATGACATCATCAACTTTATCTTTTAAAGAATTTTTAATTTTATCTAACAATTCTTTGTTTTGATTGTTTAAATCTTCGATTTTCTTTTTTTCTTCATCATTTAAAATGTCAATTTCTTCATTTGTAATAGATTTAAATTCTTTACCATTATAATCTTTCATCATCATGAAACAGAATTCATCTACTGGTTGAGTTAAAAATAATACATCATAACCTTTTTTCTTAAATATATCGATTTGTGGCATTAAATTTATTGCTTCATTTGTTGAACCAGCTGCATAGTAGATATATTTTTGATCTTTTTGCATTTTATCGACATATTCTTTTAAAGATATTGATTTTTCTTGGTTATTTAATGATTTATAAATTAACAAATCTTGTAATTCATCTTTCTTAGAGCCATAACTTGTGTAAATACCATATTTTAAGTGGCTTCCATAAAGATCGAAGAATTTATTATATTTATCAAAATCATTATCTTTTAATTTTTTTAATTCAGTAATAACTTTTGATTCAATGCTATCTTTAATTCTTCTTAATTGAGCAGTTTGTTGTAAAATTTCTCTTGAGATATTTAAAGAAAGATCATCTGAATCTACTAAACCTTTGATAAATTTTAAATAATCAGGAACCAATTCTTTAACTTTATCTTTAATAAATACACCTTTTACATATAAAGTTAATCCTTTTTCATAATTTTCGCTGTATAAATCATAAGGAGCGTGTGATGGAATAAAAATCAACGATTTATAAGACATCATACCTTCAACATTTATGTTAAGTGCTAAAAGTGGATCTTCAAAATCATAAAATTTATTCTTATAAAATTCATTTAATTCTTGTTCAGTGACTTCTTTTTTGTTTTTCTTCCAAAGAGGTATCATTGAATTTAATGTTTTGATTTCTTTTTCATCGTGATATTTATTTTCAATTGGTTTTCCATCTTTATCTAAATCTTGTTTAGATACAGTGACTTCCATTTTAATTGGATATCTGATGTAATCAGAATATTTCTTAACCAAGTCTTCGAGTTCGTATTGTTCTAAATATTTTGAATAATTTTCTTCTTTTGAATCATCTTTTAAATAAATGTTTACTTTAGTTCCAAAGTTTTCTGTTTCAAATTCATCAATAGTGTATGAATCTTCACCATCTGACTCAAAAATATAACCTTTCTCATCTTTATATGATCTAGTTATAACTTGAATCTTTTTAGCAACCATAAAAGCACTATAAAAACCAACACCAAATTGACCAATAATATCAATATTATTTGAATCTTTTAATTGAGCTAATTTTTCTAAAAATTCTTTAGAACCTGATTTAGCAATAGTACCTAAATTTTCAATTAATTCATTTTTAGTCATGCCAATTCCATTATCAGAAATTGTTAAGACTCTATTCTTTTTATCAACTGAAATATAGATTTCATAATTTCTGTCTTTAAGTTTTGAATCACTCATTAAGACATCATAGTGATATTTATCTATTGCATCGGATGCATTAGAGATAATTTCTCTTAGAAATATATCTTTATTACTATAAATTGAGTTTATCATTAAATTTAATAATTGTTTTGATTCTGCTTGGAATTTCATTTTTTCCATAAAAATTTCCTCCTCTATAAATCACATAATTATTATAGTCCCTTTTTAGCACTTGTCAATAAAGAGTGCTAAAAATAAAACTTTTCATTTCTTATTAAAAAAATGTTAATATATTTAAGATTAAATTTATGCGTTTAATTTGTTTTTAGGGAGAAAATTTATGGAAAAAATTGATCAAATAGTTAACGAAATGGAAGAAAAATTCGAAATTAAAGATTTAAATTTAAATGCATCTTTAACTGATTTACAAATTGATTCATTAGATGTTGTAGAATTTTTATTAGGATTAGAAGAAAAATATAATATTAATTTAGATCTTTCTTCTGAAGAAATGAATAATCTCAAAACGGCAGGAGATTTAATTAATTTAATTAAAGAAAAAATTAAATAATTCTTGCAATTAATGTGCTTGTAAAATATAATAATTAAGCACGTTTGGATGCCTACTTAGCTCAGTCGGTAGAGCAATCGGCTGTTAACCGATCGGTCGTGGGTTCGAGTCCCTCAGTAGGCGCCATTCTTTGCGGCCCGTTGGAGAAGTGACTTAACTCACATGCCTTTCACGCATGCATTCATGGGTTTGAATCCCGTACGGGTCACCAATTTAAAAATTACAACGCCATTATTGCAAAATAATGGCGTTTTATGTTTATTAACATAACAAAATGCCTACTTAGCTCAGCTGGTAGAGCAACTCATTCGTAATGAGTAGGTCAATGGTTCGAAACCGTTAGTAGGCACCATAAAATATATCAATATCGGTTTAAAATCGATATTTTTTAATTTAAAATATTCTATGTGAAAAACTTAAGAAGGAAGAAACAATATGGCACGATTAGATATTTGTTTTTATAGCTGTATATTAAAAAGAGATGTAAACTTTATCCTTATTTATCCAAGTCTTGCATGTGGTAATGCTGGTGATTATAGGAAAAATTTTTATCAAGATAATAAAGAAAATAAATTTCCTTTATTGTTATTATTTCATGGATATGGTGGTAATTATATGGCATATGAAAGATTTAGTAAAATAGATATGTACGCTGAAGAAAATAATATTGCTGTATGTATGATATCTGGAGAGAATAAATCATATTTAAATAAAGGAAGTAGTGATAACTTTTCTGATTTTATTGAAACCGAATTAAAAGATTATTTATATGGTAATTTTAATATATCACCAAAGAAAGAAGATAATTTTATTGCTGGTTTATCAATGGGAGGATTTGGAGCATTATATCATGGACTTTCAAATCCAGATGCATATGCAGAAATTGGTGCTTTTTCTCCCGGAATTACTATGAGAAGAATAAATAAAAATAAAGATTCTACCTTAAAATCCTTAGTAGTTAAAAATAAAAACAATTTACCTAGAATTTATATATCATGTGGTGAAAAAGATAATATTGTAAAAGATGAAGTCGCAGATTTTATTTTATTTTTAAAAAAGAAATATATTCATTTTGATTATAAGTGGTATAAAAATTATGATCATGAATGGAGATTATGGGATAAAGAAATCGAAAATTTCATTAAAAAAATAAAAAGAACTGACTATTATAAAGATTCAAAAAAGAATGTTTAATTTTAAAATATTGGGGTTTTGCTTAGTTTTTTGAAGTTAAACTTACAATTTTATTACTAAAAATTATTAAATAAACTAAATTATATATTATAAAAACTAAGTTTAAACACATTAAAACGAGTGTTAATAATTTATAATTGATTAATGAAAATAAACTAATTAATACAATATTTGAAATTAATAATAATAGTAATATGATAAATGAAGCAATATTAAACTTTTTATTTGAAACCTTTTTTAAATCAAGAAATTTTCCACTTACTAATATAATATTAAATAAGAAACATAATATTGGAGCCTGGTATAATAAATCATTATTATTAAATGCATAAGTAGCTATTAAAGAATAAATAGATAATATAAAAATAAGTAACAAATATGAAATATTATAAAATTTTAAAAAATTATAAGATAATATAACAAGCAAACAAGAAACAATAAACAAACACATACTGACTTTTACAAAATTATCCAAATAAATTGTACCAATAGCAACACCTAATAAAATTATAATTACAAACATTAAAATAAGAGAACCATTAGGATGAACTTTATTTGCGAAACGTTGTTTTCTTGTTAATTCTATTCTATCATCAATTTCTTTATCGCTGTTTTCTGCTTCTTGTAAAATTTTTTCTTTATTATTTTCTTCCATATGTAAAATTATAGTTTAAAATTGTTATCTTATAAATAAAAACTTTTATGAATTAAAGTAATATAGTAAAATAATTTTGCGCATCATTAGTTCAATGGTAGAACCTTGGCTTCCCAAGCCAATGATACGAGTTCGATTCTCGCATGGTGCTCCAAATGATATAAAACGCCGATTTTATCGGCTTTTTTTGTTATTTGGGTGTTATTTGGGGGTTATTTTGGGGTTATTTGATTTTTATGGTGACACAGGTGTCAAAGTTCTTTAATGATTACAAAGTGTCAATATTAATCATTTTTAATAACTTTAATATTAAAGTATAATCTATATCATTGTTAATATTTGGACGTGAACAATTAAATGTTCAAGCGTTTGCTATTTTAATCAAGTTTAGAAGAAATTATAAATTAAAAATTCATATAATAGTCTGTGGAACGATCTCTTATATTAAATAATTAATTTAAGATGGTAAATTTTACTCTCAAAAATAATAGAATTTATAAATATTAAAAAAATTACTATCAAGTGTTGGATTTATGAGCATTATTTTAAATAATCTTATTATTACAACTATTTATTAACAAAAAAAGCACTCCTGTCAATGGCAGTCTTACAATTGCAGACCTACACCCATCAGGCTGTGCTTTTCTTATTTATAGTATTACATAAGGCTATATTATTGTAAATAGGAAGATACAGTTGTTAAAAGAAATTTACATGAATATATATAACTTGAAAAATAAAAATAGAAAAGAGAAATATTTTAATCATATTTAAGAATGCCCTTTCATTTTATTGATATTAGATAATAAATTTTTATTAATTAAAAAATGGTTTGATAATTTTTTAGTTATTAAATTTTAAAGAATAGTCAAAAGTAATAAGGTATAATAGTTGAGTAAAAGGAATTTAACATGAAAAATAATAGAATTTATATTATTGGAAATGCTATTGTAGATAAAATAATGACCATTAATTCTTATCCTAAAGAAGGAATGTTAGTTAATATTAATAGTATTGAAAATTCAATTGGAGGATGTTTGTGTAATACAGCCATCGATTTAAAATGTTTAGATGAAAGTATAGAAGTTTATGCTTTTGGAAAAATTGGGGATGATAATGAAGGAAAATTTATATTAGATAAATTAAAAAAATATAATATAAATATAAATAATATTAATAAAGATAAATCTAATAATACTGGTTTCACAAATGTTATGACAAATAAAAATGGAAATAGAACATTTTTTCACTTTAAAGGAACTAATAAAACTTTTTCTCCAAATGATATAGATTTAAGTAATTTTTTATTAAAACCATGTCATGTTCATTTAGGATATTTAATGTTGCTAGACGCTTTTGATGCTAAAGAAGATGAATATGGGACAGTTATGGCAAAATTTCTAAATTATTTAAAAAGCAAAGACTATGTAATATCACTAGATTTAGTAAGCGAGGACTCTCCAAGATTTAAAGAAGTAGTTATGCCATCTTTAAAATATTGTGATTATTTAATTATCAATGAAATTGAAGCAAGTTTAATCACAGATATTAAAGTAAGAGATGATAATGAAAATCTAATTGTAAATAATTTAAAAAATATTTGTAAAAAAATATCACAATTAGGCAATTTTAAAAAAATAATTATACATTGTCCAGAACTAGGAATAATTTTTAGTAATAATTTATTTACAGTCCTTGGATCTTTATTATTACCTAATGGATATATTAAAGGAAGTGTTGGAGCTGGTGATGCATTTTGTGCAGGATGCCTTTACGGTATTTTACATAACTTGAATGACAAAGAAATTTTAGAAATAGCATCTTGTTCGGCGGCTAATAATTTAGCTAGCTATGATTCGATAGGTAATGCAAAAAATATAAATGAAGTAATGAAATTAAATAAATTTAATAGACGAAAATTTTAAAAAAATAATCTAAATAAAATGGAGTAAAATGATGCTAGTTAATTTAAAAGAAATATTAAAATATGCAGAAGATAATAAATGCGCAGTAGGAATGTTTAATGCAACTGGATTTGATTCATTACAAGCAATTATAAAAGCTGCAGAAAAATTAAATCAACCTGTAATTTTAGCTCATGCTGAAGTTCATAATGTTTATAATGATATTTCATTAGTTGCACCTGTTATGTTAAGTTTAGCAAAAAATTGTAAAGTTCCAGTTTGTGTTCATTTAGATCACGGAACAACTTTAGAAATGATAAAAAGAGCAATAAATTTAGGTTTTACTTCAATTATGATTGATGCTTCAAGTTTACCATTTGAAGAAAATATTAAATTTACAAAACAAGTTGTTGATATGTGTCATCCTAAAAATATAAGTGTTGAAGGGGAAATTGGACAATTAATTACATCTGAAGATGGTGTTAGTAATAAAACAAAATCAAAAGAATATTATTATACAAAACCAAATGAAGCAAAAGAATTTGTAGAAAAAACAAATGTTGATGCCTTAGCAATTGCTTTTGGGACAGCTCATGGTTTTTATAAAGAAAAACCAGTATTAGATGTAAATGTAATTAAAGAAGTTAAAAAAGTTGTAAATGTTCCATTAGTTATGCATGGAGGAAGTGGTTTAAGCAAAGAACAATTCCAAGATTGTATTAAAGCTGGAATTAGAAAAATAAATTATTATTCATATATGTCAAAAGCAGGTTATGAAGCTGCGAAAAAATTAATTGAATCAAATAAAACTAGTTATTTACACGATGTGGAATTTGAAGCAATGAAAGCTATGGAAAAAAATGTTGAAGAAGCAATAAAAATATTTTCTATGAAGGATTAATATTATGAATAAAAGAATTTCAAATTTAGAACAAATAATGTATGCTAGATCAATTATTTTAAACGAAGGTGAAGCTAAAGGAAAAAATTTAATTGATGTATATAACGGAGTTTTTGAATGCTTAATTTCTGTTGATAATGGTTTAGATATTACAAGTTTAAAATATAAAGGAGTTAATATTTCATATTTATCAAAAATGGGTATTAATTCAAAATTAGATGATTTTCCTTATAGATTTGAAGGAGGATTACTTTATACTTGTGGTTTAGATAATATTGGGACAATGAATGGTAAATTTAAACACGGAATGTATCATTTAAAAAAAGCAATATTAACTAAAAAAATTGTTAATGAAAACGAAATTATTATTGAAGGTGAAGTATTTGACAATAAGTTTTTTGAACAAAATTTAAAACTTAAAAGAACAATAAAATTTAATTATTTATCTAGTAAATTCCATATTGAAGATGAAGTTTCAAATATTGGTTATGAAGAAGCAAAATATTGTCTTTTATATCACTTTAATCTTGGATATCCATTTTTAGATGAAAATTGTGAGATTAAATTTGGAAATGAAAATATTGTAGCAAAAACAGAAATTGCAAACAAAAACATATCAAGACAAAAAATGTTTGAAACACCATGCGATAATTCAATAGAAGAAGTATTTTATTGTTTAAATAATAATGGATTAGTTGAAGTTTTTAACAAAAAATCAAAATTAAAATTTAAATTAAAATATGATAGTAGTTTATTACCAATAATCGCTGAATGGAAATCATATAAAAGTGGTGATTACGCATTAGGTCTTGAGCCTTCAACTTCTAAAATGGATAATGAAATTGTTTATAAAACATTAAAACCAAGTGAAAAAATTATTTATAAATTTGAAATAGAAATTACTGAATAAGTACTAAAAAATAACTAATTTTTAAAAAATATTAAGGTTTTGCAGAGTTTTTTTACTTTTTTGGTTTTTTGTTTCTGGTAAAATAAATTAATAAAATTGCTCCTAATATTGCAAGAACTACTGATATTGCAATAATTATATAAAATCCATATTTATTTTCATCTACAAATGGCAAATCAACATTCATTCCAAAAATAGATGCAATTAATGTTGGAATTGAAATAACAATTGTTATAATTGTTAATGTTTTCATAACGATATTTAAATTATTTGAAATAATACTAGCAAAAGCATCCATAGTACCAGCCAAAATGTCTCGATAAAGATTACACATTTCAGCAGCTTGGTTTAATTCAACTTCTGTATCTTCAATTAAATCAATATCTTCATCATATTTTTTATATAATGATGATTTCAATAATTTATTTAAGACAACTTTATTAGCACTGATAGCGTTTGATATATAAACAAAAGTTTTATTAATATCCATAAGTTCAAATATTTCCTTATTTTTCATGGATGTATGTAGTCTTTTTTCAACGTCTTTTGTTTGACTATCAATATGTTTTAAAGTAGAAATAAATTCTTTGGCAAGATTATAAATAATTAATAAAGTAAAACGTAATTGTTTTTGAGGCTTTAAATTTTTAACTTTATTTAATAAATTTGGAATTAAAGTATTATTATACTTTGAAATTGTTAAAAAATAATCTGAATTATAGGCAATAATAAATGGTTTTGTACTGATATTATTTGTTTCTTTATCAATATATGGAACGTCTAAAACAATTAAAACATTATCATCCTCATTATCAATATGAGCTGATTCTTCTTCATCAAGAGCAGAATTTAATAAACTCATTGGAATATTAGTAAGTTTTGATAATGATTGTAAAATTTCTAAAGTAGGCTTATTTAAATCAATCCAAGTTCTAGTTTCAATTGGATTTAAATCTTTGATATTAGAATTAGTTAAACTTTTTTTAACTAATTCGTTATTTTCTGCTTTATAGACATTAACCATAATTTATAGCCCTTTATATTTTAACTATTCAAGTTCAAAAGCACCAGTATAAAGTTGATAATATACTCCTTGTTCAGCAATTAATGAATCATGATCGCCTCTTTCGATAATTCTACCATGATCTAAAACCATAATAACATCAGAATTTTGAATCGTTGACAATCTATGAGCGATAACAAATACAGTTCTTCCCTTCATTAAATTATCCATACCTTTTGTTACTAAAGCTTCTGTTCTTGTATCAATTGAAGAAGTAGCCTCATCTAAAATCATAACAGGAGCATTATGTAAAGCACATCTAGCGATAGATAATAATTGTCTTTGACCTTGAGAAAGATTTGTTCCATCACCGGTTAACATTGTTTGATAACCATGAGGTAGTCTTTCAATAAAATCATGAGCATTTGCAAGTTTAGCAGCTTCAATACATTGTTCATCAGTTGCATCGAGTTGTCCATATCTAATATTATCCATGACTGTTCCAGAAAATAGTGATGTATCTTGTAAGACCATACCAATTGATCTTCTTAAATCTTTTTTACATATTTTATTTATATTTATTCCATCATATCTTATTTTTCCATCTGCAATATCATAGAATCTATTTAATAAGTTAGTAATAGTCGTCTTTCCAGCACCAGTTGCTCCAACAAAAGCAACTTTTTGACCTGGTTCTGCATATAATGTAATATCGTGTAAGACAATATTTTTATTATCATAACTAAAATCAACATTAAACATTCTAATATCGCCTTCTAGTTTTTGATAAGTAACGGAATTATCGGCAGTATGAGGATGCTTCCATGCCCAAATTGTAAAATCTTTGGAATCTTTTGGACATTCTACAATATTTCCTTTTTCATCATATTTAGCTTTAACTAATTTTACATAACCATTATCTTCTTCGGGTTTTTCGTCAATTAAAGCATAAACTCTCTTACTTCCTCCAATTGCTAAAGCAATAGAGTTAACTTGGTTTGCTACTTCAGAGAAATTATAAGTTACTTGTCTTGTTACGGTTAAAAATGCAACAATTGTTCCAATTTCTAAAGTTTTTTGTAAACCACTTACAATATTATAATTTTGTCCTTGTAAAACTAAGAAAATACCAGAAACAATTGCGATTGCAATATAAACAATATTTCCTATATTTCCAAGAATTGGCATTAAAATATTACCAAATTTATTTGCATTGGTTGCAGCAATAAATAAATCTGAATTAACTTTATCAAAATCTTTTTTACTTTCTTCTTCATGACAGAACGATTTAATAACTTTTAAACCATTCATATTTTCTTCAATAAAACCTTCGATTTTACCGATCATTTTTTGTTGTGTAACATAATTTCTAGAGCTTCTTGAACCAACAATTTTTGTCACAAAAAGCATCACAATAACACCAATTAAAACAACAATTGCAAGCCACACTGAATAAATAGTAATCATTAATATAAAGTTAACCAAAACAATAAAACTTGAGTTAAACATTACTGGAAGTGAGTTTGCGGCAAATTGTCTAATTGAGTCAATATCGTTTGTGTAAACAGACATAATGTCACCATGATTGTGTTGGTCAAAAAATTTGATTGGTAAATCTTGCATATGAGAGAAACATCTTTCTCTTGTTTTTTGCATGAAGTTATTACCTAAATTTTGAGTTAATTGTGTATAAGAAAATGTACCAATTAATGCAACACAATAACAAGTCGCAAGAATAATAATGTTGTTAATAAGTGGTTCTTGCCAATTAACTAAATTGCCTTTTAAAGCTGGTTCTACAACATTATTTACAATTTCTTGTAACATAATTGGAGCTATTATAATTCCAACTGAAGATAATAATACGCAAATAATTGATAATATAAATACAAGTGGATTTGAAAGAAAAATATCTTTGACAAGTCTCGCTAAAATATTTGTTTTATTTTTCATTCTTGATTACCTCCAATTTTATTTTGGATATTGTAAATATCTTTATAAATATCATTATTTTTAACTAAATAATCATGATTTCCAATTCCATCAATTTTACCATCTTTCATGACAATAATTTGATCGCAATCTTGAACAGAAGAAATTCTTTGAGCAATGATAATTTTTGTTGTGTTAGGACATACTCTTTTTAAACCATCTCTAATAAAGGCATCAGTTTTTGTATCAACAGCACTAGTAGAGTCATCTAAGATTAATATTTTTGGATTTTTAATTATTGCTCGAGCAATACACAATCTTTGTTTTTGTCCACCAGAGAGATTAGTTCCTCCTTGTTCAACTCTTGAATTATAACCATCTTTAAAATTTCTTATAAATTCATCGGCTTGGGCAACTTTACAAGCTTGAACAATTTGTTCGTCGCTCGCGTCTTTATTTCCCCATAAAAGATTATCTTTAATTGTTCCAGAGAACAAAATATTTTTTTGTAAAACCATACCAATTTGTTCTCTTAAACTTCTAATATCATATTCTTTAATATCATGTCCTCCGATTGTTAAAGAACCTTTTGTTACTTCAAAAAATCGAGGCAATAAATTAACTAAAGTCGACTTAGAAGAACCAGTAGCACCAATAATTCCAAGCGTTTGACCAGATTTAACTTTCAAATTAATATCTTCAAGAGCATATTTTTCACTTGTATTATCATATCTAAAATAAACATCTTTATATTCGATGCTACCATCATCTAAATTAGTAAGTTTAGCACCTTCTACATTTTCTTCTAATAATAATTTATTTTCTTCTGTTAATACTTCATAGACTCTATGGATTGATTCTAATGACATAATAATCATTGTTAAAATCATAGTTACCATCATAATTGATGATAAACATTGAGCACCATAAGTAATTAAAGAAGTCAAAGCGCCAACAGTCATTCCGTTTTCAATACCATCAATATTATTTTGAATAATTAAAAATGATCCAATTGATATAATGCATAACATTGAAGCCCACATAAAGAATTGAAGAATTGGTGAACTCAAAGCCGCTAATCTATCAGCTTTTTTAAAGAATTTTTGTAAACTATATGCTTGTTTGTGAAATTTTTCTTTTTCATAATCTTCTCTAACATAAGTTTTAACCGTTCTCATTCCTTTAACGTTTTCTTGAATTGATTCGTTTAATTTATCATATTTTTTAAATCCAGCACTATAAATTGGATAACAGATTAAAACAATTACTAATAAGACACCAAATAAAACTGGAACTAAAATTAAATAAATCCAAGCAATACTAGGAGCCGCAATAAATGCCATAACAATTGAGAAAATTAACATTAAAATACTACGAACTGCAATTCTAATTACTAAGAAATATGCAAGTTGAATATTCATAATATCAGTTGTTTGTCTCGTAACTAAACTTGATACAGAAAATTTGTCAATATTAGTAAATGAAAAAGTTTGAATTTTATAATAAATATCTTGCCTTAAATTTTTTGAAAATCCAACTGACGCGAATGCACAAAATCTACCTGACAAAATACCACAAGTTAGTGAAAATCCAGCTAAAACTAACAAAACAGCTGCCCAAATCAGTATTTTATAAAGAGTTTGCATACCGTTTGCTGGATCATATGCTTCAATATCATTAATAAGAAACATCATAATAAATGGAATTACACATTCTAAAATCGTTTCAAGACCAACAAATAACATTGTTAAAAAAGTTTCTTTTTTATACTGTCTTACCGATTTTAATAGTGTTTTAACATAAAGCATAAATGGAACTTTTTTCTCACTTTTTGAGTTTGTCATGTGAATACCTCCTTATATTTTCATTTAATTTTTCAATAATGGTTTTAAATTTTTCAATTTCAGCATCACCTAAATTATCAGTTAATGCTTTATTTACATTTTTAATCAATTCTTTATACTTAGGAATTCTTTCTTTAGCTTTATTAGTTAATAGAATTTCTTTGTATCTAGAATCATTTGGACTTGTTAGTTTTACAATATATCCTTCTTTTTCTAAAAAATTTAAAAAATCACTAGTTGTTGATTTTTTAAATTTAAATTCATCTTCAATATCTTTTTGATGAACTATTTGATTGTTTTCAGAAATATAGATTAAAATCATTGCAAATAGATGAGAATCGAATTCATCTTTAAAAAAATCATCAAGTAGTGATGATATATTTTTTTTAGTATCTAACAATTCTTTTAATAATTGATAATTAACCATTTTAGTTCGCCACCGAACTATTTTAATATAATTAATTTTTATTGTAAATACCTAAGTAGAAAAAAATTTTTATTATTATATAATAATAAAGAATTAGGTTTTGACAACTATTTTTGGAGGGGTTTATGTTGCAAGATTTCATTTATCAAAACAAAACAAAGATATATTTTGGAGAAAAATCACTTGATTATTTAAAAGATGAATTAACAAATTATGGTGATAATATTTTATTAGTTTATGGTCATGAATCAATTAAAAAAATTGGATTATATGATTATTTAATTAAAATTTTAAATAATTCAAAAAAGAATGTATTTGAATTAAGTGATGTTAGACCAAATCCATCATACGAAAAAGTTTTAGAAGGTATTAAATTGGTAAAAGAAAATAATGTTGATTTAATATTAGCAGTTGGTGGCGGTAGTGTTATTGACTGTGCAAAAGGAATATCGGTTGGTGCATATTACGAAAAAGGTGATGTATTTAAAGATTTATATTTAGCTAAAAAACCACTAGATAAAAATCAAAAAATTGTTCCAGTTGGATCAATTCTTACAATGGTTGGAACCGGAAGTGAAATGAATGGCGGATCTGTTATAACTAATTATGATTTAAATATTAAAGAAGGAAGAGTATTTTTTGGTTGCGAACCAAAATTTTCAATATTAAACCCAAAATTAACATATACTGTTTCTGAATATCAAATGAGAAGTGGGATTTTTGATGCATTTTCTCACATGATGGAACAATATTTTTCCGGAAGTGATGATAATGTAAGTGATGATTTATTAGAAGCTTTAATGAAATCATTAATAAAAAATTCATATTTGTCTTATCAAAATCCTAAAAATTATATTGCAAGAAGTAATTTAATGTGGATTGCTTCTATGGCGTTAAATACAATTTTAGGAGTTGGAAAAACTCAAGATTGGAATGTTCATAATATTGAACACCAAATTGGAGCATATACAGATTGCGCTCACGGCATGGGATTAGCAGTTATTTCTCCAAATTATTATAGATACATATATAAAGATGGACTTGAAAAATTTAAAAGATTTGCAACAAATGTTTTTAATGTAAATCCAAACGGAAAAAGTGATGGTGAAGTCGCTTTAAAAGGAATTGATTGTCTAGAAGAATTTATAAAAGCTTCTAAACTTGCAACAAGTTTAGAAGAACTTGGCGTTCATGATGCAGATTTAGTTAAAGAAATTGCATATAGTGTAAATTTATCACCAACAAGCTATAAAATTTTAAATCATGATGATGTTTATAAAATTTTAATGTCATGTTTTAAATCTAATAAACAATAATAGATAGAACAAAAATTTATATTATGTTTAGAAAATTTAATTTATTAATGATGTTAACACTTTTCTTAACATCATGTAGCACAACTAATTTAACTACTTCAAATTCAAGTAGTTCTTCAAATCAAACTACAACTAATATAACAACTTCAACTAATACGACAAGTCAAAATACCTCTAGTAATTCAAATTCAACAACTACAACAACTAGTCAAGATGAAAAATATGGAACTATTATATTTAATGAAAATACCATAAATGGTTCAATTAGATTTGAAGATTATTCAAATAATTCAAAAGTATTATTTAATACAAAAATTAATGTTGTTGTAAATCCAGATGTAAATTATGAACTTGATACATTGACTGTTAATGGACTTTCAATAAAATCAAGTTTAAGTTTTATTGTCAATGAAGAAAAAGATTATTATGTAGATGCAACATTTAAAAAAATAAGTGAAGAAGAAAAATTTGCTACTATTAAAATCGATGAAAATATACAAAATGGAAAAATCGAATTTATCAATTTTAATAACGGCGATAAAGTTAAATTAAATACAAATGTTGATTTAAAAATAACTCCTGATACCAATTATGAACTAGACACACTAACAGTTAATGGAGTTTCAATAAAATCAAGTTTAAGTTTTATTGCACAAGAAGAAATAACATATTTAGTTTCAGCAAGTTTTAAATATGTTCCACCTGTAGAACAATATGCAACTATTAAAATTGACGAAAGTATAAAAAATGGTGTCATAAAGTTTAAAAATTATGAAAATAATTCAAAAGTTAGTCTTAATACAAAGGTTGAAATTGAAGTTATTCCCAATAAAGATTATGAATTAGATACTTTAACTGTTAATGGTATTTCAATTAAAAGTAGTAAATCTTTTATAGTGGAAGAATATATTGAATATGTTGTTAATGCAACATTTAAATATATTGGAAATACTGATAAATACGCAACTATCTCTATATCTAATAATATAGAAAATGGTAGTGTAAAATTTAAAGATTATGAAAATAATTCAAGTGTTTTATTAGGAAGTGAAATAGAAGTAATTGTTACTCCAAATGATGGTTACAAATTATCATCTCTTGAAGTTAATGGTGCTTCAATTTTATCAACTTTAAGTTTTGTAGTTAATGAAGAAAAACAATATTTAATAACTGCAAGTTTTATAAAAGATGAACCTATATTAAACGAAGTTACTGGAAGTATTAATTTTGTCAATTTAAATACTAATGGTTATTTTTCTTTACAAGAAAATAATTTAGAACTTAAAGATATTGAAATAAATTCAGTTACTTCTTCAAACTTATATAAAGATAGTAATGAAGATAGTTTTAGAACAGGAACTAGTAAAGGTGCGACTATTGAATTTGAATTTGCTAGTACAATAAGCATTGTTTCTGTAGAATTAATTGTTAAACAATATAATGATGATGATCCGGAAATTACATTAACTTTAAAAAATTTCACAACTTCCTTAAAATCTATTACTCAAAAAGTTTTAAGTAATAATGTCTATATTTTTAATACTGATAATGTTACAAATCTTGAATTAAAAACAAATGGTGAAAATAGAGCGATTTTATATGGAATTAATATCACATATTTATTAAATAAAGAACCAGTTAAAGCTAATTTAACTATAAATAAAACTGGAGAAGGTGAAGTAAGTGTAACTCCAAATAACAATTTATTTGTTGGAGACTACATAAATGTTAAAACTTCCCCAAATAATGGGTATTTTGTCTCTTCAATTACTTTAAATGGTAATAGTGGAGAATTTATTTCATCTAATAATTATAAATTCAGATTAACTCAAGAAAATAATGTTTTAAGCATTATATTTAAAGAACAAACATCTCATAATGATAATTATGATTATTTATATGGAAATAATTCAATCTATCCATCAAGAGGAAATCAAGGAAGTATTGATACTTATTATGAACCAGTTAGAGGTTTAAAAGGCGCTGAATTAAAACAAGCATTACATAATATAATTGATGACCACACAACTTTTGGATATGGAGAATTAGATTCTTCTGATTTTAATTTAATTGATGAAGATCCATTTAATTCAAAAAATTATATCATAATGTATGAAGGAAGTTATCCTAAATCTACTGGTATGAATAAGGAGCATGTCTGGGCTAAAAGTCATGGTGATTTTGATACAAGAATTCCAGAAGGTTCTGATTTAAATAATTTACATCCATGTGATAACTGGCTAAATAGTTGCAGAGGCAATTTAGATTTTGGATTTGTCGGTGAAGAAAATGATAATCTTGATCATAGCAAACCACAATTTAGATCGACTATGATTGGAAATTATCGAGACTCATCATATTTTGAACCAAAAGATGAATTTAAAGGTGATATTGCAAGAACTATATTCTATATGGCTGTTAGATATGAAGGAGATAGTGGTGAAAAAGATTTAGAAGTGGGTGGTAATATTGACAATACTTTATATAATAATTTCACCTCTGGAGCAAATGGACTTCATGGAGATTTTGCTGCTTTATATAAATGGGCAACAAGTGGTCAAGATCCAGTTAGTGATTATGAAGTTAATAGAAATAATAATGTTGATCAATATTATCAACATAATAGAAATCCATTTATTGATCACCCAGAATTTTTAATTATGATATATGACAAAAATTATAATGGTTCTGGTGCTTTAATGTAAATTATAAATAATTTTAATTATTTAATATTTAATTTGATATAATATTAGAGGTTATTTAAAGGAGAAAAAAATGACAAGTATTGAATTTGTACATGCTAGAGAAGTATTAGATTCTAGAGGCAACCCAACTGTTGAAGTTGAAGTTTATTTATCTTGTGGTGTAAAAGGAAGAGCAATTGTTCCAAGCGGCGCATCAACTGGTGAAAATGAAGCTCTTGAATTAAGAGATGGAGATAAAAAAAGATATAACGGTAAAGGTGTTTTAAAAGCCGTAAATAATGTAAATGAAGTAATTGCTCCAGAAATTGAAGGAATGGACGCACTTGATCAAGTTGCACTTGATAAAAAATTATTAGAATTAGATGGAACTCCATTTAAGAAAAATCTAGGTGCTAACGCATTATTAGGTGTTTCTCTTGCAGTTGCAAGAGCAGCTAGTGAATATTTAGAAATGCCATTATATCGTTATTTAGGTGGTGTTAATGCAAAAGTATTACCAACTCCAATGATGAATGTTGTAAATGGTGGCGCTCATGCTGATTCTACAGTTGATTTCCAAGAATTCTTTATTATTCCAGCTGGTTTTAAAACATTTAAAGAAGCTTTAAGAGCAGGAGTTGAAACATTCCATGCTTTAAAAGATGTCTTAAAAGCAAAAGGTTACTCAACTGGTGTTGGTGATGAAGGCGGTTTTGCTCCAAGTTGCAAAGAAGGAAATACAGAACCTCTTGAATTAATCATGGAAGCTATTAAAAAAGCTGGCTATGAACCAGGAAAACAAATTTTCTTAGGTATGGATGTTGCAAGTAGTGAATTCTATGATTCAGAAACAAAAACATATAATTTAAAGAAATCTGGTCAAGGAGTTAAAACTAGCGAAGAAATGATCGAATGGTATGAAGAAATGATCAAAGAATATCCAATTATTACAATTGAAGATGGATTGAGTGAATCTGATTGGGATGGTTGGAAAGTTTTAACAGCAAGACTTGGTGATAAAATCCAATTAGTTGGTGATGATTTATTTGTTACAAACCCAGTATTCTTAACAAAAGGTATTGTAAATCATGTTGCTAACTCAATTTTAATTAAAGTTAATCAAATCGGTACTTTAACAGAAACTCTTGATGCTATTAGAGAAGCTCAAACAAATGGTTATACATGTATGATTTCTCATAGATCTGGAGAAACTGAAGATACAACAATTGCTGATTTAGCAGTTGCAGTAAATGCTGGTCAAATTAAAACTGGTAGTGCATCAAGAACTGATAGAATGGCAAAATATAATCAATTATTAAGAATTGAAGAAGAACTTGGCGATGCTGCTGAATTTGAAGGTTTAAGAGCATTTAAAAAATATAGATTTTCTAAATAACTAAAGTTTAATACATTCATAAACAGACTAAGCCCGCTAAAAACGGGCTTTTTATTATGGAAATTATAAGAAAAGTGGTATTATATTCTCATGAAAGTTGCAATTATTGGTGGCGGATATTCTGGAGTTATATTATCAATATTATTAAAAAAACAAAATAATGATATTGATGTTTATATATTTGAAAAAGAAAATAAATTAATGAAAAAAATTTATGCAACTGGAAATGGTAGATGTAATTTAGGAAACTTTAATGATAATTTAAAATTTTTTAATTCAATTGAAGCTTATAGAATTTACAAAAATTGTGATATAAATAAACAAATTCATATTTTAAAAGAATTAAATATTGCAACAAGAAATATACAAGGATATGTTTATCCATTTTCTTTAAGTGCAAAAAACTACATTGAAAATTTAGAATTTTGGGTTAAAAAATTAAATATTAAAGTATATTTGAATCATAAATTAAAATCATATAATCAAAATGTATTAAAAAAATATAATTTAATATTTGAAAATTATTTAAATATTGATGATTTTGACTTTCTTATTTTTACAAGTGGAGGAAAATCTACTCCAAATCTTGGAAGTGATGGCAATTTATTTAATATTTTAAAAGAACATTTTTATACAATATCTAATTTACAACCAGGTTTATGTCCTATTAAAACACTTGAATCAACAAAAGAGTTAAAAAATGAACGTATAAAATGCAAAGCCTGTTTATATGATAATTCATCAAACTTAATTTATTCAGAAGATGGTGAAGTTATTTTTAAAGAAGATGGATTAAGTGGAATTTGTATTTTTAATATTGAAAGTATAATTAAAAATAAAAACATTCAGAGTCCAAAAATAATATTAAAAGTATTTGATGAAGAAAATGAAAAAATGATAAAGAATTACTATACAAAATATAAAAATATTGAGGTTTTGCATGGTTTTTTTGATTCTAGAATGTTTAATTATATAATAAAATATTATAAAAATAATTTTTATCAATTCGAATTTTCATATGCAGAATCATATAGTTTTAGTGATTCACAAGTTACAATTGGCGGCGTATCATTTTTAAACATAAATAAAGACACTTTAGAAAGTAAAATAGAAAAAAATGTATATTTTGCTGGAGAAATATTAGATATTAATGGTTTATGTGGAGGGTATAATTTAATGCTTTGTTTCTCTTCTAGTTATATTGTTTGTAATAATATATTAAAACATTTATAATATTAGAGCGCTCGAATGGTGGAACTGGTAGACGCAATGGACTCAAAATCCATCGAGGTTAAACTCATGAGGGTTCAAGTCCCTCTTCGAGCACCAATTAATAAATAATGCCGATTTTATCGGCTTTTTTTGTTGCTTGGGGGTTATTTGGGGGTTATTTAATTTTTATGTTGACAGTGTTGTCAACTTTATTTAGACTTTAAAAACTGTCAACTTTTAATAATTTCTTTAGGCGAACTTTGAATACAATGCAAGGTAGATTTTGTATTCCACATTTTATTTATATCAAATTCTAAAGAAATGAGCTTATTTTTTAAATTCTTAGAAGAAATGAATTTCGTTTTAAATTCTTCTAAAGAATTAGTATTAAAAAAATTATGTATAGTATTAATATTTGTTGCTCTTATAAGTGAATATTCTAGTGCTTGGGAGGCCTCAGTTTAGAGCTTGAGAGCCATACCCACTTTAATTAGCGATTTAGAGTTTCGGAGCATCTACATTTTTAAATAAATTCATAAAATAAATCGTTAAAAATTTCTTTCTATATTTTGTCAATTAATTAAAAAAATTTATTTTAATATTTCTTATTACTAATATTGTATTTATTTAAATATAAAACGTACATTAGCTAAAATCATATCCACCTTATTTAAATAATACTAAAAATAATGTTTTTTTATATGAATTTAAAGTTTTAAAAGTTGAACAATTGTGCGTCTTAAAAAATATTATATAAAATATTTTCCTGAATTATGGTTGAAATTAGTCAATAAAAACTCAAGTAAAAATATTTTAGGGGATATAATTTAAAGATGGCTCTCAAGGTCAAAATTATTAGTTAAATAGGGTATGGCTCACAAGCTTTAAACTGGTGGCTCCGAAGCGTTAGAATATTCAATTTAATTCCGTAATTACTCCTTTTGGAAAATTATAGAATATTCCATAAAATGGTAAATGTTATTTTCACCTTTTTGGTTAATTTAATTTTACCCCCATCAATATTATTTTTACTGATTGATATTTTTACAATAAGTAATTTTATTGTTGAAATTTTTTCTTAATTAAAGTATTATATTTTGTACGTGGGCGTTTAGCTCAGTTGGGAGAGCATCTGTTTGACGTACAGAAGGTCATGGGTCCGATTCCCTTAGCGCCCACCATTTGAAAAGTTAGGTTGATGTTTATATCAACTTTTTTTATTTTAAGGTAATTTTAATGGATAATAACGAGCTAAATAAATTAATTGATGAAGAATTAAAAAAACTTACATTAAAACAAAAATTAAGTTTACTATATGGAGAAACTGCTTTTACTACTAATAGTAAAATTAAAAATATTAATGTAATTAAAATGTCAGATGGACCAAATGGTTTAAGAACACAGAAATTTGATGAAAAAGCTGGTTTTACAAGTACAATCGCAGCAATTTGTTATCCTAGCCCATCTGCAATTTCTTGTTCTTTTAATCGTGAATTGGAAGATATTTTAGGAGATTCTTTAGCAAAAGAGTGTCTTAAAAATGGAGTTAATTTATTATTGGCGCCAGCCGTTAATCATAAAAGAAATCCAATGGGTGGTAGAAATTTTGAATATTATAGTGAAGATCCATATCTTACAAGTGAACTTGCAATTAAAAGAATAAATGCAATTCAAAAATATAATATTGGTTGTTGTTTAAAACATTTTGCATGTAATAATCAAGAAAATGATAGATTTATTTCAGATTCAATTGTTGATGACAGAGCATTATTTGAAATTTATTTAAAACAATTTAAAAGAATTATTGAAAAATCACATCCATATTCAATAATGACTGCATATAATAAAATAAATGGAATTTATTGCAGCGAAAATAAATATTTATTAAACGAAGTTGCTAGAAATAAATTTGGTTTTGAAGGTGCTTTTATTACAGATTGGGGTGCATTAAATGATGTTTTAAACTCCTTTAAAAATGGTTTAAATTTAGAAATGCCAGGATGTAATCAAGCAACGGATGTTTATTTATATGATTTGTTAAAAGAAAATAAGATTAATGAAGAAGAAATAAATAATTCAGTTAAGGAAAATATTAAATTAGCTTATAAAGTAAATAAATCATCTAATAACAAAGAAATAAACTTAAACTATGATGAAATGTTGAATAATATTAAAAAAATTAGTGATGAAACAATTGTTTTATTAAAAAACGATAATAACGTATTACCAATTAAAAAAGAAGAAAAAACATTAATTATTGGACCATATTTTAAAAATCCTCATATTCAAGGCGGAGGATCAAGTCATGTAAATCCAATAAAAGTTATTTCTCCGTTTGATGAATTTAAAAATTTATCGAATAATTTTATTTATAAACAAGGTTTTAATATTAAAAATAATAAGGTTAATAATAAACTTGAAAAAGAAGTTCTTAAAATTGTCAATAATTTTGATAAAGTAATATTCTTTTGTGGCTTAGAAGATGGACAAGAAACAGAAAACTATGATCGAAATAGTTTTCAACTTCCAAAAAATCAACTTAATTTAATAAACAAAATTACTCAATTAAGAAAAGATTTAATTGTTGTTTTAGACGTTGGAACTCCGGTAGAATTACCATTTATAAATGATATAAGAGGTTTAATTTTAATGCAATTAAATGGAACCACAAGTGGTAGTTCCATTGCAAATGTTTTATTTGGAAATATTAATCCAAGTGGTAAAACTAGTGAAACATGGCCAAAAAAATTAAATGATGTTCCTTGTTATAATTATCAAAATGATATTAATAGAAATTATCAATACAGAGAATCAATTTATACAGGTTACCGATACTATAATAGCGCTAATATCGATGTTTTATTTGAATTTGGTTATGGTTTGAGTTATACGAAATTTGAATATTCAAACTTAAAATTAGATAAAAAAACATTTGATAAAAATGATAAAGAAATAACTTTATCTTTTGAATTAAAAAATATTGGAAATTTTGATGGAAAAGAAATTGTTGAAGTTTATTTTTCAAAACCTAATTCTAAAATATTTCGAGCAGAAAAAGAACTATGCCAGTTTGAAAAAATTTATTTAAGACCTGGCGAAACACAAAAAGTTGAAATTAAAATAGAAATAGAAGATCTAAAATTTTTTAATACGATTTTAAATGATTATGATTTAGAAAATGGAGAATATATAATAAGTGTTGGTTCTTCAAGTAGAAATATATTACTAACTGAAAAAATATATATTTATAATGTCAATAATAATATATTTGATTATCATAAAAATAATGAAATTTATTATGATGCAAAAAATATAAAAAATATCTCTCAAAGTAATTTTGAAAATTTATTAAATAGAAAAATAAATCCGAATACTTCAAAAGTGATAAATAGAAATTCAACAATTAAAGATGTGTTAGAAATAAAGAAATTTTATAAATTATTTATACCATTATTAAATTTAATTTATTTTATTCAAGCAAAGAAACAAAAAATGAAATTTAATGAATTTAAAAGAATGTTATTTGAAACTCCAATAAGAAGTTATGAAATGAATAATAATTTAAATAAGTATTATATAGACGCTTTAATTTTAATTTTAAATAGTCATTTAATTAAAGGCATTAAATTATATAAATGCAGTAAGAAAAAAATTGAAAAATTTTTCAATAAACAAAAATAAATTAACCTCAAAGCATCTTAAAAGTTTGAAAAATGAAAATTTACTGAAAATTTTTTCATAATTACATTTAATTTTTCATTTTTATATGGTATATTTAAAACAGAGGTATAAAAAATGTCAACTGATAATAAAAAACCAAGAGTAACAATTTATGAAGTTGCAAAAAAAGCAGGTGTTTCTCTTGCAACGGTTTCTAGGGTTATTAATAATGCCAACAATGTTTCTCAAGAAGCAAAAAATAAAGTAAATGATGTTATAAAAAAATTAGGATTTAAACCAAGCGCCTTGGCTCAAGGTTTAGCAACTTCAAAATCTTTTATTATTGCAGTTGTTGTACCAAGCGCGAATTATGTTTATATTTCCAATTTTATAAATGGAATTCAAGAAGTTGCAAAAAATAAGGGATTTAAAATTTTATTATTAACAACATCTCATTCAAAATTAGATGCAACTAAAGTTATTGAAGACGTTATTAAATCCCACGTTGATGGAGTAATTATTTTTGATGATGAATTAACAAGTGATGATATTAGAAATATTAATTCTTATAGTGTTCCAGCGGTTATTATCAATCATAATGTATCTGGTGAAACAACTGGATGTATTTTATTTAATCACGATGAATTAATTAGAAAAGTTGTTTTAGATAATATATCACATAATGGAATTGATATGACATTTATTCATGTCCATAATGGTGGTAGATTGTTGAATAAAGTTGAAAAGGCATTTGTTCAAGTACATGAAAATAGCAATAAAGATTACAATATTATCAATTGTGATGATTCTTATACTCAAACTTATGAAGATTTTAAAGAATATTTTAAATATAATAAAAAAGGCTATTTTATTGCATATCGTGACTCAATTGCAGCTGCAGTACTTAATGCTGCAATGGACAATAATTTAAGAATACCAGAAGATGTGCAAGTTTTATCAATAATTGGAACTAAATATTCTAAAATTATTCGACCAAATATTACTAACTTATATTTAGATTTTAATGAAGTTGGAAAAATTGCAACTTCAATGTTAATTGATATCTCAAATAATAATTTATATAAAAAAGTTAATAAATTTGAAGCCAAAATTGTAAAGTACAATACAACAATTGAATAAATTATTAATATAATTTACAATACTAATTGCATTTAAAAAAGGAGTTTTGATATGTTTAAAAATGTAATTGATGAATTAAATGCCCGTGGCTTAATTAAAGATTATTCAAACGAAACCCAAATTAGAGAATTACTATCTACTCCACAAACAATTTATTGTGGTTTTGATCCAAGTGCAAATTCTTTACATATTGGTAATTTTATAATGATTGCAACACTTATGAGATTTACTCAATATGGTCATAGAGTAATTGCTTTAGTTGGTGGCGGAACCGGAATGATTGGTGATCCTAGTGGAAAATCTAAAGAAAGAGCATTTTTAACAGCTGAAAAAGTTCAAGAAAATGTAAATAGTATCAAAAATCAATTATCTAAGTTTTTAGATTTTAAAGATTCTTCTAAAGCAATTTTATTAAATAATTATGATTGGTTAAAAGATATTTCACTACTTGAATACTTAAGAGACTATGGAAAATTTATAAATATTAATTATATGCTTTCAAAAGATGTTGTTGCTTCAAGACTTGCAAATGGTATTTCGTATACGGAATTTTCTTATATGTTATTACAATCAATCGACTTTTTAAAATTACATGAAAAGTATGGAGTTTCTATTCAAATTGGTGGAAGTGACCAATGGGGTAATTTAACAAGTGGATTAGAATTAATTAGAAAAATTAAAGGTGATGAAGAAAAAGTTGGTTGTATGGTCCTTCATTTAATCACTAGAAGTGATGGAAAAAAATTTGGAAAAAGTGAAGAAGGTGCTTTATATTTAGATGAAAAATTAACTTCACCTTATAAATTGTATCAATTCTTTTTAAATTCAACTGATGAAGATGCTGTACATTATTTAAAAGTATTTACTTTTGTACCTGTTGAAGAAATTAATGAAATTGAAAAAGAACATTTAGCAAACCTTGGTCAAAGAATTGCTCAAAAAAGGCTTGCTTACGAAGTTACAAAAATAATTCATGGTGAAGAAAAAGCAAATGAAGCTGTAAAAATGTCAGAAGCTTTCTTTAAAAATGAATTTGAAAGTTTAAGTAAAGAAAACATATTAGAATTATTTAATAATTCAATTCGTAAAATTGATGTATCCAATAACTTTATGGATACACTAATTGAAGTTGGAGCATGTAAATCAAAAAGAGAAGCAAGAGAATTAATTAGTGGTAATTCTATATCATTAAATGGAAATAAAATTACTGATATAGATTATAAATTAAGTGATCTTAATTTACTTCACGATCAATTTATTGTCTTAAAAAAAGGAAAAAAGAATTTTTATTTATTATCAACTAAATAAATAAAATATAAATTGTTAGAATAAAAAAAAGATGACCTTATAATAAAGGTCATCTTTTTTAATTTATCTTTGAAATTACAATAATCTATTGTAGTATTCAATAATTGCAGCTTCGTTGATATCTTGAGAAAGTTCGTTTCTTTCTGGAACTCTAATGAATTTACCAGAGAGTTTTTCCTTATCTAATTCAACATATCCAACAGTAGCTGGAGCACTTTCAAGTGATTCTTTAATAACTTTTAATGTTCTTGAGGATTCTTTAACTGAAATTACATCATTTACTTTACATAAATATGATGGAATATCAACTTTTTTACCATTTACAAGAATGTGACCGTGATTAACTAATTGTCTTGCAGCTTTTCTTGTTGGAGCAAATCCTAAACGATATACTAAATTGTCTAATCTTGATTCAAGAATTCTAAAGAATTCTAAGCCAGTAATTCCTTTTGATTTAGAAGCTAAATTGAATAATCTTCTAAATTGTCTTTCGTTTACACCATATAAAGTTCTTAATTTTTGTTTTTCGATTAATTGCTTTCCGTATTCAGAAGATTTTTTTCTTCTTAATGGTGATCCGTGTTGACCAGGGACATAAGGTCTTTTCTTTAATTCTTTTCCAGTTTCAGAAAGAGACATATTTAAATATCTACTTTTCTTCCAAGTTGAACCTGTATCTCTCATTATTTATAACTCCTTTCTTTATTTTACATGAATAAAGCATAGGTGCGAATTCTTTATTTCGGATGAATTAATTTCCCTTATCAAGCAAATAAGATACTATTATTTATTAATCATCAGACAAATAAATATTCACATGCTTAAACACGCTTAAATATTTTACTACTAATTAATAAAAAAACAAAATTTATTTTGTAAATATTTAAAAAACTCTACAAAACCTCAATTTTTTTTAAAAAAATTTATTAATTTATGAGACAAATCTAATAATTTTTTTAAAATATTCATACATTTCAAATTTAAAAACTTTATTTTATATTAAAATAAATATAAAATAATTATATGAAATTTTTGTTAAGTATTGGCGGTATTATAGGTATTGTTATTGGAATTATAGCATTTTTGGTAATTTGTGGACTTTTACTGTATGTTTTTGTTTTTGCAGAAAGAATTAAAGCAAAAAAAATTAAAGATTTGGATACCCGTTATGAATATTTTAATGGTTTATTACTTGGCGAATGTAATCAAATTTTACAAAGATTAGAAATCATTTCTCATTCAAATTTATTATATTCTCAAATACATGCTGAAAATTTAAAAACTTATTTAGAAATATATCAATCTGATGATAAAAAAGCTCAAAAAGCAGTTGAAAATTTAGATGATTATATTCTTAATAAAAGAAAAAAAGGTTTTAAACTTGTCTATCAAAATTCTAGCAAAGTAGTTGAAGAATATATTTCAAAAGTTTCTGCTTTAAGAGAAAAACTATTATCTATTATTAAACCCGAAGAAGATGCAAGAAACGATGCTTTTAAAATTAAGGAAAAGGAAAGCATTGTAAGAAAAAAATATATTCAAAACAGAACTTTATTTGATATTGCAAGCCAAACTATAGATGTTTTATTTGATAAAATTGATCAAAGGTTTGAAAAATTTGATTCTTTTATTGATAGTGCTCAATATGATGATGCTTTAAAATTACTACCAAGTTTATCAAAAGTAATTAGTGAGCTCGATAAAGCAGTAGATATTCTTCCAGATTTATGTTTAGTTATAAATGAAGAATATCCAAATAAAGTTGAATTCTTAAAAAAAGAAATTTCAGAAATGGAAGCCTTAAAAATTCCTTTATATAATATAAATCCAAAGAAAAAGCTCAAAAATTTAAAAGATAAAGTTGATGAAATTTCATTAAATATTTCTCAACTAAAAATTGATACCGCCGTTTCTTTAATAAATTCATTAAGGGAAGATTTTAATTCTTTAAACGTTTCTCTTTCTAAAGAAAAAGAAGCAAAAGATTATTGTGATCAAAACTTCAATTTAGTTATTAAAAGTTTCAAAGATTTATCAGATAAAATTATTTCTGTTTATAATAGAATTCCAAATTATCAAAAAATATACATCTTTAATGATGAATATGCACATATTTTGGAATTACTTCAAGAAAAAGAAAGAATTTTTTCTAGTGCAAAAACTTCTCTTGATTTATCCACACTATCAACAAATAGACAGCCATATTCTATAATAAGCGATAGGTTAAAGACTTTAGATAGTGCTATAAAAGATACAAATGATTTAATAAATTCTTTTGAAAAATATGTTTTATCACTAAAAAATGATTGTGATAAAGTTTTTGCATTAATAAAAGTTGAATTCATTAACTTAAAAGCAAAAAAATCAGAATTTTATAAATTAAGTGTAAATAACAGAGAAAATTATATTTCAAGGTTTGATAGATGTTTTGAATTATTAAATAATATGGCTTTGATTTTAAAAAAAGAACCAATCAATGTTACTGATTTAAATAGAGATTTATTAGAATTTAAAACCTTGGAAGAATCGCTATTTAAGGAAATTAATGATATTAAAAACTTAATTAATGAATGTGATAAAATGATGTTAGTTTTAAATAAAATTAGAGATGGTTTTAGCGATGTAAATGCTGAATTAAATACCGCTGAAGAATTATATCAAAAAGCATTATATAGCGACGCTTATAAAATTCTTTCAAGTATTTATTCATCTAAAAAAGATTTATTTTAAAAATGATTTATTTAGATAACGCCTCAACATGTAAACCTTATAAAGAGGTTTTAGAAACATACTGCAAATACGCTGAGAATAATTTTTTTAATCCATCTTCAATTTATAAAACGGGAAAAAATAATTTATTTTTGGAAGAAAGAATTAAAAAAGAAATATTAAATAAATTAAAATTAAATAATTATAAAATTATTTTTACAAGCTCAGCTACAGAATCAAACAACTTAGCAACTTTTGGATATTTAAAAAATAAAGAAAAAAATAAATATCATATAATCACAAGTTTAAACGAACATAAATCAGTTCTTGAAGTTTTTAAATATTTAGAAAAAAATGGGTTTGAGGTTACTTATTTAAAAAATAAAATAGATGGGAAAATTGACATAAATGAATTATTGTCAAGTATAAAATCTAATACAATTTTTTGTTCATTAATGTGCGTTAACAATGAAACAGGAGAAATTTTAAATATAAAAGAAGTCTACGAAGTTTTAAATAAATATAAAATTGTGTTTCACTGTGATATGGCTCAAAGTTTTTTAAAAACTGATTTAAATTTGCTAAATTATTGTGATATGTTTACAATTTCAAGTCATAAAATACACGGATTAAAATCAATTGCAGCTTTAATAATAAAAAATAATATTACATTAAATGAAATTCTTTTAGGTGGAGGACAAGAATACGGACTTAGAAGTGGGACCGTTGATATTCCTTTAATTGCGTCATTTTATAAGGCAATGTGTCTTTCGATTGATAAATATAATAATAATTCTGAAGATATAATTAATTTATTTAACTATACAATAAAGCAATTAGAAAGTTATAAAGATTTGATACAAATTAATACAGATATTAAAAATTGCAATTATTTTATATTAAATTTTTCATTAAAAACAGTCAAAGCAAGTGTAGTTTTAGAATATTTATCAAATAAAGAGATATATGTTTCTTCAACATCGGCTTGTAATTCAAAAAATGAATCATTTTCATATGTTATATTAAATAAATATGATGATATGAATTTAGCAAAAAATACAATTAGAGTTTCTTTCTCTTATGAAAATACAAAAGAAGAAGTTGATATATTTATTAAAAATTTAATTGAAGGAATATTAAAATTAGAAAAAAGAGGCTTTTAATATGATAAAAAAACAAATAATGATTAGATATGGTGAATTAAATACTAAAGGTAAAAATAAAATTGATTTTGTTAGAATGTTAGAAAAAAATATTCGACATTCATTAGGTAATTTAATTAATATTAACGATTTATATCATACTCACGATCATAGTTACATTAATCTAGATGATAATTCCAATATCAATGAAATTATTGAAATTTTAAAAAATATTTCAGGTATTCATTCTTTTTCAATAGTATATAAGTTAGATGCAGATATTGACAAATTATCGGATTTTTGTCTTGATTATATTTTAAAAGTTAAAGATAAAGTTAAAACTTTTAAAGTTAATTGTAAAAGATCTGATAAACGATTTCCAATGCACTCAATTGATATTATTAAAATAATTGCAACGAAAATTTTAAAACAAGATTTATTTAAAGTTGATGTTCATAATCCAGGTTTATTTATTAATATTGAAGTTCACCAGGATGGAATAGTTGTTTATTTTAATTCAATTCGAGGAAGCGGAGGTTACCCTTTAGGAAGCCTGGGAAATGCATTGATGTTATTAAGTGGCGGAATTGATTCTCCAGTTGCATCTTTTTTATTAATGAAAAGAGGATTAAAGCTTGATTTTATACATTTCGCCTCTCCTCCATATACTCAAGAAGGCGTTATTGACAAAATTAAAGAATTGTTAGATATTTTAAATATATATCAAGACAAAATTTATTTACATATTGTACCATTTACAAAAATTCAAGAAACTATTTATAAAAATACGGATGTATCTTATGCAATAACTATTTTAAGAAGAATGATGTTTAAAATTTCTAAAATTGTTGCTGATAAAATTCATGCGAAAGCAATTTGCACAGGAGAGTCAATTGGTCAAGTTGCTTCCCAAACTTTAGAATCTATGAATACAATTACTGATGGAATTAATTTGACAATTTTAAGACCATTAAGTGTTGTTGATAAACAAGATATTATTGAAATTGCTAAAAAAATTAAAACGTATGAAATTTCAATAAGACCTTATGAAGATTGTTGTACAATTTTTAAACCTAAAAATCCTAAAACTGCTCCTAAATTAGAAGAGGTATTAAAATATGAAGCAAAAGCTGATTATGAAACTTTAATAAAAGAAGCAGTAGAGAATATTAATACAATAATTATCAAAAAAAGTGAATTGAATATTTAAAAGAAAAAAATCCGAATAATTTCGGATTTTTTTAATAAATCTATGATAAATTAATATTATTTATTTAAAGCTTTTGCAGCAACTTTTACTAATTCAGTAAATGCTTTTGGATCAGAAATTGCAATTTCACTTAACATTTTTCTATTAACATTTACTTCAGCTAATTTTAAACCGTGCATAAATGTTGAATATGAAATATTATTTAATCTGCAAGCTGCATTAATTCTTTTGATCCATAATTTTCTATAATCATTTTTTAATTGTTTTCTATTGATATAAGAATATCTTAATGATCTTAAAACTTGTTCTTTAGCAGTTTTAAATAAAATATGTTTACTTCCAAAATAACCAGAAGCAGCTTTAATTATCTTTTTTCTTCTTTGTCTTGTAACAGAACCGCCTTTTACTCTCATTTCAATTTTCCTCCTTATTTAATAAGATATTTAACTCTCTTGTAATCGCTAGCTGATACAACAGTAGCTTTTCTTAAATGTCTTTTTTGTTTATGAGTTTTGTTTGGAGCTAAATGTCTTCTTTTTGTACAATCTCTTTTTAATTTACCGCTTCCAGTAACTTTAATTCTTTTCATTAAAGCTCTTTTACTTTTCATTTTTGGCATAAAATCTTCCTCCTATTTTAATTTTTTAGCCGATAAAACAACAGTTAGGTTTCGACCTTCTAAAACTGGTTGTTTTTCAATTTGTGAATAATCTTGTACGATAGTAATAAATTTTTGAAGAACTTCTTCGCCAACTTCTGTATGAGAAAGTTGTCTTCCACGAAATCTTACAACAACTCTAACTTTATTACCTTCCTCAAAAAATTCTTTTGCTTTTTTAGCTTTAATTTCTAAATCATGCATTCCGATTTGAGGTGTTAATTGAATTTCTTTAATTTCAATTACATGTTGTTTCTTTTTTGCTTCTTTAGCTTTTTTTTGATTTTGGAATCTGTATTTTCCATAATCAATTATTTTGCAAACTGGTGGGTTTGCTTTTGGTGCAACACATAATAAATCTAATTCTTCCTCGTAAGCTTTATCTAAAGCTTGTCTTCTTGTCATTTTACCAAGTTGTGTACCATCTGAGTCAATAACAAGAACTTCTGGAAATCTAATTGCTTCATTGACTAAATCACCATTATTTTTATCTGGTTTTCGTTGTTGGCTATTAAAATTCGTGGCTATAATCGTTTTCCTCCTAATAAAAAAGTGGGTGTTTTTAATACCCACTAAAAATTACAAATTAAGAATAAATTTGTAGCTATCTACCAATTAATATATTAATTAATCTGGTGATGAAGTGAGTACTTCAAACTTTCTACTTTATGTACGCTTAATATTATAATAGATAAATTTTTTACATTCAATATTATTTTCTGTCTTTTGGTAATTTTTTTGATGTAATATCTTCTTTAACTTTATTTACAAATTCGCTTAATGGAATTGTAATTTCATCTTTTTGAGAATAAACACGATATGTTACTTTTTGATTATCTCTTTCATTGTCGCCAATTACAATAGTGTAAGGTATTTTTTTAATTTGTGAATTTCTTAATTTATATCCAAGTTTTTCATTAGAATCATCTAGTATAACTCTAATATTTTCTTTTTCCAATTCTTCTTTTACCTTCAATGCATATTGTAAGTGGTGTTCGTTATTAACAGTTAAGATACTAACTTGAACTGGAGCTAACCATGTTGGGAATGCACCAGCAAAGTTTTCAGTTATTATTCCAATAAATCTTTCAATTGAACCTAAAACGGCTCTATGGAGCATAATTGGTCTTACTTTTTCACCATGTTCATCAATATAAGTTAAATCAAATCTTTCTGGTAAGTTCATATCAAGTTGAATTGTACCGCATTGCCAAATTCTATTCATTGAATCTTTTAATTTAAAGTCAAGTTTTGGTCCATAAAAAGCACCATCACCCTCATTAATAATGAATTTTTTATTTGATTTTTTACAAGCTTCAGAAAGAATTTTTTCGGATTCATTCCAAATTTCAATATCTCCAATGTATTTCTTTTCTGGTCTTGTTGATAATTCAATGTGATATTCAAGACCAAAAACAGAATAAATATCATCAAAAATCTTTAATAAATTAGAAATTTCATCAATCAATTGATCTTTTCTAATAAAAATATGAGCATCATCTTGAGTAAATGTACGAACTCTAAATAAACCATTTAAAGCGCCGCTTGCTTCGTGTCTATGAACTAATCCTAATTCACCAAGTCTTATTGGTAAATCTTTATAAGAGTGGATAGAATTTTTATAAATTAACATGCCACCTGGACAATTCATTGGTTTAATTGCAAATTCTTTTCCATCAATTGTTGAAGTGTACATATTATCTTTATAATTATCCCAGTGGCCAGAAATTATCCACAATTCTTTAGATAACATTGTTGGAGTTTTACAAAAAACATAACCGTGTTTTTGATGATAATCATACCAGAAATTTTCCAATTCTCTTCTTAAAATCATGCCATTTGGAAGCCAGAACGGAAAACCTGGTCCATATTCAGAAATCATAAATAAACCTAATTCTTTTCCAAGTTTACGATGATCTCTCTTTTTTCTTTCTTCTAACATTAATAAGTATTTATTTAAATTTTCTTGTTCATAAAAAGAAATACCATAAATTCTTGTTAATTGTTTATTTTTGATATCGCCTCTCCAATAAGCACCAGCGATACTTAAAAGTTTGAAGTTTCTAATATAAGATGTGTTTGGTAAATGGATTCCATGACATAAATCAGTAAAACTTCCTTGAGTATAAATTGTGATTTCATCATTGATTCCATTTATTAATTCAATTTTATATGGATCGTTTTTAAATATTTCTAATGCTTCTTGCTTACTAACAACTTGTCTTTTGAAATTATTATTTTCTTTAGCTAATTTTTTCATTAAAGATTCAATTTTAGCTAAATCTTCCTCTTTTAATTGATAGTCATTAAAATCAACATCATAATAAAATCCTTCATCAATTGCTGGACCAAATCCTAATTTTGCATCAGGGAATAATTTTAAAATTGCTTCAGCCATTAAATGAGAAGTAGAGTGATTTAATATTTCAAATGCAACTTTATCATCATCGCCTTTATAAATAAATTCAATTTCATCTCCATCATTCAATAAAGTTGACATATCAAATAATTGATTATTTTTCTTATAAGCAATTATGTTTTTATGATGCTCTTGATCAAAGCTTTTTGCAACTTGAAAACCATTTACTTGATTTTCAAATTCAAATGGTTGATTTTTTACAAATACTTTCATAATTTTCCTCCAAAATATAAAAACCCTTATGTAATATTACATAAGGGCGAAATTTTTTCCGTGTTACCACCTTAATTCCAACAAAATTATTGGCTCTCATCATGCTTTTAACGCAAGCGTTACGACAAAATTACTTTTGATGCTCCAAAGTGGTAATTATATATTTATCATTTAAGACTTTCACCAAACTCTTAATCGCTGTGTTGAATCAATATATAATCATGTCTTTTTCAACGCACAATTATTATAATATAGTATAAAAAATAATCAATATATTATTTTATATAATTAAAGCAAGCGTAAGCGGCTCCAATTAATCCAGCTTGTTGACGGAATTTTGCTAAAAATAATTTAACGTTGTTATTCATGTTTTTTAAATCTTCAAAGAAGTACTCTTGAGATTTAATAACTCCACCTGAAATAACAATTACATCAACTTGAAAATATTTTTTAATAAATTGAATTAAATAAGTTAAATTATTTAACCATAACTTATATACCTTTAATGCATTTTTATCATTTTGAGATTTAAGTAAGAAAAATTCTTGAGCATTTTGAACATTTAATTTATTTAATTTACATAAATTCAATAAGCCATTTCCAGAATTTAATTTTTCAAATTCGTAATATTTATGTTTGTATTTAATATTAGTATGGCCGATTTCATCATCAGGAATGACAATTTTTCCATCTTTTACTAAAGCACCACCAACACCAGTTGAAATAGTTATAAAAAATGTTGATTTATAACCTTTTCCAGCACCGATACAACCTTCTCCTAAAGCCGCAACTTGAGCATCATTTAAAACAATGGTAGGTAAGTGGAGTTTAGAATTAATATATTCTGCAAGTGGAAGATCTTTAATTCCAACATTTGGAAGTTCGCTTACATAACCTTTAAAATTAACTGGACCTGGAACTCCCATTGCGATTCCAACAGTGTTTTCATTTGGTGATATTTCTTTAATAATGTTTTCAACTTCGCTTAAAAATACATCACGAGATCCAACTTGAGTTTGTTTGATTAAAACTTTTTCAACTTCATAATTTTCGTTAATTAAAGCACAACGAAGATTAGTTCCTCCAATATCTAAACAAATAGCATTTTTCATATTAAATATCCTTTAATTCAGGAACATATACAATTCTCATGAAATTGGTATTTCCACTTCCAGTTGGTGTACCACCAGCAACAATAATTGTTGAACCAGGTTTTAGGCCATATTTCATTGCATTTGAAAGAGCGATAACTTCCATCTCTTCAATAAAATCTGGCATAATTTTTGTTGGGATATAGCTTGCAAAAACACCCCAATAAACACCCAAATTTTCAGCAGTATTTTTATTATTTGTTACAGCAATAATTGGACAACATGGTCTTGCTTTTGAAATTCTAAAAGCAGTACGGCCAGTTTCAGTAAAACATACAATTAATTTTGCTCCAATTAATAAAGCTGTATTTGCAATTGAATTTGCGATAGCATCGTTATTATCCTTATTTGAAGTATCATATGCTTCTTGAGCTAATTTTTCATAATCAAGATATTTTTCCATCTTATGAGCAATTTTTGCTTGCATTGAACAAGCTTCAACAGGATAAAGACCATTTGCAGATTCGCCGGATAACATAACAGCATCGCTTGATTCAGAAACAGCAGTAGCAACATCACTAACTTCAGCTCTAGTTGGATTTGGATTTGAAATCATTGAATCAAGCATTTGAGTAGCAGTAATGACTGGTTTTCCTAAATTTCTACATTTTTTTATTAAATCAATTTGAATAATTGGGACATCTTCAGCTTGGACTTCAACACCTAAATCACCTCTTGCAACCATAATTCCATCAGATTCTTTGACAATTTCATCAAGGCAAGTTAATGCTTCTTGGTTTTCAATTTTTGAAATGATTTTAATGTTTTCTTTGCCATTATCTTTTAAAATTTTTCTAATTGCCTTAATATCTTCAGGTGATCTAATGAAACTTGCAGAAATATAATCGACATTATTTTTACAGCCAAAAATTAAATCGTTCTTATCTTTTTCAGAAATAAATGGTAAAGATAAATGAACTCCAGGGATATTAACTCCTCTTTTATCTTTAATAGTATGAGTGTTTAAAGCTTGTGTAATTAATTCTCGTTTTTCTGAATCTTTATCAATTACTTTTAACTCTAATTTTCCATCATCTAATTTAATTATATTTCCGATGTCAACATCATCATATAAATCAGTAAATGTGACAGAAAATTTAGTTTCATCACCTAAACATTCTTTCATTAAAATTCTAACAATTGATTTATCTTTAATTGTGGCTAATCCATTTACAAATTTTCCGGTTCTAATTTCTGGTCCCTTTGTATCTAACATAATTGGGACACAAATATTTTCTTCTTTTTCAATTTCTCTAATTAAATCAATTTTCTTTTGGTGTTCGGCATAATCACCGTGAGAAAAATTAATTCTCATAACAGACATGCCTGCTTTAATTAATTTTTTAAGTGTTTCTTTATTGTCACTTGCAGGTCCGATCGTACAAACAATTTTAGTATTTCTTGTGATGTTATACATAATATCATCCCCTTAATTTAAATTATCAATAACTTCAACTAATTCATTAGAAACTAATGTTTCCTTTTTTAATGCATCAAGAATATCTTCATAAACAATCTTGTTTTCTTTTATTCCAACGCAGACTCCGGTAATATTTTGAGATAAAAGTTTAACAGCATAATATCCCATTTTTGTTGCTAAAACTTTTTCCATTGCAGAAGGAATGCCACCTCTTTGAGTATGACCAAGAATTGTTAATCTTGCGTCCCAATCGGTATTTTCTTGAATATCTTGTAATAATTTATTTGTATCTATTGTTTTTTCAGCAACAACAACTAAAGAAAATATTTGACCATTTTCTTTCATTTTGTTTAATCTTTTTACGGTATCTTCATTAGATATCATATGATTTTTTGAAATTACTAAATCAGCACCAGTTGCAATTGCACTATATAAAGCCAAATCATCACAATGATTACCCATAACTTCAACTAGCATGCAACGTGAATGACTTCTTCCAGTATCTTTAATTTTTTCAATTTCTTCAACAATTGTATTTAATGAAGTATCAAAACCAATTGTAAAATCAGTGCTAGAAATGTCATTATCAATAGTTCCTGGTAAGCCGACGCACTTAATTCCAAGTTCTTCAAGCTTTTTAGCTCCCATGTATGAACCATCACCACCGATAACAACAATTGCGTCAATATCGTGTTTTTTAAGTTGCTCAACGGCTTTTTTTCTAACTTCTAATTCTTTAAATTCTGGTAATCTAGCAGATCTAATAATAGTTCCGCCGCGATTAATTATTTCATCAACATCATTTTTTGTTAATTTTTTGATGTTTCCATTCACCATACCTTTATAGCCATCATATATGGCAAAAACTTCAAAACCTTTGTTAATTGCAGCAAAAGTTACCGCTCTAATTGCAGCATTCATTCCTGGGGCATCGCCACCCGAAGTTAAGATTCCTATTTTCATTATTTTGTCTCTCCTAATTACTTAAATATATTAACATATTTTTTATATTTTTTTTAAAAATATAACAATTCATTTTATATTTCTTAAATCATTTTATGTTAATATATTGTTATGGAAAAAATTAATGAAGATTTTTTAATAAAATTAGATACAAATTCTATCTTATCTAACATAGGCGAAATGATTATTGCAAAATTATATTTACCAATAATTGGATGTAATGCTTTAAGCTTATATTTTTTATACACATATAAAATTCATTTAAATGAAAAAGAAAATGAATTAAGTAATTTATTAATGTCTTTAAAATTTAATTTAGATGATTTTAATAATGCAAGAAAAATATTAGAAGCAGTAGGTTTAATCAAAAGTTATGTTAAAGACAATGTTTTATTAGAAGTTGTTTATTCTCCAAAATCCCCAATTAATTTTTTTGATGATGTTTTATTAAAAGGATTATTAGTAAGATCGATTGGTTCAAATAAAGTTGAACAAATTAAAAAAGAATTTTCAAATAAAATTGACAGAACTAATTTTAAAGAAATAACATCACGCTTTGATGAAGTATTTGATGTTGATGTAGATTCAAATGATTTTGATTATAATCCAGAAAATAATGAGTTTCTTTTGCAAGTTAAAACAAAAGATTCTCCAATGAATTTTGATTATGATTATTTTAAAAAAATAATTCAAGAAAAGTATAAATTAAAAGATGACTTCTTTACAAAAGAAGAACTTAAATATTTTGCAAAATTAGCTAATCTATATGGATTATCTGAAATTTTAATGGCTGATATAGTCATGAATTGCATTGATTTTTATTCAAAAGATAAAAAAATCGATTTAGATTTAGTAAAAAGTAAGTGCTATGATTCAATTGTTTTTGCAAATATTAAAAAACAAAAAACAAAGAAATATAAGATTTCAAGTTCAACTGATTTATCTAAAAAAATTGATTATATGGAAAAACTAGATCCTTATAACTATTTAAAAATAAAACAGAATAATGTTAATCCAATACATTCTGATTTAAAAATATTGGAAAAATTGAAATTAGATTTAGGTTTGGCAAATGGAGTTATTAATGCAATTGTTGACTATACTTTAGAAAAAAATAAAGGCTTGCTTAACTTAAATTTCATGGAAAAAATAGGCGCAACTTTATTAAGAAATGATATAAATAGCGCATATGATTCGATCATGTTCTTACAGAAACTAAATTCTGAAAATAATAAAAATAACACGTTAAATATTGACAAAAAAATTTTAAACAAATCTATTGATAAAACAAATAAAAAAGATACAGACATTGATGATAAAAAAATATATACAACTGAAGAAATATTGAAGGCATTAAATGATGAAGAGTGAAGAAATTGTTAAATTAATTGATAATGAATTTTTATCTAAATTAAACGATAAACAAGAATCTAATCAAGATATTGTTAATAAAGCTTTAAAAAATGAAGATATAATTAATTTTATAGAAGAAAATAATATATCCAATTTTGAAGTTGCAAAAAATATTAATTTGTTTATCAATTATGATAATGAAACAAAAATATGTAAGAATTGCAGAGATTTTAATAGTTGTAAATTAAAAAATATGTGGTTTTGCCCAATTTTAAAATATGAAAATAAAACAATTTATTTAGAGTATGACTTTTGTAAATTCTATAAAGAGATATCATTAAGAAATTCCTTATTTTTAATTAATGATATTCAATTTGATTTAAGCGATTTAAAAAAATCAACTTTTGATGATTGTTCAGGTACAAAACTAAATGTAATAACAGAATTTTTTAAAGTTGTTAAAAAGAAAAAAGGAAATAAATTTTATTTTATATATGGTGACAAAAAAAGTGGTAAATCTTTTCTTGTTAGTAAATTTTTTAATGAATATTTAATGGAAAATAAAATTAATGGTATATATGCAGATTGTGTATCAAGAATTCAAGAATTGAATGACTTATCATTTATTGACAAAATTAAATTTAATGATTTATTAAAAGAATATAAAACTTGTTCAGTTTTAGTGTTAGATAATTTTTCATATTGTTCGTTTAATGATTATAAAAGAGATACAATCTTAATTCCTATATTAAATGAAAGAATTAAAAATGGATTATTAACAATTATTATCAGCGATTATGATATTGAAAATACTATAAATAGTTTTTCAACCAAAGATTATAAATCATTAAAAAATAAATCTCTCATAAATGTATTTAAAAATACATTTAAAGAGATGAAAATCGATGGAATTAAAGGTCTTTACTAATTTTTATTATTTGTTCTTTTAAGCTATTAAGATCTGAATTATTTTTTAAAATAATTACATTATCAGAAATTTTAAAGTTATTATTCTTTAAATAAAGTTCATAGTCTGCTAATGGATTTTTTGAACCTCTTAATTTTAACCTTTCTAATATTGTTTCTTTATTAGATTCTACATATATTATCTTTTTAAAAAGATACTGCAAATGCGCCTTAAAAAGGAGTGGAACTTCAATTATAAGAGTATAATTTGAATTTTTAATTTCATTAATTAAAACATCTTCAACAAATGGAAATACCAAATTTTCCAAATTTTCATGCAAAATTTCATCTTGAGAAATAAATTGTCTCATAATTGAATAATTTAATTTATTTTTGTTTTTATCTAGTGCCTTATAAAAAAATAATTTATTAATTTTTTGTTTTAATTCATCATTATTTTCGTATAAATTTTTTATAATTTTATCACAAGAAAGCGTTTTAAAACCGAGTTCATTAAATATTTCTAAGCATTCACTTTTTCCTGAACCTATAATTCCAGTTATTCCAACTGCTTTTTTTAGTTCATAATTTATTTGACAATTTGGGCAAAAAGTAGTTCCTCGACCATTTAAAAATATTTTATGAAATAAAGTCCCACAATTTGGACAAGGTTTTCCATAATGTCCATAACAAACTAGTTCGTTTTGAAATTTTCCATCAATTCCATCTTTTGGATGGTAAGATTTAATAGTTGAGCCACCTAAATTTATTGCTTTTGTTAGAGTAGATTTTGATATTGAGACAATTTCTTTAAATTTTTCAAAAGAAATATCTTTTCCTTTTGTTAGAGGATTAATTTTTGCTTTAAATAATATTTCATCTGCATAAATATTGCCAATACCACAAATAATACTTTGATCCATTAATAATTCTTTTATTGGTTTATTTTTAGTTATTTTTTTATAGATATTTTCAATATTATTTTCATCTATTTTAAAAGGTTCTGGTCCAAGATTAGAAAGTGGTTTTGAAGTTAAATAATTATAAGTTGTTTTTAATTCCATTATTCCAAATTTTCTTGTATCGTGATAAACAAGTTTTGTATTATCATAAAAATAAAAAATTACACAAGAGTGAGGAGGATTTTTTTCATCTTTGTTAAGTAAAGAATATTTACCTTCCATTCTTAAATGTGAAATTAAAATAAGATTATTTGTTAAATGAAATATGATAAATTTTCCTAATGCTTCAACTTTTATAATACTTTGATCTTTTAATTCATCTTTAAAAAAATTTAAATCATTTTGGACAATTCTCTCATAAATAATTTCTACATTTTTAATTTTTTTGCCAATAACTTCATTATTTAATATGGCAACAACGGTTCTAACCTCTGGTAATTCTGGCATTATTTCACACTATACCAATCTTTGGCATATCCTCCATCAACTGTTAATTTGACATCTAATTTAATTGTATTTTCCATGATGTCTTTGATTTTTGTTTTTAATTCTTCAAGTTCATTTTTATTAATTTTAAATATTAGTTCATCATGAATTTGAAGAACTAATTTTGAGTCATAATTTTTAAGTAATTTGTCAATTTTAGTCATTATAATTTTTATAATATCGGCAGCGCTGCCTTGAATTGGCGCATTACAAGCGGCCCTTTTTGCAAATTCTCTTTTACTATAATTAGGGGAATTTATTTCTTCAATAAATCTTTTTCTATTAAATATTGTTTTTACATATCCATTTTTTGTAGCAAATTCAATTTGATTTTGCATATATGTTTTAATTTCTGGATAAGTTTCATAAAACTTATTTATTATTTCTTTTGCTTCTTTTAATGGTACATTAATTTGCTCTTTTAATCCGTAATCAGAAATTCCATATACTATTCCAAAATTGACAGCTTTTGCCTTTCTTCTTTCTTGCTCGTTAATTTCCAATTTATTAAATATTTTTTGAGCAGTTAAGGTATGTATATCGATGTTTGAATTAAAAGCATCTATTAAATTTTTACATTTTGACAGAGAAGCTAAAATTCTTAATTCAATTTGAGAATAATCATAAGATAATATGTAATATAAATCATTATCATAGAAGAATGCTTTCCTAATTTCTTTTGATTCTTCATCTCTAACGGCAATATTTTGCATATTTGGCTCACTAGATGATAATCTTCCAGTAGTTGTTTGAGCTTGGTTAAAGATACAATGAATTTTATTATCTTTTCCAATATAGTTTAATAAACCATTTACATAAGTGTTTAATAATTTTGCATATTTTCGATAAGACAAAATTTTTTCAACTATAGGATGTTCATCAACTAAATATTTTAAATAATCAATAGAAGTTGACGACTTTCTATTAGATTTTAATTGTAAAACATTAAATAATAAATTACTAACTTGTTTTGGGGAATCGATATTAAATTCACATCCAGCAAGTTGATAAATATCGTGAGTTAATATATCTAGTTTGTCTTGATAATTTTTTGCAATATTTAATAATGTTTGTTTATTTAATGGAAATCCTTCATATTCCATATTTAATAAACATTTAGAAAGTGGTAACTCAATATTTTCATATAAATTAAAATCATCTTTATTTTTTAAATCATCAAGAATTTTATTGCTTAAAAGTCTTGAATATATTGAAATTTTTAACGATGAATTAAATTGATCAATTTTTGGATCTATATCAGTCTTATCAAAAAATAAAAAGGTTGTTTTAACATCACTAGAATTGTTTGAATTTAATAAATAAGAACATAATAATAAGTCACAATTTATTCCATTTAAATTTATATTATTCTTTTTTAATATATATCCAATTGCTTTATAATTAAAACAGTCTTTTTTAATATCGCTATTTTGTAAAATATTTTTAAAGTTTTTATCTAAAATCGCATTATCATATTTAATATAATAATTCGCGTTTTTTGTTGATATAAAAAACCCTGAAATATCGCAGTTGTGGTAATTTGAAGTATAATCATAATTTAAAGAAATTCCAATTTCTTTGTCATTAATCTCCGGAATATTATTTACTTCTTCAAAATTAAAATTTTCTATTATTTCATGTTTTGTGATTTCTGTTTCAATATTAGAAATTTTATTAACTAAGCTTTTCATTTCATATTTATTTAAAAAGTTCGTTGCTTTTTTAAAATCAATTCCTTTAAATAAAATATCTTCAAAATTGAATGGTAAATTCAAATCCACATCAATTGTTGCTAATTTTTTACATAAAATGCCACTATCTTTATTTTCAATAATTTTAAGTGATAATTTTCCGCCAATTTCTTGAGCATTATTAATGATATTTTCTAAATTATTATATTTTTTTAATAATGTAATTGCAGTTTTTTCTCCAATTCCAGGAATTCCTTTTAAATTATCACTTGAATCCCCTCTTAAACCTTTATAATCTTTAATTTGTTCTGGAAACATGTCGTATAAGTTATAAAAGTTGTCAAAATTTACTTTTTGAATGTCTTTCATGCCTTTTTTTATTAAAGATATTGAAGTTTTATTATTGACTAATTGTAGATAATCTTTATCACTAGTATAAATTTCAACATTATAATTGTGTTCATTTGACATTTTGGCAACACTACCAGCAATATCATCAGCTTCATCACCTTCTTGTTCAAAAAAAGGAATATTAAATGCTTCTAAAAGTTCTCTTAAAATTGGCATTTGAATTTTTAAAGATTCAGGACATGAAGGTCTATTTGCCTTATATTCAGCAAATTCTTTATGTCTTTTTGTTTCTTTTCCACTATCAAGTGCAACAAAAATAGTATCGTTTTTATTTAAATTAGATAAAAGTGGAAGTACCATATTTGAAAAAGTAAAAATGGCATTAATTGGAATTCCAGTAGAAGTTTTTAAAATTGTATCTTCGCCTTTATATGCCGTTGCATAATATGCTCTAAATAGTATCGAATAGCCATCTATAATTATTATTTTATTCATTTTCTTTAATCTCCATAATTTCACCTTGTTCAACAATAAATGATTTTTTATCATTTCTTTGAGAGAGTGTGCCTTTTAATGTAACGATTTTATCCTCGGCAAGATTTGAGTAATCTTTCATTGCAAGTCTAGTATCATTAAAAATGATGCAATCTAAAGTAGTATTATTTATATCAAAAACGCTCAAAAAAGTAGTTATCTTATTTGGATCTTTGTTTGATTTTTTAATTCTAGAAATATAGACATGAATATAAGAAACTTCATTTAATTTTAAATCTTTTATATCAATAATATGATTTTTGAATCTTTTATTTGCATCAATAATTGTGTATTTAAGAGGATTGTCAGAAATTGCAATGCCTAATAATTTAATTTCATTTATTATTTTTTGAAACTTATTTTCATATATATTTTCATCAAATTGAATTTCATTTTCATTTGATTCATCAAATAAATTTCCTGTTTTAGAGGTTACATTTGCATATTTAAAACACAACTCGATTTTATCTAAAAGCGCATTTCTATTTTTAATTAATGAGTCGAAGCAACCCGCTTCAATTAATTTTTGTATTTGAGATTGAGACACTTTATATTCATACATTCTTTCGATAAAATCAAAAAATGATTTAAATTGTCCATGGTTTTTTCTTTCAAATAAAATTTTTTCTCTTGTATCCATATTTAACCCTTTTATTGAAGAAAGTGGCATAATCATTTCATTATTATTTAAAACAAAAATATTATCTGCTAAATTAATATCTGGTAAACCTAGTTTAATATTTCTAAGTGTTATTTCGTCAATAAATTTCTTAAATTTATCATCATTGCTATTATTTGTTGTTTGAAGAAGCGCTATATAAAATTCTTCCGGATATTTTAATTTTAAATAAGCCAGTCTTGTTGTAATCATAGAATAAGATACACTATGAGATTTATTAAAACCATATCCAGCAAATTTTTCAATTAAATTATAAAAGTTAACCGCAATTTCATAGCTATAATGATTTTTTAAACAGCCTTCAATAAAATCCTTTTTCAGTTTTTCAATTTCACTAATTTTCTTTTTTGAAATTGCTCTTCTAAAAATGTCAGCTTTTGAAAGAGTAAAACCAGCAACTTTTTGACAAATTTGAAGGATTTGTTCTTGATAAATAATTATTCCATAAGTTGATTTTAAAATGTCATATAAATCATTACTATAATAATTAATTTTATAATTTGGATCTTTTTCAAGATTATGCTTTCTTTCTGCATATAATGGAATTGATTGCATTGGGCCAGGTCTAAATAAAGCAATTGTTGCAACAATATCATTAAAACAATTTGGCTGGATTATACTAATTGCATTATTTATTCCATCTGATTCAAGTTGAAATAATCCCATCGTTAGGCCTTTATTAATTAATTTTGAATAAATTTCAGGCTCATCAATTGGTATATCTTCAAATTTAAGTGTAATATTTTTATTCTTTTTAATTAAATCTAAAATGAAATGAATTGTTGATAAATTTTTAAGAGCCAATAAATCCATTTTTAAAAAACCTTGTTGCTCTAAGTTATTCATTTCATATTGAGATAAATTTATATTAAATTCTTTTGAATAAATAAGTGGTAAATCATCAATTATTTTTTCATCGTTTAAGACAACACCTGCGGCATGAATTCCAAGTTGTCTTGGTAATCCTTCAATTTTTTGAGCTAAGTAAAAAATTCTTAAATAGTAATCGTTTTTGTCATTTACTCCTTGATTAACAAAATTTCTTAATTTAGGATTTTTTTCATAAGATTGTTTTAATGTTAATTTATCATCTAAATTCTTACATAAATTGTCAATATGTTCTTGTGGAATTTTATATACTCTTCCAATATCTCTAATAGATTGATTTGCTTTTAGAGTTTGAATTGTTACGATTTGACAAACTCGATCTTGACCATACTTATTTTTTAAATATGAAACAACTAAATCTCTTTTTGTATTTTCAAAATCAATATCAATATCAGGCATTGACACACGGTCAATATTTAAAAATCTTTCAAAAAGTAAATCATATTTTAATGGATCAACTTCGGTGATATTTAAAAGATAAGAAACAAGAGAACCAGCAGCAGAACCTCTTCCAGGAGCGACTAAAATATCATTATTTTTTGCATAATTTACATAATCTTGAACAATTAAAAAGTAGTCGTTATATCCCATTCGATCAATAACATCTAATTCATAATTTAATCTTTCAATATAATTATGATTATTATCTAATTTTAATTGTTTTAATTTTTCATAACAAAGTGATTTTATTAATTGAGAAGATTGCTGTTGATTAGTAGAAAATCTTAATATTTTTCCTCTTTTAATATCAAAGTTAAAATTTAATTTACTTGTCAAAAATATTGTATTAATTAATTCTTCGTTATTATAAATTTCTTTAATTTTTTCTTCGGACATAAAATAATTTTTTCCAACTCTTTTTATGTCTTCTTGTTTATCTATATCTAATGAATAAGTAAATTTTTCTTTAATGCAATTTTGAATTTCGATTGTTATTGCATCTTGAGGATTAATGTATTTAATATGAGGAAATGCAAGATAATTAAAAGGATATTTTTTTAAAAATCCCCGCAAAACTTCATTATTTTTATCATTTGGAGAATAAAATTCAAGTCCGATATAAAAATCATCTTTTAAAAGTTCACTATATTTTTTTAACAAAAATGGCCATGAATCATATGGGTTATTAAAAATATCTGATTCTTGAGTTGAAATAATTAAAACAATATTATTTAGATATTTTTTTACATCATCAAAATTTAAATTTTCCGATTTTATATTTTTAATATAAGATAATTTAATTAAGTTTTTATATCCTAATTCGTTTTTAATTAATAATGTAAATTTATTATTATCAATTATTAAATCAAGACCAAAAAGTGGTTTTATATTATTTTTTTTACAAATATTATAAAAATTTGGAAAGCCTAATAATGTATCTTGATCTGTTATTGCGCATGATGAAATATTTTCTTTTTTTAATTTCATCATTAAATCATCTAATTTTATGCAACTAGATAAAATAGAATATGAAGTATTTACATGTAATGGAACAAAATTCATTATTTAATAATTAAATTATCTAAATCTGAAATAAATTTCTTTAAATCTTTTAAAGAATTAATCTTACATCCGCTTGCTTGGGCATGGCCTCCGCCTTCATATTTATTTGCAATGCCATTAATAGCTATTTTTTTAGATCTAATTGAAATTCTATAACAATTAGAAACAACATCTTGAGCAATAGAACACCATATTTCAATTCCCTCGATGTTTGCAAATGTATTTACAAAAGCTTTAGCATTCATTTGATTTAAACCAAGTTTTTTCATTCTTGATTCTTTTAAAACATAATAAGCAACGCCGTTTTTTGACACTTTATAATGATTTAAAATATATCTTAAAATATTTAAATCATTAATTTCTTGTTCATACATTAAACTATAAATTTTATTAATATCAATTTTTTTGTCAATTAATTCTTCGGCAATTGCAAATGTATGTTGATTAGTTGAAGAATATAAAAATCTTCCACTATCTCCAACTAGACCTGAATATAAATAATAAGCAGATTTTTCTAATATTTTAAGATTAGAATATATCATAAAATCGGCTACTAATTCACTAGCTGCTGCGATTTCAGTATCAATAATTGCAAGACAATTATAATCTTTAACATATGGATGGTGATCAAAAACAACAATTTCTTTTGCTTTGATAAATCTTTCATCAGAAACTCTTGATTTATCTGAAGCATCGACAACAATACTTAAAAATTCATCATCAAACCATTCATCTGGGATTATTTGCATTTTTTCATAAAGTTTTGGGGTGAATTTATTATGATCATCTCCAACACAAATTATATCTTTATTAGGAAAATTATCTTTTAAAAAGTAATATAAACCCAATTGAGTACCTAAAGCATCAAAATCTGGAACTCTATGTCTAAAAACACAAATCTTATTATATTTATTAATTAATTTTAAAACTTTATCATAATTTTCTTTTTGTTTATTTGAGTAATTTAAAATTTCTTGATTCATTGATTTTTATATAAATTATATGCATCTCTTGCAATAACTACCTCTTCATCAGTTGGAATAACAACAACCATAACTTTACTAGAAGCAGTAGATATAATTCCTTCCTTTCCTTTAATTATTTCATTATTTATTATTTCATCATATTTAATATTTAAAGCTTCTTTAATATTGTCTAAAATTGCTTTTCTATATAAAGCAGCGTTTTCACCGATACCAGCTGTAAAAATTAATAAATCACAACCACCTAATCTTACAAAATATTGACCAATAAAATCAGCTGCTCTTCTTGCAAATAATTCAATAGCTAATTTTGCTCTTTTATCGCCTTTAAAATAAGCATTTTCAACATCTCTTGTATCATTAGAAATACCAGAAACTCCTAAAAATCCAGATTGTTTATTAAAAATTTGATAAACTTCTTCAACACTTAATTTTGTTTGTCCGCAAATATAATTCATAACAGATGGATCCAAATCTCCAGTTCTAGTACCCATCATAATTCCACCAAGAGGAGTTAATCCCATTGATGTTGCAACACATTTTCCATTTAAAATTGCCGTGATTGATGATCCACTTCCCAAATGACAAGAAATGATTTTGCTGTTAGGTTTATTATTTAAGTATTTTTTAATTGCAACTTCAGAAACATATTGATGAGAAGTGCCATGAGCACCATATCTTCTAATATCATAAGTTTCTGTTAAATGATATGGAATTGGGAATGTGTAATCTTGAGGTTCCATTGTTTGATGAAAAGCAGTATCAAATGTCAATGTTTCTAAAGTATGTGGCAATAAGGATTCAAAAGCTTTAATTCCAATTAAATGAGCTTTATTATGTAGTGGTGCTAAAGGAATTAAAGATTCAACGATTTTTTCATTTTCAGGTGTTGAAACAACAGATTTATTAAAATATTTCCCGCCTTGAACAATTCTATGACCAATTACTTTAATTTCTTCAAGGGATTGGACAATTCCCATTTCAATTAATTTTTTACTTAATAAATCAACACAGATATGATGATCTTTTAATGGTAAAATTTCTTTAAATTTTTTATCATTATGATTAATTTGAAAAATTCCGTCATCATGTCCAATTCTTTCAAAAATTCCAGAACATATTATTTTTTCTTCTGGCATATCATATAATTTAAATTTTAAACTTGAACTACCGGCATTTACGGCCATTACTTTTTCCATTTTATTACTCCTTAATTTTTAACATTAAAATTATATCATTTTTTGTGTGTCTTTTTATAAAAACATGAAGTTTTTATTATTTATTATTTTATTTATTTTTTTTATAATATTTATGTATTATGAAAAGTAATTGAAGGAGATTTTTTATATGGCATATGGATTGTTATATGATTTCTTAATGGGACAAACAACTAGAGCTTATGAATATTTTGGAGCCCATTTTGTTGAATATGACGATATTGAAAATGTACCACACAAAAGAGGAAGAAAGAAGAAGATAAAAGTCAAAGGAGTTATTTTTAGATTATATGCTCCAATGGCAAGTGATGTTTCAGTTATTGGAGAGTTTAATAATTGGGATCCTAGAGTCCATAAAATGACTAAAATTGATGACAGTGGCGTCTTTGAAATTTTTATTCCTAATTTATTTAATTATCAATCTTACAAATATCATTTTAAGAATGCACAAGGTTTTTATGTAGATAAAGCTGATCCTTATGCATTTTTCTCAGAAGTTGCTCCAAATTCATGTTCGAGATTATTTAATATTGAAGGATTTATCTGGCATGATAAACCATATATGGATCATAGAACTAGAAATTTTGACCAAACAATGAGTATTTACGAAATTCATCTTGGCTCTTGGAGAGGAAAAATTGATGGAAGAGATCCATCTTATGAAGAAGTAGCTGATAGTTTAATTCCATATTTAAAAGAATTAGGTTATACACATGTTGAAATTATGCCAATTTGTCAATATCCATTCTCTGGTTCTTGGGGTTATCAAGCTACTGGTTTTTATAGTGTTGATTCAAGATACGGCAATCCAATGCAATTGATGTCTTTTGTTGATCGAATGCATCAAGCAGGATTTGGCGTTATTTTAGATTTTGCACCAGTTCATTTTGCAGTTGATTATTATGGATTAATTCAATTTGATGGAACAAATTTATACGAAGGAACTGGTGACAGAGCTTATTCTCAATGGGGCAGTTGTTTATTTGACTTAGGAAAAGATCCTGTCAGATCATTTTTAATTTCTGCTATGAATTATTTCTTAACTTATTTCCATTTTGATGGTATTAGAGTTGATGCCGTTTCAAATATTTTATACTACGATGGCAATAAGCAAAGAGGCGCTTGGGAAGGCGGAGTTGAATTCTTAAAAAGATTAACTGGAAAATTACACATTGAACATGATTCTGTCATGTTAATCGCCGAAGATTCAACTGATTTCTTAGGAACTACTCATCCACTTTGGGCTGGTGGTATTGGATTTGATTATAAATGGGATTTAGGATGGATGAATGATACTTTAAAATATTATGCTTTAGATCCAGTTTATAAAAAATATGAAAGTAATAAATTTACTTTCTCAATGATTTACTTTTATAGTGAAAATTTCTTATTACCATTATCTCATGATGAAGTTGTCCATGGAAAAGGAACAATTATTAATAAGATGTGGGGCGATTATGATACAAAATTTGCTTTATTAAGAAATTTATATACTTATATGTTTGCTCATCCTGGTAAAAAATTAAACTTCATGGGCAATGAATTAGCATCTTGGGATGAGTGGAATGAGAAAAAATCTCTACCTTGGGAATTAAAACATTTCCCAATTCATGATTCAATTTCAAGAATGATTAGAGATTTAAATTTAATTTATCAATCTGAAGATGCAATGAAAGTTGAAGAATATAATAGTGCACACTTTAATTGGTTAATGGTTGATAATAATGATCAATCAGTGTATGCTTTTGAAAGACGTGTTGGAAATTCACATTTAGTATTCATATTTAATATGACTCCAAATTTCTATGAATATTACGATGTCGGTGTTACAAGACCTGGTAAATACGTTGAATTATTTAATTGTGATAAAGATGTTTATTCTGGAAGAAATCAATATAATGGTGCAGATATTTACACAAGTGAATGGGGACCAGAAAATAAACCATTCAAAGTTACAATTAAACTAGCAAGTTATGGTGCGTTAATTTTAAAATACACAAAGTAACAAAATTAGGGGGAAAATATGTTTAAAGATAAAGAACAATTTAAAAGAGCTTTTGTTGAATCGCTAACTGAAAAATATGGTGTTAGCGTTGAAGATAGCGATATTACCGAAAAATTTGATATTTTAGGTACATTAGTTAGAAATTATGCTGGTGTAAATTGGAGAAGTACAAGAACTGAAATTTCTAGTGAAAAATATAAACAATTATTTTATTTCTCACTTGAATTCTTAATGGGCAGATTATTAGTCAATAATATGCAAAATTTAGGAATTTATGAAATTTGTCGAGATGGTTTAAAAGAATTAGGTATTGATATTAACGAATTAGAAGATCAAGAAAGTGATGCCGGTTTAGGAAACGGTGGTTTAGGTAGATTAGCAGCTTGTTTCTTAGATTCCATTGCATCTCTTGGCTATCCAGGACATGGTAATACATTACGTTATCAATACGGATTTTTTAGACAAAAATTTGTCGATGGAAAACAAGTTGAATTACCAGATCAATGGTTAGCAAATGGTAATGTTTGGGAAGTTAGAAAACCAAAACATGCAGTTGAAGTCATGTTTTATGGAAGACCTGAAACTTATTTAAAACCAGATGGAAGTTATTCAATTAAAACTGTAGATGCCTTATATGTCAAAGCAATGCCTTACGATATGACAGTTGTCGGATATCATAATAATGTTGCAAATACATTAAGATTATGGAGCGCAGAGCCTTCAATTTCTAATTTACCTTTAAATATGGATTTTGAAGATTATTTAAGCGAAATTAACGAAATTTGTCGATCACTTTATCCAGATGATTCAACTGAACATGGGAAATTACTTAGATTAAAACAAGAATATTTCTTAGTTTCAGCCGGGTTACAAAGTGTTATGAGAAGTCATTATCGAAGACATCATACATTTGATAATTTTTATAAATTTTATGTTTTCCAATTAAATGACACACATCCAATTTTAGCAATTCCAGAATTGATGAGATTATTAATGGATGAATATGGTTATGGTTGGGATGATGCTTGGAAACAAGTTACTAAATGTATTGCATATACAAATCATACAATTTTAGCCGAAGCATTAGAGAAATGGCCTATTTCTTATATGCAACGATTATTACCTAGAATTTATTTAATCATTGAAGAAATTAATCGCCGATTTAATATTTTCTTAAATGAAAAGGGTATCGAAGAAACTCAAAAACGTGATATGCAAATTATCAAAGATAATCAAGTTTATATGGCAAATATGGCTATTTATGCTTGTTTCTCAGTTAATGGTGTTGCAAAGATTCACACAAGAATTTTAGAAAAATCTACCTTTAGTTCATTTTATAAAGTATTCCCAAGAAAATTTAATAATAAAACAAATGGTATTACACATCGAAGATGGTTCTTATATTCAAATCCAAAGCTAGCTAATTATGTCAGTGAATTAATTGGAAAAGATTGGATTACAGATTCTTTAAAATTAAAAGAATTTGAAAAATTTGCAAATGATGAAGATGTTCAAAAACGTGTTGGACATATAAAATATGAAAACAAAATTAATTTTGCAAATTTTGTCAAAAAAGAATACGGAATTGAAATTGATCCAACAAGCATTTTTGATGTTCAAATTAAAAGATTACACGCTTATAAACGTCAATTAATGAATTTATTTAGAATCATTTATTTATATTCTAGAATTAAAAACGATGCTAACTTTACAATGCATCCAACGACATTTATTTTCGGCGCAAAAGCTGCTCCAAGTTATGTTTTTGCTAAAAAAGTTATTGAATTTATAAATGCTGTTGCATTTTATGTTAATAATGATCCTCAAGTTTCAAAATTCATGAAGATTGTTTTTGTCGAAAATTATGGTGTAAGTTTAGCTGAAAAAATTATTCCTGCAAGTGATGTCAGTGAACAAATTTCTACTGCCGGATTTGAAGCTTCAGGAACAAGTAACATGAAATTTATGATGAATGGCGCAATTACTCTTGGTACTCTTGATGGAGCAAACATTGAAATAGCTGATAATGCTGGAAAAGAAAACGAAGTAATTTTTGGTCTTAATGCAAAAGAAGTTGAAGATATTAAAAATTCTGGAAAATATAGTGCATGGGACTTATATAATTCAAATTCAGAAATTAATAATGTTGTTAATATGATTTTTAATGGTCCTTGGGCTCAAGAAGATCACGACAGATTTAAATTAATTTTTGATGAATTAATGTCAAAAAATGATGAATATTTAGTTTTAAAAGATTTACCAGAATATATAAAAGCAACATTCAAGATTCAAAAATTATTCGAAGACAAGGCATTATGGAATAAGATGTGTATTTATAATATTGCTAATTCTGGTCCATTTTCAAGTGATAGAACAATTCAACAATATGTTGATGATATTTGGCATTTAGAAAAATTATAATTTATGCGAATTAAATTAACAGACTTATATTTACAACAATCAAAACTAGATATAGAAATTCAAAAAAATCACAAAACATCTTATAAAGAAACAAGAAATAAGCGCTATTTAGCATTTTTAGTCGAACTTGGAGAGCTCGCAAATGCTACCAGATGTTTTAAGTTTTGGTCGTTTAAAAATTCTGAAGAAAAAGCAAGATTGATAGATGAATTTGCAGATGGTCTGCATTTCATTTTATCAATTGGTTTAGATCATCAATATGTTTTAGATGAATTAGAGTTTGAGGATAATATAAATTTAGATTTATCATCAACTTTTTTAGAAACTTATAATTATTTTAGTGAATTTTTAAAAAATGATACACTTGAAAATTATAAAAAAGCATTTGTCAAATTTTTAAATATTGCTATTAAATTAGATTTTTCATTAGATGATATAATTGATGGTTATTTAAAAAAATTAAACGTGAATTATCAACGACAAGAAACTAATTATTAATTAGTTTTAAATATTTAATAATTTTAAAACTTCATCTTCATTAAAAATTTGAATATGAAGTTTTTTTAATTCTTTAACTAATAAACCGCTACCTTTAATTAATTTGTGACTAAAAGTTCCATCATAAATAAAATGACTTCCACAAGTTGGAGATTTTTCTTTTAAAAGAGCGTATTTAATATCATTTTCTTTACATAAATTAATTATTGATGCGATTTTCTTTTTTATTAATATTGTGTAATTATTGTTGTTTTGGTCTATAACTTCATTATCATTTATTTCAATTGGATTTCTAGGGCAACCTAAAACATCAAATTCGGGACAAATTGGGATTATTGTAAAATTATTTTCTAACAAATTAATGTAATCTATTTTACAATTTTTTCCATCATATCTAACATTATTACCTAATAAGCATGAACTTACTAATAAATATGGTTTTAATAATTTTTTATCATTCATAATGTTATAATTATAAACATGAATGTGAACGAAATCTATTTTAATGGCGATAAATATAATGTAATTTATAAAACAAAAAGAATTAAAAAAATTATAATTCGTTTAAAAGATGATACATTTTATATTTCAATGCCATTATTTTCACTTAAAATAATGGCCTATAAATTTTTATCTGATGTTGGTTTAAAATTAATTAAAAAAGTTAAAAAATCTAACACTTACGATTTAGAAAAAGGATATGTTTTTTTGTATGGAAAAAAATACACAAAGAACAAAAATGGTTTATTTTTAATTAATAATAATGAATATAAAATTGACAATATTAATGAATTTTATAATTTATTTATTAATGATTATTTTAATTTATTAAAGAGTAGAGTAGATTATTATAAAAATATTATGAATATACCAGTTGTTTATAAAATTCATATAAAAAATGTTAAAACAATTTTAGGTTCTAATTCTTTAAAAACAAAATCTTTAACTTTTTCAATTGTTTTAATTCATTATCCGCTAATTGTAATTGATTCAATTGTTGTCCATGAGTTAGCGCATTATTTTTATAGAAATCATTCAAAAAATTTTTATAATGTTGTATATAAATATTTTCCAGATTACAAAAAGGGTTTAAGTATTTTCAAAAAGGGATTAAATAATGGTTTATAAAATAACATCGAAAAGTAACGAATTAATAAAAAATATTGTAAAAATTAAAAATGATAATAATTCTGATTATTTTTTAATTGATGGATTTCATTTATTCGATATGGCACTTTTAAATAATTGTGTTGAAAAAATATTCACCAATAAATTAATTTCTAATGTAGAAAACATTGACCAATACGTTGTTACGGATGAAATTCTTAATAAAATTTCTAATTTTAAAACTAATCAAGGAATTGTTTGTTTATGTAAAAAAATAAAAACAGAATTTAAAAATGAAAATGTATTAATTTATTTAGATTATATTCAAGATCCAGGAAATTTAGGAACAATTTTTAGAAGTGGTCTAGCATTTGGTTTTAAAAATTATCTTTTAAGTCCAAATTGTGTTTCAGTTTTTAATAGTAAAACTATTTCAGCATCTCAAGGGGCAATTTTTAATATAAATTTTATAACATGTGACGTTAATAAATTAAAAGAATACAAAAAAAGTGGTTATAAGTTAATTTCAACTTCTTTAAAAAATGAATCGATTTATCTTGATGAAATTAACATAAATAAAAATGAGAAATATATTTTTATATTCGGAAATGAGGGATCTGGAATTAGTAAAGAAGTTTTAGATATATCAGACGAATTTTTAAAAATTAAAATTAAAAATATTGAAAGCTTAAATGTTGCAATCTCTTTTTCAATAGTTATGTATAATTTATCTTTAAAAATATAAAAATAATAATATTAAAATTATTATTATTTTTGTTAAAATAATATTGCGTTGATTAAGGAGTAGTAAAGAAATCCCTTTTTTTAAGTGAGAGGTAGATAGTGCGAATGCCTTATAAAATATTTCTCGAATTCACCTTATAGCTCTAGGTAATGCTAGCGTTTGTTGCGTTAAAACTAAATTAAGTGCGTAAATTTTTACGAATAAGGATGGTAACACGGATTATTTCGCTCCTTTCTAGAGGAGTTTTTTTATTTTAAGGAGTAAAAAATGGATAAAAATGAAATTTTAATTGAAAAAGAAAATCTATTAAATGATCTAAAAGATGTTAAGACTTTTGATGATTTAAACAATGTAAGAGCAAAATATCTATCAAAAAAATCTAAATTAAATTCAGTAATGCAGCTTTTTAAAACATTAACTAAAGAAGAAAAAATTGAACTTGGAAAAACTGTTAATGAAGTAAAAACATTTATTGAAAATGAATTAAAATCAAAACAAGAAGAATTAGAAAATCAAAAAATGATTGAAACATTAGAAAGAGATAAAATTGATATTACATTACCAGGTAGTAATTTATTAACTGGTGCAAAAAATCCATTTTATTTAATTTTAGATGAAATGATATCTATTTTTACTTCGATGGGATTTTCAGTTGTTGAAGGTAGCGAAGTTGAAAGTGATAAATATAATTTTGAATTATTGAATATTCCAAAAGATCATCCTGCAAGAGATATGCAAGATACATTTTATATTAGCGAAAATTTATTAATGAGAACACATACATCACCTGCTCAAGCACATGAATTGGAACAAAATAAAAATAAACCATTAATGATTATTTCTCCTGGAAAAACATACCGAAGAGATGATGATGATATGACTCATTCTCATCAATTTGCCCAAGTTGAAGGATTAGTTGTTGGAGAAAATATCACACTTGGAAATTTAAAAGCAACTTTAGAATTATTTGTTAAAAAAATGTTTGGTGAAAAAAGAGAAATTAGATTAAGATCTTCATATTTCCCATTTACTGAACCAAGTGTTGAAGTCGATGTGAGTTGTGCAGAATGTAATGGCAAGGGATGTCCTGTTTGTAAAGGTACTGGTTATATTGAAGTTCTTGGTGCTGGAATGGTTCATCCAAATGTTTTAAGAATGGCTGGATATGATTCTAACAAATTTAGCGGTTTTGCTTTTGGTATCGGAATTGAAAGAGTTGCAATGCTTCGTTATGACATTAACGATATTCGAAAGTTATACACAAATGACATTAGATTTTTAAATCAATTCAAAAAAAGAGGTTAACATAATATGAAAGTAAGTTATAAAGAATTAAATAAATTAATCGATTTATCAAATATATCTCCTTATGATTTAGCAAACAAATTAACTTTTGCTGGTATCGAAGTTGAATCAGTTGAAAAATTATCAGAAGCTAGTAATTTAGTTATTGGAGAAGTTATTGATTGTCAAAACATGGCTGAAAGTGATCATCTACATTTAACAAAAGTCGATGTTAAAGATGAAATTTTAGATATTGTTTGTGGTGCACCAAATGTTAGAAAAGGCTTAAAAGTTATTGTTGCAAAAGTCGGTGCTAAATTAAAAGAAATAACAATTAAAAAATCTCAAATTTTAGGACATGAAAGCAATGGAATGTTATGTTCTTTAGTTGAACTTGGAGTCGATAAAAAATATTTATCAGAAGCTCAAATAAATGGCATTGAAGAACTTGATGATAATGCAGTTGTCGGTAATAGCAACGTTTTAGAATATTTAGGGTTAGATGATTATATTCTAGATTTAAAATTATTAGCAAATAGAAGTGATTGTAATTCTCTTTTAAATGTCGCAAAAGAAGTGTCAGCTTTATATAATTTAAAATTTAAAGAACCTAATTTAATTAATTTACCAAAAGAAGATAATGAAATTGTTTTTAATTTAAATTCAAAAACTGAATTATGTCCAAAATTTGTTTCAAGAGTTATTAAAAACATTAAAATTAAACAATCTCCAAAATGGTTAATTTATGCTCTTAGATCCTTTGGAATCAGATCAATTAATAATATTGTTGATATTGGCAACTATGTAATGGTAATTACTGGTCAACCATTACATATGTATGATTTAGATAAACTTGAAAGTAATGAATTGTATTGTGATTTATCAAATAATGAAAAATTTGTAGCATTGGATGAAAAAGAATATCAATTAACTGATTCGGATTTAGTTATTCGCTCAAAAAGCGAAATTGAATCATTAGCCGGTGTTATGGGTTCACTAAGATCTTCAACAAGTGATAATACAAAAAATATTGTTATTGAATCAGCTATTTTTGACCCAAAATCTGTTAGATTAACATCTTCAAGACTTGGTTTATCAAGTGAATCTTCATTGAGATTTACCAAAGGAATTGATCCAACTAATCAAGAATTTGCTGTTGATTATGCCGCAAGTTTAGTATGTGAATTAGCTGAAACAAATATTGTTTCAAAAAGATTCGAATTTAATAAAATAATTTATAAAGATAAGGAAATTGAATCATCTTATTCTTATATTAATAATAGACTTGGAACAAATTTTGAAAAAAATATAATAAAAAATGCATTAAATAGAGTTTTTATTAATGTGAAAGATTTAGACGAAGATAAATTTATAGCAGTTATTCCACATCATAGAATTGATATTACTGATCAAGCAGATTTAAGTGAAGAAGTTATTAGATTATTAGGTTTTGATAATGTTGAATCAGTTTTACCAACTATGAGAATTGCAATTGGTGGTTTAAATGAAAATAAGAAAAAAGAAACTTTATTTAAAGATTTATTAATAAATAATGGTTTTTATGAAACTCTAACTTATACTCTTGTAAATAAAGAAATGAGCGATGATTTTAATATTTTATTAAAAGATGAACCAATAATTATTAAAAATCCATTAACGGTTGATCACAGTATTTTAAGAAGAAGTTTAATTCCAAGTTTATTAAAAGTTGTAAATTATAACTTAAATAGAAAAATTACTGATTTTAAATTGTTTGAAGTTTCAAATTTATATTCTAAAAATAATTCAATTTCTGTTTTAAGCTGTGTTTTGACTGGCAATAATTTATATCAAGGAAATTTAAATAAAATTAAATTTTCATTCTTTGATTTAAAAGCAATTGTTGAAACAATTTTTGAAATTTTAGGTATCCAAAAAACAAGATATAAACTCGAACAAATTGAAAAAGAAAATAGGGATTTAAATTTTGGAAAATCTGCCTATTTAAAAATTGGAAATAAAATTTGTGGTTATTTAGGTGAAATCCATCCTTATGTTTATAAAAAATACGAAATTAAAACAAATAGCAACGTTTATGTAATGGAAATTAATCTAAATGAAATTTATCAACTTAAAGTTGGTCAAATCAAATCAAAAGAATTAAGTAAATTCCCAGATGTTAAAAGAGATATTGCATTAGTTGCAGATAAGTCAATTTCGGTTGCAACTATTGAAAAAGAAATTAAGTTATCTTCATCATTATTAAGCGATGTTTCTCTATTTGATGTTTTTGTTGATGATGAATTAAATAAAAATAATTTAAAATCTGTTGCATTTAATTTAACTTTTACATCATTTGATCACACATTAAAAGAAAACGAAATTAATGAAGAAGTTGAAAAGATAATTAATAATTTAAAAAATAAATTAAAAATTGAGTTAAGAAAATGAAATTAGATACAAGAAAAATAAAAACTGGAGAAAAATATATTTTAAAAGAGGATGTAAATCTTGATAAATTTTTTGAAGGTAATAACTTATCAATAAATAAAATAAATTACTGTAAAACTGAAATTACAGCATGGTTTAATACTTATTTAATAGTTGTTAAATTTAAGATTTTATGTTCGCTAAATTTAAATGATTATAAAACAAATGAACCATTTGATAAGGAATTTGTAATCAATGATAAAGTAATTTTTTCTGATAAAGAAGAAGACGAAATTAGTTCAAATTATGATGAAATTGTTATGTTTAACACAAATTTAATTATTGATTTGGATGAAATTATTTACTCATTAATTGTTACAAATTTACCAATTAAAATTTCTAAAAATTAAATTTTCTAAATATTTATTCTACGTTAAAAGTGAATGTAAAAATTATATTCACTTTTTTTATTTGCGTGTTTACAAAACTTTAATATACATCTATAATAATATTGAAGTGGTAAGAAGTGGTAAAAAGTGTAATGTTATTCTTTGGTACTTATGAGCATAATTTAGATGCAAAAAATAGATTAATGCTACCATCAAAATTTAGAAGCAATATATCTGGAAACTTATATTGCAATATTGGATTTGATGGAAGTTTAAGCTTATATACTGAAGAAAGCTTTACAAAATTATCAACTAAATTATCTGAACTTTCTTTTAATAACAAAAAAGAAAGAGAATACATCAGAGCTATATATGCAAATACTATTGAATTAGAAATTGATAAAATCGGTCGAATTCAAATTCCAACATATATAGTTAATAAATTTAAGATTCCTAAGTCATTAGCCATTATTGGTGTAGGAGATCACATTGAAATATGGGATAAAGAAAAGTGGGATAATTATTCTTCTGAATCTTTAAAAAATTTTGATGAAATTGCAGAGGATATAAAAAATGTTTGAAAAACATATCCCGGTTTTACTAAAAGAAGCAATTAATGGATTAAACATCAAGCAAAATGGCATTTATGTAGACATGACTCTAGGAAGAGCAGGACATTTCTTTGAAATATTAACTCATTTAAATAACACTGGCTTAGCAATTGGAATTGACCAAGATGAAGAAGCAATAAATGATAGCTTGAATTTTCTTAAAAATAATTCTAAATACAATAATTACAAAATTGTTAAAGATAATTTTTCTAATATTAAGGAAATTGTGCAATCGCTTAATATTAGAAAAATTGATGGTTTTATTTTTGATTTAGGTGTTAGTTCGCCTCAATTTGATGAAACTGAAAGAGGATTTTCATATCGAAACAATGCTGTTCTTGATATGAGAATGAATCAAGACAATACTTTAACGGCAAATTATATTGTTAATAATTATTCTCTTAATGATTTAACTAAAATATTTAAAGAATACGGTGAAGAAAAGTATTCCTATAATATAGCCAAAAATATTGTTAAAGAAAGATCGAAAAAAAGAATTGAGACTACATTAGAACTTGTGGAAATAATTAAAAATTCATTACCAAAAAAAGAATTAGAAAAAAAGGGCCATCCAGCAAAACAAGTATTTCAAGCATTAAGAATTGAAGTTAATGATGAACTAAATGTTTTAAAAAAAGCATTAACTGACTCTTTAGATTTATTAAAAATTGGTGGAAGAATATGTGCAATTACTTTCCAATCTTTAGAAGATAAAATTGTTAAAGACATATTTAATTCTAAAGCAAAAATTATTCGTTCAAGAAGAAATTTGTTTGATGAAAAAGAACCAGATTTTAAATTAGTTAATACAAAAGTTATAGTTCCAAATGAAAAAGAACTAGAAAAAAATCCAAGAAGTAAATCTGCAAAATTAAGAATTATAGAAAGGATAAAATAAATATGAAAGACAAATTACAAAGATACGGAAATAAAAAAATATTTTATAAAATAAAATTCTTATTTAAAAACATCTTATATTTCTTTTCAATAGCATTTCTTTTTGGAATATCTTTAGTTATAAATTCTAATGTAAATAAAGTTAGTAAGATCAAAACTCAACAAAGTTTAATTCCAAATAAACCAATAAACGCATAATTATTTACTAAATAACTACTAAATAATTACTAGAAAACAACTAAAAAATTATTAAATCATTTATTTATCTATCTTTTAAAATTATCAAATAAATAATATAATATTATTTATGGAAGTAATAACTTGCTTAGAAATTGATGATAATTATGTATCCTTAATAATCGGTTATTTAACAGAAGATAATAAAGTAGCATTACTTTATAAAAATGTTAAAAGGTTTGATGTTGAGGATATTTTTTCATTAAAACCAACTATTGTTGCTCAAACAATAGTTGATTTAATTAGTAACGCAAAATATTCTAATATTCAATTTAATAATTTTTATGCATTATTATCTCCAAAAAAATGTAATAGCTATTCTTCAACTGTTTTAACTTACGTTTCTAATAGTGATTCAATTGTAAGTGAGACTGATATAAATAATTTAATGTCTATGGCTAAAAAGAAAAATATTAGAGATGATCAAAAAATTGTTGAAATAATTCCCGTTTCTTTTAAATTATCAAATGGAAATGAATTAAAAGTAAAACCTATTGGAGAAAAATCTAATGAAATATCAATGTCATATAAATTTCATTGTGTTGATATAAATACTTATAATTATTATTCAGAAATTTTTAAAATTTGCAATCTTAACCAAGTACAATTTTTAATTTCTAGCATAAATTTACCAAATATTTTTAGAAATATTAAAAATTTTCCAAGTAATTATTTTCTTGTTTTTTCAAAAGAAAATATTACTAACATAACTCTTTTAGGCAAAGGTGAACCAATTAAAACAAATACAATTAAATTTGGTTTTATAGATTTATATAAAAAAATAGCTAATCATTTTAACATCTCGATACAAAATGCAAAAAAATTAGTTAAAATTTTTGGATTTGATAAAGACGAAAATTATTTTAAAATCAATTTAGCAAATGCATTAGTTAATGTCGATAATTCTCTAAATATTTCGCAAAAAGATTTAAATTTATTAATAACTGACTTTTTACAAGAATTTATCTCAAATATTTCAAAGGAAATTCTTTCAATTGCAAATATTACAAAACTAGAAACTGAAAAGGTTGCTAGTTTAAATACTGTATTTTTGGGTGAAACTAATTTGTATTATAACTTCAAAGAATATTTAACTAGTAAATTTTCTAGTAATTTTATATTTTACGTTCCAAATATAATTAACTTACATGATTATGCATATTATTCAAGCTATGCTTGTATTTTATGTAGCAAAAATATTAATTCGTTTTTAAAAACTTTTCCTAATAAACGAGAAATTAATGATTTAAAAAGAGGTAATTGATTATGTACAATGATTTAGACAAATTTGAACCTATTATTAAAATTGGTGTAATAGGAATTGGTGGTGCAGGAAATAATGCTGTCAATAGAATGATTGATGACAATGTTAGCAATGTCGAATTTTATGTAGCAAATACTGATAAACAATCATTATCTCTTTCAAAAGCTGGAAATAGAATAATTTTAGGTATTAATTCTACAGCTGGCCTTGGTGCTGGGGGTGATCCTGTAATGGGTAAAAAAGCCGCCGAAGAATCTTTAGATGAAATTAAAAGTATTTTAGAAAATAAAGATATGGTTTTTATTGCCGCTGGAATGGGTGGAGGAACTGGTACTGGTGGTGCTCCTGTAATTGCAAAAGCTGCAAAAGACATGGGTATTTTAACAATAGCAATTGTTACAAGACCATTTTCATTTGAAGGTAAAGAAAAATTAGCAATTGCAATTGATGGAATTAATGAACTTAAGAAAAACGTTGACTCTATTATTATTGTTTCAAATGATAAATTATTAATGTATGAGGGTAAAAACTACGTTTCTAACGCATTTAAAGAAGCCGATAGTGTACTTGCAAGAAGCGTAAAAACAATTACTGATATAATCATGACGCCTTATTTAATGAATCTTGATTTTGCTGATTTAAAGAAAGTTTTAAAAGATAGTGGAGTTGCTTTAATTGGTTATGGCATTGGAAGTGGCGAAAATAAATGCGAAGACGCTGTAAATAATGCGATTAGTTGCCCATTATTAGAAACTACAATTTTTGGTGCTAGAAAATGTTTGTGTTGTATTTCAAGTGGCCCAAAAATAATCATGAATGATATTAATAGTTGTATAAATAAGATAACAAAATATGCCGGAACCGATGTTGATATAAAATTTGCATTAACAACAAATCCGGAACTAGGTGATGATATTGTAATTTCTATTGTTGCATCTGATTTCCAAAATTCTGATGAAATTATTAACAAAGGAAATACTATGTTAGAAAATTCAGTTAATAACATTTTTAATCCTTCAAACGATGATTCAAAACCAAGTGAAGATAACAAAGAGACCGATGCTGAAAAACAAAAGAAAGAAGATGAAGAATTTATTCCAAAATTTTTAAACGATGAAGATCAAAATGATTTATTTTAATTTATTAAAATAATGTTATAATATTTTTTGTCAAATTCGTTTGAAAGAAGACAAGATTTTTATTTAATGTTTGAAAAGAGAGTTATTGTTTGGTGAAAAATAACAACAAAAATAAAAATTATCACTTCTTGAGAAGGTAATTGAAATTGTAGTAAATTATTCGTAGGATTGCGTTAAATCAAAATGAGTGCTTATTATTATTTAATTTGAATAAAGGTGGTAACACGTTAAAAGCGTCCTTTAATCGGACGTTTTTATTTGTTTTAGGAGGATTTTATGGAAATTAAAAAAACACTAATGATGCCAAAAACTAATTTTGAAATGAGAGGTAATTTAGCAAATAAAGAACCTAAAATTCTTGAAAAATGGCATAAAGAACAAAAAATTTATGAAAAAATGTTAGAAAGAAATCGAAATAACACACCATATATTTTTCATGATGGTCCTCCATATGCAAATGGAAATATTCACTGTGGTCACATGTTAAATAGATTAATTAAAGATTTTGTTCTCAGATATAAAAACATGAAAGGTTATTACACACCATTTAGATTTGGTTGGGATACTCACGGTCTTCCAATTGAAGTTCAAGTTACAAAATCTGGTGTAAATAGAAAAACAACCCCAGTTATTGAATTTAGAAATAAATGTAAAGAATACGCTTTAAAACAAGTTGAAAATCAAAAAGGACAAATTTATAGACTTGGTGTTTTAGGTGATTTTGATAATCCTTACTTAACTTTAGATAAAGAATTTGAAGCTAATCAAATTGAAATTTTTGCTACGATGGCTTTAAAAGGTTTAATTTATAAAGGTCTTAAACCAGTCTATTGGTCATATTCAAGTGAATCTGCATTAGCAGAAGCAGAAATTGAATATAAAGATGTAGACAGTGATGCAATTTATGTTTCATTTGATGTAAAAGATGGGAAAAATTTATTATCAAATGATGATTCGGTTATTATTTGGACAACTACACCTTGGACACTTCCTGCAAATTTAGCTATTTGTTTAAATCCGAATTTTAAATATGGATTATATAAAACCGAAAAAGGCAATTTCTTATTTTTGGAAGATTTAAAAGAACAAATTGTTAGTGAAATTGGTTTTGAAAAATGTGAGCTTATTAAAGAATTTAAAGGTAAGGATTTAGAAGGTATTGTTTGTAGACATCCATTTATTGATCGAGATAGTTTAATTATTTTAGGAGATCATGTTACAAATGATGCAGGTACTGGTTGTGTTCATACTGCTCCAGGTCATGGTGTTGACGATTTTAATGTTGGTGTTAAATATAATTTAGAACCATTCTGTCCAGTTGATTATAAAGGATATATGACAAAAGATGCTGGAAAAGATGTTGAAGGTTTATTTTATTTAGATGCAAATAAAAAAGTAATTGAAATTTTAGAAAATAACAAACATTTATTATCAAGAAAAACAATTACACACGCTTATCCTCACGACTGGAGAACCGGGAAACCTGTCATTTTTAGAGCAACTCCACAATGGTTTTGTTCAATTAAACCAATTAAAGATGAGTTATTAAAAAGTATCGATAATGTTAATTGGATGCCATCTTGGGGCAAGCAAAGAATGCATAACATGATTTCTGATCGAAATGATTGGTGTATTTCAAGACAAAGATTATGGGGCGTTCCTCTTCCAATTATTTATAATGAAGATGGTTCTCCAATTATTGATAAAGATGTATTTGCTCATATTGTTGAATTAGTAAGAAAAAACGGTAGTAATGTTTGGTATGAATTAGAAGCAAAAGATTTATTACCTGAAGGTTATAAAAATGAAAAATCACCAAACGGAAAATTTAAAAAAGAAACAGATATAATGGATGTTTGGTTTGATAGTGGTAGCTCATTTAATTCAGTTATTAAAAAAGCTGGTTTTAATATTCCTTGTGATTTATATTTAGAAGGTAGTGACCAATATAGAGGCTGGTTTAATTCCTCATTAATTATTTCTCAAGCTTGTTTTAATTGTCCACCATATAAAAATGTTGTAACGCATGGATTTGTAATGGATGAAAATTGGGACAAAATGTCTAAATCTAAAGGAAATGGAATTGATCCTAGTAAAATTGCGAATGTTTATGGTTCAGATATTTTAAGATTTTGGGCTGCAAGCGTTGATTATCAACAAGATGTTAGAATTTCAGAAAGCATTATTAAACAAGTTTCGGAAGGCTATCGTAAAATAAGAAATACTTTTAAATTTTTACTTGGTAATTTATCAAATGGTGAAGATTCTAAATTTTCTAAAGAACAATTAGTTGATAGATATGGATTAATTGATTTATTTATTTTGAAAAAATTAGAAGTTTTAAAAAATAAAGTTAATGACTATTATGATAAATTTAATTTCCAAAATGCTTTACAAGATATTTTGACTTTTATGTCAACAGATTTATCAAGTTTTTATTTAGATTATGCAAAAGATATTTTATATTGCGATAGTAAAAATTCTACTCGAAGATTACAAGTTCAAAGTGTAATTTATCAATTAGTTGACACATTAATGAGACTTTTAAATCCAATCATTCCATTTACAATGGATGAAGTTAATTTAAATTTTGAAAATGCATTAAATGTTCAATTATTGGATTTTCCAGCTAAATCAAATAATTATGATGATAAATTAATTGATCAATACAACATAACACTTAAATTAAGAAGCTTAGTTTTAAAATCAATTGAAAATTTAAGAAGAGACAATGTTATTGGTTCAGCTCAAGAATGTGAAGTTTACTTATTAATTAAAGATGAAAAATTAAAAGAATTAATTAAAGAATTTTCTAGTGTTGAATTAAGTAGATTATTCATTGTTTCAAAAGCAGAAGTAGTTAATAAATTAGATAATATTTCATTAAGTGATGAAATTTGTGATATTTATGTTAAAAAAGCAGAAGGACATAAGTGTGATAGATGTTGGAATTACTCTAAAGATTGTATTGAAGCTGAAGGACAACATTTATGTAAAAGATGTTTTGAGGTTTTAAATGGAAAATAATAGTATTTTAAATAAAATAAAATCTGGTTTAATTTGGTTTTATAAATCAAATATCTGGATTTTTATCATATTATTTTTATTTGATATAATTTCAAAACAAGTATTTTTATACATTTATGGCGGCTGGGAAGAAGTATTAAGTACATCCAGTTTTTCTAAAATACCCTTCATTCCTGGATTTATTTCATTTGAATTTTTATTAAATTATGGGGCTGCTTTTGGAATGGGCGGAAATTTAGATGACATAACTCGTAGAATTTTACTTATTGGAATCTCGTTAATTATGACTTGTTTATTTGTTGGTTATTATATATGGAAATATAAAAAAATAAATAGAGTATATAAAGGATTAATTATGGCATTAACAGCTGGTGCATTTGGAAATTTAATTGACAGATGTTTCTACCCAGATGGTGCTGTCATTGATTTTATAAAATTCGATTTTATGAATTTTGCAACATTTAATATTGCAGATTCTGTTTTAGTTGTGACGATTATTATTTTTGTAATTTATTTTATTTATGATATGGTCAAACATGGTGATAAAAATAATTTAAATTCAGAAAAAAATGCTAGTGACAACGATGATGACATAAATAAAAATATTTAAGTTTTGCTGTGGTTTTTGAAAAATGAATTTTAAAATAGATGAAAATAATGTTGGAATTCGAATTGATAAATATTTAAAAAATAAGATTAAAGATATATCTAGAAGTCAAATTGAAAAGACAATTGAAGATGGTCAAGTTTTAGTTAATTCAAAAAAAGTTAAACCATCTTATTTAACTAAAATTAATGATGAAATTACTTTTGAGAAGAAAGAAGTTGACAATATTAATTATATTGATTTTGGTGATAAAATAAAAATAATTTATCAAGATGAAAACTTATTAGTTATTAATAAATCAAGAGGTATTGTTGTTCATCCTGCAATTGGTCATCATGGAGATACTCTTGTTGATTTTTTAAAAGCTAATGTTTCTAATCTATCAAATATTAATGGTGAAAATAGACTCGGGATTGTTCATAGAATCGATAAAGATACAAGTGGATTATTATTAGTTGCAAAAAATAATCAAATGCATGAATATTTAGCAAATCAATTAAAAAATCATGAAATAAAACGTGAATATATTGCAATTGTTAAAGGAATTATAAGAGAAGATAATGGATTAATTGATGCACCTATTACAAGAGATCCCAAAAATAGATTAAAATATACCGTTGGAGATAAAAATGCAAAAGAAGCAATAACTCATTTTGTTGTTTTAAAGAGATTAAAAAAACACACTGTTGTGAAATTAAGTCTAGAAACTGGTCGAACTCATCAAATTAGAGTTCATATGAAATTTATTGGACATCCAGTTGAAGGAGATCCACTATATTGTGATAATTATATTGATTTTAACGGCCAACTTTTACATGCTTTTAAAATTTCATTTGACTATCCTAACAAAGGAAAAATGGAATTTGAAACCGAAATCCCAGAATATTTTAAAAAAGCAATTGAAGTTTTAAGTTAATTTTTTAAAATTTTTAAAATTTGTTTTAGTTATTTTTTGTAATTCTTTTAAACCGTATTTATTTTTGAAATTTAATGCAAAATCATCAACGATTTTAGAAGCTCCAAATGGTATTTTAACATTATATTTTTTATTTAAAATTTCCATTTTTTCTAAAAAAACATATCTTGCAATGCAACTTGCAAGTGCAACGCTTGGAAATTTTTCTTCGCCATGAATCTCAAAAGTGATATTTTTTAGTTCATTTTTTTCATCTTTTATATATTCATAATATTTTTTTTCATCATTAAATTTATCTATAAAAATATAATTTACTTTCTCATCTATCTTATTATATAAGTTATTTAAACATGTGTTATGCAAAATCGATTTAATTTGATTAAAATTCATTTTTTTATTTATAAGTTCATTTAATTTAATATCATCAACAACCAAACATGAATATTTAACTTTATCTAAAATTTTTGGAACAATTTCTAATATTTTTTTATCAGTTAATTTTTTTGAATCTTTAAATTTTAATTCATCAAATAATTCCTTAAAATTTTCATCATAATATGCAGCAACTACAACAATTGGACCGAAAAAATCACCAAAACCAACTTCATCACTCCCGATTTGAGGTTCTAAATTAAGAAAAGTAGTAGTAGTAGTCGATTCTCTTATTTTTTTATCTTCATTTATTAAGTTTTCTTTTGATAAGTTTAAATCGTTAAAAATTTTTAATTCATCTTCACCATCAATTAGTAATTTAAAATCATTCTTTTTTGCATTTGAATAAATTTGTATTTTTGTGTCATTTATTAAAGCGTAAAAGTCTAGATATATATTTTTCGAAGTTAATTGATAACTAGAATATTTTTCTATAATTTTATTTTTAATTTCTTCATCAATCTTAATTTTCAACATATTAATATTGTAATAAAAAAAGTATTATTATGCTATTATATATGAGTATGAATAAGTACTATAAGATGTTAGATTTTGATGTAATATATGACAAAATCTATTCCTATTTAAAAACAAATCGTGGAATTAAAATTTTCGAGAACGAAAAATTTCCAAATGATTACACAAAATTTAACAAAAAAAGACAAATTTTTAAAGAACTTTATGATTATATAAAAATTAATGGTCCTTTATCAATTGATAAATTAGAAAGTCTTGAAAACATCATTAAATATTACAAAAAAGGCGGAATTTTAAATAAAAATGATGCAATTAATTTTAATTGTCTTTTTAAATTAAACGATTATTTAAAAGTTTTTTTTAAAAAAATTGATCAAAATTCGTCTTTAAATTCAATTTTATTAAAACTTAATGATTTTACTCAGATCAAAGAATTATTTAAAAAAATTTTTGATACAAATTACAATATAAAAGATGATGCAAGTCAAAATTTATATACTATTAGACAAAATTTAAAATCCCTTGAAAATGATTTGAAAGATACAATCAATAATTTATTAATGACAAATAAAGATTATTTAACCGATTCCCAAATCTATATAAAAAATGATACATATGTTTTGGCTGTTAAGTCATATTTTAAAAATAAAATTAAAGGATTAATTATTGGAATGTCCGATAGTGGAGAAACTGTTTTCATTCAACCAAATTCATGTATTGAGATTTGTAATAAGATATATAATGAAAAAAATCTTGAATCAAATGAAATAAAATTAATTTTAAAAAATTTGACTAATAATATTTTATTATACGAAAAAGAAATAATTGATAATGAATATTCGATTGGATATTTTGATTTTTTAAATGCTAAATCTATTTATGGAATGGAAATAGATGGTGTTTTAATAGAGACAAAAAATGATGTTTCAATTGATTTAATTGATGCAAAACACCCATTAATTGATAAAAATAGTGTTGTTGCAAATTCTTTAAAAATGAAAAGCGAAAATAAAGAATTAATAATTTCAGGACCTAATGCTGGTGGTAAATCTGTATTTTTAAAAATGGTTGGTTTAATAATTTTAATGAATGAATTAAATATTCCTGTTCCTTGTAATCCTGATTCAAGTATTGGATTTTTCAAACATATTTATATAGAAATTGGTGATTCTCAATCAATTGAAGCTAATTTATCAACGTTTTCGTCACATATTTTAAATATTAACAACATCATGAATTCTTGTAAAGAAGATGATATTGTTTTAATTGATGAGTTAGGTAATGGAACAGATCCAAAAGAAGGAGAAGCGCTTGCTTTAGCAGTTGCAAAATATTTAAAAAATATTGCTGGTAAAGTATTAATAACATCCCATTTTACCTTATTAAAAACTTATTCTTTAACAGAAAAATCAATTTTGTGTGGTTCAATGTTATTTGATGAAAAAGAAATAAAACCTCTATATAAATTTGTTATGTCTTTGCCAGGCAAATCATATGGTGTTATGATTGCTAAAAAAATAGGTCTTAATAAAAACGTTATCAAAGATGCAATTTCTATTTTAAATAGTCAACTTAAAGATAACGCTGAATATAATATTTCTATTTTGACTAACGAAATTATTAAGAATAAAAAACTCAATGATGAACTAAAAGAAAAAATTAATATTGAGGATAAAAAAATTAAAGAACTAAATAAAAATAATGAGGTTTTGCAGGGAAAATTGAAAAATTTTGATAATGAAATGCAAAGCATAAAAGAAAAAGAAATTGAAGAATTTAAGGATAAAATTGATAAAATTAAAAAAGATTTATTATCAAAATCTTCTATTAAACTTCACGAATCAATTAATGTCGATAAGCAATTAGATGATTTATCAAAATCTTCAAATACTATAAAAAACAAAGAGCCAAACGAAGAGCTTAAAATTGGTGATTATGTCAAACATAAAGATTTACCAATCGAAGGTACGATAATTAGTTTAAAAGCAAACGACGATATTTTAATAAAAACAGATGGTGGTAAATCTTATACAATAAATTCATCAAATTTAGAAAAAACAAATCATGTTGTAACTAAAGAAAAGAAGATTAAAAATGTCGATTCTTATTACATTAAAAATATTTCATATGAATTAAATTTATTAGGGAAGACAAGAGTAGAAGCGATAGATCTTTTAAAAGGATTTTTAGCCAATGCCTCTTCAAATAATTTAAAAAGAGTACGTATTATTCATGGTTTTGGAACGGGTGTTATTAGAAATGCGGTGATAGATTATTTAAAAAAATCTGATCTTGTAGAATCTTTTTCCTTTGCCGGTCCAAATGAAGGGGGTTATGGAGCAACCATAGTTAACTTAAAATGAATCAAACAATAAAAAAATTAATCGATGCTTTGCCAAATAATCCGGGTTGTTATCAAATGTATAATAAAGATAACGAAGTAATCTATGTTGGAAAAGCAAAAAACTTATATAAACGTGTTAGTCAATATTTTTTAAGACCACAAAGTGGAAAAGTTCAAGCAATGGTTAGTAATGTTGATCATTTTGATTTTATTATTACAAGTAATGAATCAGAAGCATTTATCTTAGAATATAATTTGATTCATAAATATTTGCCAAAATATAATATTCTTTTAAAAGATGATAAACATTATCCTTATATTGGCCTAAAAAAGAGGGGTATAATCGAAGTTAAATTAAAAAGAAATATAAAAGATAAAAATTATTCATATTTTGGCCCATATCCAAAATCAACTTTTGCTTATGATATTATTGATTTAATTAATAAATTATTTCCGTTAAAAAAATGTAATGTTTTACCAAAAAAACCTTGTCTTTATTATCATATCAATCAATGTCTTGGGTATTGCATTAAAAAGATTGACGACTCTGTTAATGACGAACTTTATTCAAAAGTTTATAAATTTTTAAAAGGCAATACAAAAGAAATAGAAGATAATTTAATGGATAAAATCAAAGAAAATAATGAAAAACTAAATTTTGAGGAATCGAAATATTATAAAGAATTATTAGATGCAATTAATCATATTAAAACATTGCAAACAGTTGATTTTAATTCTAATGAAAATAAAGATTTTTTTGCGTATACATCTTTTAATAATTATGTTTGCATCGCATTATTTGTTTATAGAAATGGTATGTTACTTGGAAAAGACGAAATAATTTCTGAAATTTTTGAAAATGAATTGGAAACTGTTTCTGATCTTATTACTCAATATTATGCAAAAAATGAATTACCAAAAGAAATAATTGTTTTTTCAAAAGATTTAAAAAATTCATTACAAGATTATCTAAATTGTAAAATAATTTCCCCAACAAAAGGTAAGAATTTTGATGTTTTAAATAAATTAATTGAAAATTCGAAAAAAGGTCTTGAAAAATATTTTAATAAAGAAAAATCCACTAGAGATGTTGAATCAATTTTAATTAATTTACAAAATTTATTAAACATAAAATATCCAAAATATATCGAATTATTTGATAATTCTCATATTTCTGGATATGATGCAGTTAGTGTTTCAGTTGCATATATAAATGGTATTGCTTGTAAAAGATTATATCGTAAATTTAAATTAAATAATGAAAATACAAAAAGTGATTTGGATAATATGAAAGAAGTGTTAACACGAAAATACAAAAGAATGATAAATGATGGAATAGAATTACCTAATTTAATTTTAATTGATGGGGGGTTAAATCAAATTGTGGTTGCAAAAAATGTGTTAAATAATTTAAATATCAAAAACATTGATATTTTCGGACTTTATAAAAATGATAAACATCAAACAGAAGGTATAATTTCACTAGATGGAAATAAAATTCCATTAGATAAAAAAAGCGATTTATATCTATTTTTAAGTTCAATGCAAGATGAAGTTCATCGATTTGCAATTACATTTTTTAGACAAACTCATTTAAAAAATTACAAAAAATCAATTCTTGATGATGTCGAAGGTCTTGGTAAAGTTAAAAAGAATTTGATTTATGAAACATATCCTGACTTAAATTCATTAAAACAAGCATCTCTTTTAGAACTTGAGCAATTTTTAAATAAAAAAGTAGCCTTAAATTTATACAATAAAATACACAAAGATGATTAAAAAACATATTTTTTTTACTTTTGTTAAAAAAATTATAAATTATATTTTATAATTTAAAGGTTTGTGATATTATATTATTCAGTTGTCCCTGTAGCTCAGTTGGATAGAGCAACAGCCTTCTAAGCTGTGGGTCAGGCGTTCGAGTCGCCTCAGGGACGCCATTAAATTATTTATTAAAAAATTATATATACATATGGAGGAATTTATGAAATCTAATTTAGTCAAGAATGAAAAAGGTATTGTTACAGTTGATGTAGTAGCTGACAAACAAGAATGGCAAGATGCTCAAAAGAAAGCTTTTGAAAAATTAAAAGCAAAATTAAAATTAAAAGGTTTTAGAGATGGAAAAAGTATTCCTGATGAATTAGCAAGACCTCATATTAATGAAGGTGATATTTTAAATGAAGGTTTTAGAGTTATTGCTCAAAGCTTATATGAAAAAGTTTTAACTGAAAATAAAATTACTCCAATTATCGAACCAGATATCAAATTTAATAAAGTTGATAAAGATAATTTAGAAATTTCTTTTGAAATTTCTGTTTATCCAGAAGTTACTTTAGGTCAATACAAAGACATTGAAGTTGTAAAAGAAAACGTTGAAGTTGGCGAACAAGAAATAAATCAAGCAATCAACAGAATTGCTTTAGATAATGCAATGTTAAAACAAAGTGATAAACCAGCAAGAATGGGTGATACTGTTGTTTTAGATTTTGTTGGTTATATTGATAGAAAACCATTTGATGGTGGTTCTGCAAATAATTATTCCCTTGAATTAGGAAGCAATCAATTTATCCCAGGTTTTGAACAACAATTAGTTGGTGTAAAAGCTGGTGATGTTAAAGAAATTAACGTTACATTCCCAAAACAATATGTTAAAGATTTAGCTGGAAAAGATGCAATTTTTAAATGTACAATTCACGAAGTTAAAGAAAAATTAATTCCAGATGTAAATGATGAATTTGTTAAAACACTTGAAATGGAAGGTGTTGAAACTGTCGAACAATTAAAAGAAAAAGAAAAATCACAAATTTTAGCAAATAAACAACAACAAGCTGAAAGAAGTAGATTCAATAAATTACTTGAAAAAATTGTTGAAAATTCAAAAATTGAAATGTCTTCTAAACTTGTTGATCGTGAAGTTGAAGCTATGAAAAATAACATTGAACAAAGAGTTACATCAAATGGTTTAACTTTTGATCAATATTTAGAAATTACAAATCAAACTCTTGAACAATTAGAAAAAACTTTAAGAGTTGATGCTGAAAGAAATTTAAAAACAATGTTAGTTTTAGGCAAGATTGCTGAAGCTGAAAAATTAAATGTTACTGACAAAGATGTCGATGAAGAAATCGAAAAGATGTCAAAACTTTATAATAGAAGTGTTGATGAAGTTAAAAAAGCTATTGCAAATCAAATGGCTGATTTAAGACAAAATTTACAAGAAAGAAAAATTGAAACTTTCTTAAAGGAAAATAACTTTAAAGAAACAAAATAATTAATAGTTTTATTCTTTAATTATTTATAAGAGTATTTTTGCATATAATATTTTTTAAATATAATATAATAACTTTAAAGGAGGTAGTTTATGGCCGAACCAAATGTTAATGACAATATTGTACTACCTGTTTTGATTATCGCTGATACAGTTTGTTTTCCAGGAAATTATATTAATCTTGATGTAAGAACTTATGATGGTATAGCTGCAATTGAAGAAGCTAAGAAAAATAGTCAATCTTATATTATAGTTACTTCTTTAAAAGATTCTGCTAGCCGAGAATTTAAACCAAATTTTAATTTTTTAAATCAAATTGGTACAATTTGTGAAATAACTTCTGTAACAAATAATGGTAATAATGGATTAAAGGTTACAATCCTTGGTCAAGATATTTTTAAGTTAGATGATATAAAATTTGAAAATGATTTTTATCTTGGTTCTGGAAAAATTTTAGAACAAGATGAAAACGAAGATCAAATGTTGATCGTTTCATTATTTAGAAAAATTACTGATTTAATGTCAAAACTTCCTAAAATTTTTCAAAGATTTCCAAAAAATGTTTTCAATAACTTAGTTTCAGGAAAAGTTGAAAATAATTTTGCTTTTACTATTGCAAATTATATTCCGATGAGTTTTGAAGAAAAGCAAAATTTATTAGAGACATTTAATGAAGTTGCAAGATTAAAAATTATTTACTCTTTATTAAATAAAGAAATAATCGTAAAAGAAGTTGATGAACAAATTGAAAAAGATATCTATGATGAAAATGTAAAATATCAAAGAGAATACATTTTGAGAGCAAAATTAAAAGCAATCAAAAAAGAATTAGGTGAAGTAACAAACTCAGAAGATGATGATGAACAAATTCTAGATAATTTGGAAAAAAATCCTTATCCTCAATATGTTAAAGAAAAAGTTAGGGAAGAATTAAAAAGAGCTAATATGATGCAACCTGGTTCTCAAGAGGCTGCTTTAATTAAAAATTATATTCAAACTCTAATGAATATTCCATGGTATCAAAAAACAGAAGATAATAATGATATAAAAGTTGTCAAGAAAGTACTTGATAAAAATCATTATGGCTTAGAAAAAGTCAAGGAAAGAATAATTGAATATTTAGCTGTCAAACAAATGACAGGCAATTTAAAATCACCTATTTTATGTCTTTATGGGCCACCAGGTGTCGGAAAAACATCACTTGCCAAATCGATTGCAGAAGCTTTAAATAGAAAATGCGTTAAAGTTTCTCTTGGTGGTGTCTCCGATGAAGCAGAAATTAGAGGACATAGAAGAACATATGTAGGAGCTATTCCAGGTCGTATTATTAATGGAATGAAAAAAGCACAAGTAATCAATCCTGTGTTTATTTTAGATGAGGTTGATAAGTTAGTAAATAACGCTTATCGTGGTGATCCTGCAAGCGCATTATTAGAAGTTTTGGATCCAGAACAAAACTATGCATTTAATGATAATTATTTAGAAGAGCCATATGATTTATCAAATGTATTATTTATTGCAACTGCAAACTATTTATATGATATTCCTGAACCTTTAAGAGATAGATTAGAATTAATTGAAATGTCATCTTATACCGAACTTGAAAAATTAGAAATTGCAAAACAATATTTAATTCCAAAAGTATTGGAAAGAAATAACATTGATAAAGATTTAATAACTTTTTCAGATGATGCAATAAAATTAATTATTAATTCGTATACAAGGGAAGCAGGCGCAAGAGAATTAGAAAGAAAAATTGAAACAATTGTAAGAAAAGTTATTGTTAAGTATTTGATTTCTAATCGTAAAACAAAAGTCAATATCGAACCAAAAGAAGTTAAAAAATATTTAGGAATTGAAATTTTTGAATTCAGTAAAAAAGAGAAAAAAGATCAAGTTGGAGTTGTAACTGGGCTTGCTTATACTGAATTTGGTGGAGACATTTTACCAATTGAAGTGAACTCATTTGCTGGTAAAGGTGGACTCGTTTTAACTGGTAAATTAGGCGATGTCATGAAAGAATCGTGTTCAATTGCTTACGATTATGTTAGAGCAAATGCAAAGAAGTTTCATATTGATAATAGGATATTTGAAAAAAACACACTTCACATTCACGTTCCTGAAGGCGCTGTTCCAAAAGATGGTCCAAGCGCTGGCGTTGCAATTACAATAGCTATTATTTCTTGCTTAACTGGTAAAAAGGTTTCAAGTGAAATTGCAATGACTGGTGAGGTTACTTTAAGAGGCAACGCTTTACCAATTGGTGGTTTAAGAGAAAAAACTTTAGCTGCTTTAAGAAGCGGTATTAAAACTGTTATTGTTCCATATGATAATAGAAAAAATGTCGAAGAATTACCTCAAGAAGTTAAAAGTAATTTGAATATTGTCTATATGAAGAAAGTATCTGATGCTATAAAGTATGCAATCATAGATAATAACAATGATTAATTTTAATAATATCCAATTTATTAGATCATATGTAAAAAAACCTGAGGATTTATTAAAACTTCCTCAGGTTATTTTCGTTGGAAAATCAAATGTTGGAAAATCTACTTTAATTAATGAAATTACCGGGTTTAAAAAATTAGCGTTTGTATCATCAAAACCAGGTCATACAAAATTATTAAATTTTTATTTAGTTGACAACAAATTTTATCTTGTTGATGCTCCTGGTTATGGATATTCAAAAAGTAATAAATTTTCTTTTATTGAATATTCAAAAATAATGGATAGTTATTTTAGCGACAATAATGACCTTAAATGCGTTGTTTTATTAATTGATGGAAGAAGAGAATTCTCTAATGATGATAATTCAATGATTGAATTTTTAAATCATTATAAAATTAATTATGTTATTTTATTTACAAAAGTTGATAAATTAAATCAAAAAGAAAAATACGCAATTAGTAAAAGAATTAAAGAAAATAATTTAATTAAAGAAAATACAAAAATCTTTTATTCAAATATAAATAACGAAATAAATCTACTTGATTTTAAAGATTTTCTTTCATCGATTTTATAAATTTGGTAAAATATAAATTGGTTTTGAGAAGAAGTATATAAATATTTTAAAAAGAGAATTGTTGGTTGGTGCAAAACATTAAAATTTTATAGAAGGGTCGCTCAAATAAAAAACTCGTTAATTTGCGTTAAAAATTATAAATTAAGTGTGTAAATTTTTACAAATAAAGGTGGTACCACGTTAAAAGCGTCCTTTAAAAGGTACTTTTTTTATTTTAAGGAGACTTGATATGCTTGATAAACATTACAATCCAAAATTAGTTGAAAAAGATAAGTATGAAAATTGGAAATCAAAAGGTTATTTTACTGCCGGTGACATTAGTAAACAAAAATTTTCAATGGTAATCCCACCTCCAAATGTAACTGGCAAATTACATATTGGTCATGCTTTTGATACGACAATTCAAGATATTATTGCAAGATACAAAAAAGCAAAAGGCTTTGATGTTTTATGGCTTCCAGGAACTGATCATGCTGGAATTGCAACCGAAGCAAAAGTAGTCGAAAGACTTAAAAATCTCGGAATTTCTAGAAATGAATTAGGCCGTGAAAAATTTGTAGAAAAAGTTTGGGAATGGAAAAACGAATATGTCACAACAATTCATAATCAATGGGCGAAAATGGGATTAATGCTTGATTATTCAAAAGAACGTTTTACTTTAGATGAAGATTTAAATAGGGCTGTTAATCATGTCTTTAAAAAAATGTATGATGATGGATTAATTTATCAAGGTGAAAGAATTATAAATTGGGATCCAGTACAACAAACAGCTTTATCAAATGTCGAAGTTATCCATAAAAATATTAAAGGTGAATTTTATTACTTTAAATATAAGTTATATGATTCAGATGAATATTTAACCGTTGCTACAACAAGACCAGAAACAATGTTTGGTGATGTTTGTTTAACGGTTAATCCAAAAGACGAACGATATCAAAAATATGTTGGAAAATATGCAATTAATCCAGCAAATGGAGAAAAATTAATTATTATTGCCGATAATTATGTTGATATAGAATTTGGAACTGGTGTTATGAAATGTACTCCAGCACATGATCCTAACGATTTTATAATTGGTGAAAAATATCATTTACCTCATCCAATTTGTATAAATAAAGATGGAACTATGAATTCATTAGCTGGTGAATTTAATGGTTTAGATCGATTTGAGTGTAGAAAAAAATTAGTTGAAAAAATCAAAAATGAAGGCAATTTAATTAAAATTGAAAAAATTACTCACTCAGTTGGTCACTCAGAAAGAAGCGGATGTATTGTTGAACCATATTTATCGAAGCAATGGTTTGTAAAAATGAAACAACTAGCTGAAAGATCAATTGCGTATCAAAAATCTGATGATAAAATTCAATTTATTCCTCAACGTTTCAATAAGGTTTTTATTCAATGGATGGAAAATATAGATGACTGGTGTATTTCAAGACAACTTTGGTGGGGACATAGAATTCCTGCATATTATAATAAAAAAACCGGTGAAGTTTTAGTTAGCGAAGTACCACCAAAAGATATTGAAAATTATAAACAAGATGAAGATGTATTAGATACTTGGTTTTCAAGTGCTTTGTGGCCATTTTCTGGCTTTGGTTGGCCAAAAGAAACCGATCTTCTTAAAAGATATTTCCCAACAGATATTTTAGTTACGGCTTATGATATTATTTTCTTTTGGGTTTCTAGAATGATTAATCAATCATTATATTTAACAAATAATAAGCCATTTAATAAAGTTTTAATTCACGGTTTAATCCGTGATAATAAAGGAAGAAAAATGTCTAAAACTTTAGGAAATGGTGTTGATCCAATTGATGTAATCGATAAATATGGTGTTGATGCTTTAAGATACTTTTTGGCAACTTCATCGACTCCAGGACTAGATATGAGATATAGCGAAGAAAAAGTATCTTCTAGCCAAAATTTCTTAAACAAAATTTGGAATGCTTCTAGATATATTTTATTAAACATTGATTCTACTAGTGATAGTTCATTTGAAAAGAAATATTTAGATATATTTGATCGATATATTTTAACTAAATTTAATTTAACAATTAAAAATGTTACTAATAATATGGAAAAATATAATTTAGGTGCAGCAAGTAAATATCTTTATAACTTTGTTTATGATGATTTTTGTAGTTTTTATATTGAACTTTGTAAAAATAAACTAAATAGCGATAATATCAATATCAAAAATAATACTAAGAAAATTTTATTACATATTTTACAAGGCGTTATTATGATGATTTATCCTTATTCACCATTTATTAGCGAAGAACTTTATCTTTCGCTTCCAAAACATAAGGAATCTATTATGTTAGAATCTTATCCAATTTATAATTCAAAAGAAGTCTTTAAAGATTCAATTAAAGAAGTTGAATTATTGAAAAATGTTATTAAGGATATTCGTTTATACAAGGTTAATAATAAATTAGCTCCAAATTATTCATTAAAATTAAAAATTAAAACAAGCCTTAATTTAAGTGATGAATTTATAAATAATTTAAAATATTTCTCATATTCTAATGATGTTTCTTTTGTTAATGAATCATTAAAATTAAATTCATTAATTTATCCTGATTTAGAAATTTTTATTGAAGATAACATCGATAAAAGCGAAGTTTTAAATAAATTAAACGCTGATTTGGAAAAAGAGAAATTTGAAATTGATAGATGCGAAAAATTGTTAAACAATCCTAATTTCATGAAAAAAGCTCCAAAAGAAAAAATTAAATTAGAACAAGACAAATTAGAAAATCATAAAATTTTATTACAACAAATTTTAGAAAAAATTAAAAATTTAGGATAATTTTATCTTTTTTACTCGACTTATTTATTAAAGGGGGTAAAAAAATGAAAGAATTAACTTTTAATGAAATGAAAACAATAAAGCCAGGAGAAGCTTTATCAATTGCAGCTGTTATGGCAATTTTAGTAACTGCAATTATTGCCGTAGTTGTTTTTAGATTATTTAATTCAACTGATGCAACTGTTTCAATACCAGGTGGTTTTAAATTTGATTGGAATTAAATGAACTTTAAATTATCCGTTCCAAAAAGTGAAAGACCTAGAGAAAAAGCTCTTTTATATGGGATTGATAAATTAACAAATTATGAGTTATTAGCCATTATAATAAATAGTGGAGTGAAAAATAAAAACGTTTTACAAATAAGTCAAGATTTGATTAATCATTTTGGGGGCTTAAATTTTTTAGCAAATCAAAATTATACTGAATTAGTGAAAATTAGTGGTTTGAATAAAATTAAGGCTCTCAATATTTGTGCAGTTTTTGAATTGTCAAAAAGAATTAATTCGTTAGAATATAAAGACAAATACGACAAAAGTAATCTTGAAATATTACTTAAAAAATTCCAAATATTAATATCAGAAATTAATAATGAAAATTTATTTGTTTTATTTTTAAATGAGCAAAATTATGTCATACATACAGAGAAATTTGAGGGTTATTCTAATTCAATTGGATTAGATTTAACAAATTTATTTTCCAAATTATTAAAATTCGATGTAAAAAAATTTATTATAATTCATAATCACGTTAATAATATCTTAGAACCATCATATGAAGATCTTAATTTCTATAACAATCTAAAAACAAGAAGTGATTTTTTGAAATTAAAAGTACTAGATTTTATAATTATTAGTAAAAAAGAGTATTTTTCGTTTAGAGAGAACTTCTTAATCTAAAAACACGAAATATCCATGATATTTCTTTACTTATTACTAATTTTATGGTATTTTATTTACGTTGTTGTCCTTCGAATGACTACAACCGCATTTTTAAGGTCTAAATTTTACCTTACGAAGCGAGTACTTAGAAAAAAGGAGGAGAGATATGTACGCTATTATTGAAACAGGCGGTAAGCAATTAAAAGTCGAAGTTGGTCAAAAAATTTATGTTGAAAAATTACATGAAGAAGTTGGTTCAACTTATACTTTTGATAAAGTTTTAATGGTTAGTGGTGATAAATTAAGTGTTGGAAATCCTTACCTTGCAGGTGCAAAAGTTGTTGCTAAAGTTGAAAAACAAGGTTTAGGTAAAAAGATTCATATTTACAAATATAAATCAAAAGCAATCCATAGACAAAAAATCGGACACAGACAACCTTATACATCACTTGTAATTGAATCAATTACTTTATAAATAATAAAATGATTAAAATATCAATTTTTGAAATTAATAAAAAAGTTGATTCAATAGAAATTTCTGGTCATGCAAATTATGCTGATTATGGTAAAGACATTGTTTGTGCCGGGATTAGTTCATTAATTTATGCATGTATTAATTCACTAAATAATGTGAATACAAAAGAAATTATTCTAAAAGAAGGATTTGTTAAAATTGACAATATAAAAGAATTTGATTTCCACAATCAAGTTGTAATTGAAGTATTAATTAACGGTTTTGAACAAATGTCCTTAGAATATCCTAAAAATATTAGTATAGAAAGGAAATAGAAAATGATGTTTAAATTAAATTTACAATTATTTGCATCCAAAAAAGGTGTTGGTTCTACTAAAAACGGTAGAGACTCAGCTGGTAGAAGATTAGGTGCTAAGTTGTCTGATGGTCAATTTGCAAAAGCAGGTGCTATTATTTATAGACAAAGAGGCACAAAGATATATCCAGGGCTTAATACAAAAAAAGGTGGAGATGATACAATATTTGCTACAAAGGCTGGTATTGTTAAATTTCAACGTTTTGGAAAAAATAGAACAAAAGTAAGTGTTCTTGAAGTAAAAGCTTTATAAAAAAATAAAAAAGTCCTGATAAAGGACTTTTTTAGTATATATTTAGTATAAAATTAGTAGTTTTTTAGTAATTATGTTTATAGATAGAGTTGTAGTAGAAGTTAGAAGCGGAAAAGGCGGAGATGGTGCTATTGCTTTTCTACGTGATAAAAACACTGCAAAAGGTGGTCCAAGCGGAGGTAACGGTGGTAAAGGTGGTAGTATTTTTTTTCGTGCATCAAATAAAATTAACACTTTAATTAATTATCGATTTTCGAAAGTAATTGAAGCAAAAGATGGTGAAAAAGGACAAAATAAAAATAAATATGGTAAATGCGCACCTGATGTCATTTGTGATGTACCAGTTGGTACAATCATTATAGATGAAAAAACTAATGATATTCTTGCCGATTTAAAAAATGATTCCGATATATTCATGGTTGCAAAAGGTGGACGTGGAGGTAGAGGTAATTTATGTTTTAAATCACCATATAATAAGACTCCAAAAATTGCCGAAAATGGACATCCAGGAACTACAAAAAGAGTTATTTTAGAATTAAAACTTTTAGCTGATGTTGGTCTTGTTGGATTACCAAGTGTTGGTAAATCTACATTTTTAAGTGTAGTTACAAGAGCAAATCCTTTAATAGGAAATTACGACTTTACGACAATTTCACCTAATTTAGGTGTTTGTTATGTTGATGAGTATAGAAGTTTTATAATAACTGATTTACCTGGATTAATCGAAGGTGCATCAAAAGGAAAAGGATTAGGTTTTACTTTTTTGCGACATATAGAGCGTTGTAGAGTAATTTGTCATGTTATTTCAATGGATGGAAGATATGATCCAGTGGAGGCATTTAAAATTATTGAAGAAGAATTAAGGTCTTACAATTCAGATTTGAATAAGAAAAAAAGATTGATTCTTGCAACTAAAACAGATGTTGATGGATCAGAAGAAAATCTAAAAAAACTTGAAAAGTATATTAATGGTAAGATTGATATAATCCCTATTTCATCGGTATTACATAAAAATTTAAATACAGCTATTAATAAATTATTTGAATTAGTTGAATTACAAAAAACTGAAGAAATTAATAATCCTGATATTCAAAATACTACATTTAAAAAGTATGAATATAAACCAAAATCAGATGAGACGTTCTCCATAATTAAAGTGTCAAATAATCATTATAAAATTGTTGGGGAATCTGTTGAAAAAACATATAAATTAATGAACATATCAACTGATGAAGGTATGATGAGACTTATTAAATATTTAAATTACATAGGTGTAGATGATAAGTTAGAAGAAATGGGAGCAAAAGACGGGGACCTAGTTACACTGTGTGATTTTGAATTTGAATATTTTAACTAAAAAATTTTATATTTATTTATAAATAAATATATAGTATTATATTAAACGAGTATTTATTGGAATTGAGGTTAAATTATGAAGAGATTAATAGCTTATATAGGAATACTATTCACGATGATTTTAAGCGTTTGTGTCATGGCAAAACCTGTTTTAACTAATGTTAGTACTGGTTATGATTATGGAACGGCTAAACAATACGTTTATCAAATTACCGATTTAGATAATAGTATTACCGATCAAGGTGATGAAATGATTGCTGATGGAGCAATCGATGAAATTGCAAAAGAATTCGAAACAAGATTAGAAAACTACGGAGTTGAAACATATAATATTACAACTCAAGGCGATAATATGATTAGTGTTTCATTCTCTGCACAAAATAAAAATGAATATGAACATATTTCAAGCTATTTAGCTTTTGATGGTAATTTAACTTTAACTACTTACGATTCAGAATATATTTATAGTAACTACAGAGGTGAAAATCTCGATGGTGGTGAACCAATGTTTGGTGTTGAAGATGCCTATATTGTAAGAGAAACCTTCTACCCAGCATTAGTTATACCTCTAGAAGATCCTGAAACTTTCCAACAAGCTGTTGATCATGCTCAAGAATTAAATGATCAAGCTACAAGTGATGATGAAGAACAATCTACAGAAGTTTCAAACGAAGGTAGATTTTATCTTTGGAGTAACTGGAAAGAAGGAGATACATTTGAAGCCGCCAATAACAATGTTAATATTCAAAGAAAATTAATTTTATACTTTGACTATAACAATATTTGGTATGAAAAAACAACCGATGAACATAAGTCTATTTGTATTTATTTCAATGTTGAAGGTAGTGAAGATGCAACAGATATTAATGATATAAACTGGAATAATGTTGCAACAGCGAATGAAAATGCTAAGTATTATATGCATTTAATGAATGCAAGTCATTTAAATTATAGAGTTAATTTATTATATTCAAATGATGTTAATCCACTTGTTGAAGAATTAGTTAATCTTCAAAATAATATTTCTGTTAATATTTCTACAACTTTAATTTGTTTCATTGCAGCTTATTTAGTTATGTTATTTATCGCCTCTGTTTTATATAGAGTTAATGGTTTTAACTTAATAATTTCTGCAGGATTTGCCTTTACAATTTTATTAGCAATTGTTAATGGAATCGGTTCTATATTTACTGTTGCTTCATTAATTGGTTGTGTCGCTTCATTAGTTTTATTTGTTTCAAGTAATTTAATTTATGCCCATAAATTAAAAGTAAACTTAGAAAAGGGTAAAACTATCAAAAAAGCATATTTAGATGCTTCAAAATCTGCAAGTATTTTAACAGTTGATATTTCAATTGTTACTCTAATTCTTGGAGCTGTTGTTTATTTACTTGGTGGAAGCTTTGTTTCTGGATTTGGTGTTGTCTTATTCTTTGCAAGTATCATTAATTTAGTCATGAATCCTATTATTAATAGAATTATGATTTATTTCTTTACAAATACTTCAATTTGCCAAAAACATTTGTCTTTATTAGGCGTTGCAAAAGTTGAAAAATCAAGTGAAGAAGTTGAACAAAAAGAAGAAAAAGATACTACAGTTGAAAAGAAGAAAGTTTTTTCAAAGCAAGGAATTGTTGGAATTATATTTTCCTTATTAACTGTCGCAAGTATTACTACAATTACATATTTTGGTGTTACTTCTAGTCCATTTGAAGAAACAAATTTAATTTCTACTCCAGATAAAATTTATTTAAGAGTAGAAGATGATAATTTAGAATTTAGCGAAATTAATCAAGTTGAACAAAAATTAGATTATATTTCATTTGAAGGACTTGATGAAAATGAAAAAATCTATACAAATGTAACGACACACGATTATACAGACTATACAAATGATAATCAAGACGACTCTGTTCAATACGATTACATTATTTATGAAATTAATTTATCTGAAAATATTGATGTAAACGAGAATTTATTTACATATGAAAACGAAAGTGGTTTAGCCTTAGATGAAGCATTAGATCTTGTATTCGCAGATCAATATGTTGATATTGCTCCAAGCTCAAATTATGGAACTGTTGATACATTTAGAGTTAGTGAAATTGCTCTTGCATCATCAATTGCAATTATATGCGCAAGTATATATTTAATGATAAGATTTGGCTTATCAAGAGGCTTAGCTGCTTTATTAATAAGCTTTATGACTTCTGGTTTTGCTCTTTCCATTTTTGCAATGATTAGAATTCAAGTTAATATGTATATTGGCTTAGCTGCTTTATTTGTTATGGTTTTAACTCTATTAGCTGTTACAATATTATCATATCTTAATAAAGAGTCACTTAAAGAATCAAAGATTGCTAATTTAACAATTAAAGATAAAGAAAATATTTCTAAAAAGAACACTAAAGAAATTACTTTATATATCTTATTTGTAATTGCTAGTTCATTCTTAGTAACATTAATTTTTACCGGATTTAGTGTAGGTACTTTACAAAATGTATTTGCTATTTCAATGCTTTGTGGAAGTATAATTTCATGTTTATTAGTACTTATAATTTATGAACCATTTACTTTTGCTTTGATGAAATTAATTAATAAGATTGTTGCTAATCGTAAACCTTCAAAGAATAAGAAGAAGGCATTAAAACAACAACATAAACAACGTCAAAGAGGAAAAGAACTCGAAGAAGCTACATTTATTGGAATTAATGATTAGTTTTTTAGATAAATTATTAAAATATTACAATATTTCTTTAGAAGATATTAAAAACTTAGATAAAGAAACAAACATTGATGATTTAATCACCATTAATAATTTTAAAAATGGTGTTGAATCATCTTTTTTTGTTAAAGATTGTATTAAAAAGAACAAAAAAATATTAGTTTTTGGTGATTACGATGCTGATGGTATGTTAGCTACTTCAATTTTAATCTATACTTTTAAAAAATTAAATTTTAGTAATTATGGATTTTATATACCAAGTAGATATAAAGATGGGTACGGTTTAAATGTTGATGAAGTTAAAATTTTTAAAGAAAAGAATTATGATGTCATAATATGTGTCGATAATGGTATTTCACAATTTGAAGCTATAAAATATGCTAAAGAAAACAATATCGATGTTGTAATTTGCGATCACCACGAAATTGCAAATAAAGATGTATTGCCTGATACAAAATATATTATTCATCCACAAATTTCTAATCTAAAACAAATTTGCAGTGGTGCCTTTACATCCTTAGTTTTGGCAAATTCATTGCTAAAACAAGCTGATGAATATTTGATCGCTCTTGCAACAATTTCTACTTTTACAGATATGATGTTTTTAAAAGACAATAATTTTAATTTTGTCAGATATGGTCTAAAAATTATTAATAAAAATAATTATTTACAACTTAATTTATTGGCAGAAAATAAAATTATTGATGAATCAATTGTATCATCTTTGATTGGTCCAAAAATTAATTCTGTTGGAAGATTATCTGAAAATTATGAATCATGTAATGTTGTAAGATTTTTTACATCAAATAATAATGATGAAATTTTAAAATATTATCAATTTATCAATAATTTAAATATTGAGAGGAAGAATTTATCAAATTCTTTCGATTTAAATTCTTTAAATAAAAATGATTTTGCAATAGTAGATATAGTCAACCAAAAAGAAGGAATGCTTGGTCTTTTATGTAATAAAGCACTTTTTAAATATAAACTTCCTACAATATTATTTACTTATGATTTTAACGATCCTAAATATTTGAAAGGCTCTGCTCGAGTTAGTGATGGTTATTCTTTAATAGATTTTTTTAAAAGTTCAAATGAATTATTAGTTAAATTTGGAGGCCACGAATCAGCGGGCGGTTTAACAATTGAAACTTGCAAATTTAATGAATTTAAAGATTTTTGTTATGAATATTTTAAAAATAATAAAAAGAATTATGAAAAAAAGAAAGAGTATATTGATATTAATTTAACTGACTTAACTTTAGAAAATTATTATCAATTATTACAATTTGGACCTTTTGGAATTGGAAGAGAAATGCCAATTTTTAAACTAAGCGACTTTACAATAAAAAGCTTTTCTTTTTCTAAAGATAACAAACATATAATTACGCCAATTAGCTTAAAAAGTAAAATAGTTTGGTGGAATTTTAATCCAAGTCTTCTAGATAATAAAAAATCAATAGATTTATATGGTAAATTTACATTAAATATCTTTAATAATAAAGAAAATTTAAATTTTAATATAATAAATGATGACTAATTTTATAAAAAATTTATAATAGAAATATGGCAGAAAATAAAAACAACGGAAACGAGATAAAAGAACATACATTTGAGGATTTGCAAGAATCCTATTTTGAATATATAACAAATCAACAAGACCGAGATAAAATAAAAGAAGCATATGAATATGCTAAAGAAAAACACGAAGGTCAATTCAGAAAAAGCGGTGAACCCTATATTTGTCATCCTCTTGAAGTCGCATATATTATATCTAAATTACATGGTGGACCTTCAACAATTGAAGCAGGATTATTACATGATGTAGTTGAAGATACAGATGCAACAATTGATGATATTAAAGCAAGGTTTGGTAATGATGTAGCTTTACTTGTTGATTCTTTGACAAAAATTCAACGTCTAAAATTGTCTAAAAAGAAAGATATTGATTTTGATGCAGAAGATCATCGAAAAATTCTTTTAGGAATGGCTAAAGATATTCGTGTCATTATTGTAAAACTTGCTGACAGGTTGCATAATTTAAGAACTCTTGATTCTTTAAGTCCTGATAGACAAGTTGCTATGGCAAAAGATACTTTAGAAATATATGCTCCTATTGCCCATAGACTTGGTATGTATAAGATTAAATCTGAATTAGAAGATTTATCTTTAAAATATATTGAACCAGATATTTACAATTATATTTCAAATCTTCTCGATCAACGAACTAAAAATAGAAAAAAATCATTAGATAATCTTAAAAAGAAAATTGCCGATTTATTATATGAGGCAAAAATTCCTTTCCAAATTGAATCAAGAATAAAGTCTATTTATTCAATTTATAAAAAGATATACGTTAAAATGCATAATTTCGATGATATTTATGATATTTTGGCTTTAAGAATAATAACAGAAACAGAACTTAATTGTTATGAAATTCTTGGTATAATTCATGCTACTTATAAACCAGTACCTGGGAGATTTAAAGATTATATAGCAGTTCCTAAGCCAAATATGTATCAATCTTTACACACAACAATTATGGCAGGTGATGGCAATGTCTTCGAAGTCCAAATTAGAACAAAAGAAATGGATGAAGTAGCAGAAACAGGTATCGCCGCCCATTGGAGATACAAAGAAGGTTCAAATTATAATCCAAAACAAGAGCAAAAAGAAATTGAAGAAAAATTACATTGGTTTAGGGACTTTTTACAAATTTCAAATGATAGTAAAAAGAGTACGGCAGCACAAGAATATCTTTCAAATTTATCAAAGGATATTTTTGAAGCCAATGTTTATGTTTTTACTCCTAAAGGTAAAGTAGTAGATTTACCAAATGGTTCAACGCCAATAGATTTTGCTTATAAAATTCATACAAAAGTAGGCGATACCGCTTCAGGTGCTGTTGTTAATGGTGTATTAGTTCCATTAAATACAGTTTTAAAAACAGCAGACATTGTAGAAATTAAAACTAATCCAAATTCACCAGGACCTTCAGAAGGTTGGTTAAAATTTGCTAAAACGGCAACAGCAATTAATAGAATTAAAAAATTTATTGCTAAAAAGAATAGTGAATATCAAAAAGATGATAAAATTAAGATTGGAAAGCAAAGTTTAATTGATTGTTTTAAAGAGGCAGGAATATCAGAAAATGATGCAATCAACTTAATATCTACTAATAAAGTACTAAATAACTACCATTTTTCTACTATTGATGAATTATATATAGGAATTGCAAACCATAATCCACTCCCAAGTGCAATCCTTTCATTTTTGAATTTAAACAATAAAAAAACTCGTTTTAAATTAATAAGCAAAAATAAAAAACAGCTTTCTAACATACCCGTAACTGTAAAAAATGTAGATGATGTTGCAATTACATTGGCAAATTGTTGCTCACCAATTCCAGGTGATGACATTGTCGGCTATATTACAAAAGGAAGAGGTATAACTGTTCATAGAAAGAATTGTCCAAATATCGTTCATGAAAAAGAAAGATTAATAGAAGTTGAGTGGAAACAAAATTTGGGTTTAGGAACATATCCTGTCGATATTTCTATAAGTTCAAATGATAGAAAAGATCTATTAGTTGACCTAATGAATTTATTTTCAATTAACAAGATAGAAGTTTCTAAATTAAATGCAAAGTCATTTCCTGATACTATGATAGCAACATTTACAGCTACAATTTATGTAAGTGACGCAAAAACTTTACAAGACATTTTTAATATGATTTTAAATATTAAAGGTGTTTTTGAAGTTAAAAGAATTATTCACTAATTATTTAATGTAAAATATTGTCTTTGATTTACTTTATACTAATTAATTAGTATAATTTTACAGAGGTTTTTGTATGGAGTATACTGTTTTAAAGGGAACACACGATATTATCAATAACGAAGCATATAATTATTCATATATTGAAAATTTATTATCAAATATCGCTAAAATATATAATTTTAAAGAATTCAGAATACCTATTATTGAAAAAACTAGTTTATTTGTTCGTTCAGTTGGAGAATCAAGCGATGTTGTACGAAAAGAAATGTACTCATTTCTTGATAAGGGTGAACGTGAAATTACCTTAAGACCTGAATTTACTGCTGGAATTATTAGAAGTATTGTTAATAATAAATTACTTTTTAATGATGTACCAGTAAAAGCATTTTATTGTGGACCTGTTTTTAGATACGAAAGACCGCAATTAGGAAGATATAGACAATTCAATCAATTTGGCATTGAAATTGTTGGTTCAAATTCATATTTAAGAGATGTCGAATGTATTGTTTTTGGATATAACGCCTTAAAAATGCTTGGTTTTAAAGATGTAAGATTAGTAATAAATACATTAGGTGATGCAAATTCAAGAAAATTATATAAAGAAAAATTAGTTGAATATTTTTCTAAACATATAGATGAAATGTGCGCAGATTGTCATGAAAGATTAGAAATTAATCCTTTAAGAATATTAGATTGTAAGAATGAAGATGATCAACACATTATTTTTAATGCGCCAAAAATTTCTGATTTTTTAAGTAAAGAATCTAACGAAAGATTTCAAAATATTCTCAATTGTTTAGATATTCTTGGTGTTGAATATACAGTGGATGAAAAATTAGTTAGAGGTCTTGATTATTATAGTGAAACAGTTTTTGAATACCATTATACATCAGAAAAAGGAATTAATTATGGTGCGATTGGTGGCGGCGGTTTTTATAATAATTTAGTCAAAGAAATTGGTGGTCCTGATGTTAGTGGTGTTGGATTATCATTTGGAATAGAAAGACTTTTTAATATATTAAAAGATAATAATTTGTTAGCAAAAGATGATGGATTAGATGTTTATATAATTCCAATTGGTAATATTTCAAATCAATACTTATCAGTTTTATTTACAACAATTAGAGATTATGGATTTTCTTGTGATATAAATCTTGAATCTTCATCATTTTCTAGTAGTTTTAAAAAAGCTGAAAGAAACAATGCAAAATTTGCAATTATAGTTGGTGAAGAAGAAATTAATACTCACATTTTAACTGTCAAAAATATCGAAACAAAAGAACAATTTAAAGTTGTTGAGAACGATTTAATTTCATTTTTAGATAAAAATTTAGAAGAAGACAATGATCATTGTCATGAATAATAGAGGGTTTTATGAAAGAGATTAAAAGAACTTGCTTTAATACAGAAGTTAATTTAAATAAAGTTGGTCAAGAAGTATATTTAATAGGTTGGGTTCATAAAAAAAGAGATTTAGGCTCGCTTACTTTTATTGATTTAAGAGATCGTAGCGGAATTATCCAACTTGTATTAAATAATGAAACAAAAAAATTTCCAGTTGTTAAAAATGAATACTTAATTCATATTCATGGTGTAGTTAATAAAAAGGATATACCTAATCCAAAACTTTTAACTGGAAATATTGAAATTGTTGTCGATAAATTAGAAGTTATTAATACAGCTGAATTGACTCCATTTATAATTGATGATGATACCGACGCGCTTGAAGATACAAGATTAAAATATAGATATTTAGATTTAAGAAGGTTATGTTTGCAAAAAAATTTAATTTTAAGATCAAAAATTGTTTCTATAACTCATGATTTTCTTAATAAAAATGGATTTTTAGAAATAGAAACCCCAGTTTTAGGAGTTTCTACTCCAGAAGGAGCAAGAGAATTTTTGGTTCCTTCAAGAAATAATCCACAACAATTTTATGCTTTACCTCAATCTCCACAACTTTATAAACAATTGTTAATGATTGCAGGATTTGAAAGATATTATCAAATTGCAAAATGTTTTAGAGACGAAGATTTAAGAGCTGATAGACAACCAGAATTTACTCAAATCGATATCGAAACATCATTTTTAAATCAAGAACAATTATTAGATATAATGGACCAATTACTATATCGTATTTTTAAAGAAACTATTGGTTATGAGATCAAATTACCAATTAGAAAAATGGAATATGATGAAGCTGTTAATGTTTATGGAAGTGATAAACCAGACACAAGATTTGATTTAAAATTAGTAGATGTTAAGGATTTATTTATTAATAGTGAATTTGAAATATTTAAAAATAACAAATATTTAAAATGTATTGTTGTAAAAAATTCAGCTAATTATTTTTCAAGAAAAATTTTTGACGAACTTAATTTAACTGCTAATAAATTTGGAATGAAAAACTTTTTCAATTTAAAATATGTTAATAATGAATTTAGTGGATCTATTTTAAAATTTTTAACAGATGATATTAAAAATGAACTAATAAATAAATTAAATCTTGAAAACAATGATGTTATTATTTTTGCATCAAGCAATATTAAATATAATGTTAATTTTGGTTTAGGTGCTTTAAGAAATGAATTAGCAAAAAAATTAGATTTAATTAAAAATAAAGACCAATATGATATTTTATGGGTTGTTCATTGGCCATTATTTTCAAAAGATGAAATTACTAATCAATTAACTCCTGAACATCATCCATTTACAAGACCATGCGATGAAGATTTAAAATATTTAGATGAAGCACCAGAAAAAGTTTATGCTTATTGTTATGACATTGTAATTAATGGTTATGAAGCTGGTGGTGGTTCACTAAGAATTTATGACCAAAAAACACAAACTAAAATTTTTGAATTATTAGGTTTATCAGATGAAGATATTAAAAAGCGATTTGGATTCTTTATTGATGCGTTTAAATATGGAACACCTCCTCATGCTGGAATTGCTTTTGGATTAGAAAGATTAACTATGTTATTAACAAAAACTGACAATATTAGAGATGTAATTGCTTTCCCAAAAAATCTTAAAGCAAGATGTCCAATGTCAAATGCACCATCAAATGTTACTGAGGAACAATTAAAAGATTTACATATTAAATTTGAATAATTTAAAAGGAGAAAGTTTATGAAAGAAATCGATAAATTGAGTGTTGCAGCTATAAGATCAACTGCAATTGACATGATTAATGAAGCAAAAAGTGGACATCCTGGAATGGCTTTAGGTAGTGCACCAATTTTATATGCTTTATTTAAAGATCATTTAATTAGTGATCCATTTGATCCAAAATGGATTAATAGAGATAGATTTGTTTTAAGTGCAGGTCATGCTTCAAGTCTTCTTTATACAATGCTTCATGTATCTAGTTATCGAATTTCCATGGATGACTTAAAAAAATTCAGAACATTTGGCTCAATTACTCCAGGACATCCAGAATTCGGTCATACTCCAGGAGTTGATTCAACAAGCGGTCCATTAGGACAAGGAATAGCTCAAGCTGTTGGAATGGCCATGGCAGAAGCAAATTTAAGATCAAATTATCCTAATTATATTGACCATTATACTTATGTTTTATGTGGTGATGGTTGCTTAGAAGAAGGAATTTCTCAAGAAGCAATTTCTTATGCTGGAAAATTAAAATTAAATAAATTAATTCTTATTTATGATAAAAATGACGTAACTTTAGATGGACCATTATCATTAAGTGATGATAGTGATGTAACTCAAAGATTTTTAGCTGAACATTGGAATGTATTAACAGTTGATGACGGAAATGATGTTGATGAAATTTCAGCTGCTATTAAAAAAGCTAAAAAATCAGATTTACCTGTTTTAATAATTGTTAAAACAATCATTGGCTACGGAAGTAGTGTTCAAGGAACAAATAAAGCTCATGGAAGTCCATTAAGTGCTGAAGATATAATTAAAACAAAACAATTCTTTAATTATAATTATCCACCTTTTACTATTCCTCAAGAAGTTTATGACAATATGAAAGAAAACTTTATTGAAAGAGGGCTAAAAGAACATTCAAAATGGTTAAGTAAAATTGAAAAAGTAAAAGATGGTAATGTTTTAGATTATAAATTAACTTTTAGTAATGATGTAAATTATTTATTACCAGAAGATTTTACAAATTTCGATGTAAATAAAGTTGAAGCTACTAGAAAAAGTTCTAATTCGGCATTAAATTATTATGCAAATGTCGTTAATAAAATGATTGGCGGAAGCGCCGATGTTGAAGGAAGTGTTTTAACAAAATTAAATAATGCAACAGTATTTGATAAAAATAATTATGGTGGAAGAATTATTCACTTTGGAATTAGAGAATTTTTAATGGCATCTATTGCAAATGGTATGTTATTACATAGCGGTTTAAGACCATTCGTTGGCTGTTTCTTAGTATTTTCCGATTACATGAAGTCTGCAATTAGAATGTCCGCTATATCTAAATTACCAGTTATTTATATATTCTCACACGATTCAATAAGTGTTGGACAAGATGGTCCAACACATCAACCTGTTGAACAACTTGCAATGTTAAGAAGTATTCCAAATTTAAATGTAATAAGACCATGTGATGCAAGGGAAGTTTATGCTTCTTATAAAATTGCTTTAAAATCTCTTGATACACCAACAGCAATTATTACTGCAAGAAGTGAATCAAAATTTAAAGCAAATTCATCTTATGAAGGTGTAGAAAAAGGCGCATATATCATTGCAAAAGAAGAATCTAAACTTGATTTTACAATTATTGCAACTGGTACGGAAGTAGATTTAGCTCTTGAAGCAAAAGAACTTCTTAAAAAAGAAAATATTGATGTAAGAGTTGTTTCTATGCCATCAATGTTTAATTTTGAAAAACAATCCGATGAATATAAAAACGAAATATTAAAATCACCATATGAAAAAAGAATATTTGTTGAAATGCTTTCAAGTTATGGATTACATAAATATGCAAAACATACAATGTGTATAGATCATTTTGGCGATTCTGCTGATGTAAAAGTATTATTAAAAGAATATGATTACACAAGTCAAAGATTGGCAAATGATATTAAAAAATATATTAAGGAGTCAAAATAATGGGCAAATATTATAAACTTGATAGTTATACACAAAATGGCTCTTTAAATATAGATTTAGACATTTTTAATGACATTGCATCTCACTGTGTTAATGATATTATTGTTAAAAGAAATTTAACTAAAGATGATTTATGTCTTGCTAAAAAAATTAAAACTGTAAATAAAGATAATAAATTATCCATTAATATTTCTTTAAATATTAAAAAAGATTTACCATTAAATGAAATTTGTTTGGATATACAAAAATCAGTAGTTAAAACTATTAATTTATTATTAGAACAAATTCCTTTTAAAATAGAAGTTTGTATTGATAAAGTGTTGTAATTATGGTTATTTCACGTCATAAATCGAATTTAATATCTTTCTTTTGCATATATGATTTTTTAGTTTTACAAGAAATCGGCTATGAATTTGATATTAAACATAATATAGAGTCATTGTGTAAAAATAATTATGAAAATTGTGATACTCACATAAAAGAGTGCGTTTTAATGACCATTAAAAACTTCGATGAAATTAAGTCAATAATAACGGCAAATCTTGTAAATTGGACATATAAACGTGTTTCTTTAATAAATAAAGCTATATTATTCTTATCAATTGCTGAATATAAATATGTCGGAAACATTGATAAAGCCATTGTAATTGATAATGCAGTCAATTTTGCAAAAAAATATAGTGATCCTGATGATTATAAATTCATAAACGGACTTCTTGATAAGGTATTATGATTGATTTCAATTTCTTTCAAAATAAAGTATTTAGCGTTTCAGAATTTAATAATTTATTTAAATCCATAATCGATGAAGTTGATATTTTTAAAAATATTACGCTAACTGGTGAATTAAAAAACTTTAAAAAACACGTAACTGGAAATTATTTTTTCCAATTAATCGATAAAAATAGTTCTATTAGCTGTGTCGTTTATTCTTTTTTAGATTTTAATTATAATAATAAATTTAAAGATGGTGATAAGGTAAAAATTACTGGATCTTTAACAATTTTTAATAAAAAAGGTACATATAATATTGTCGTAAAAAGAATGTCTTTTGAAAATGAAGGTGAAATTTTATTAAATAAAAATCTTTTAATTAAAAAATTACAAAAAGAAGGTGTTATTAGTGATAAAAAAAGGAATTTGCCAAAATTCCCTAGAAATATTGGACTATTATGTGGCGAAAATTCTGCTGCTTATTATGATATCGTAAATAATATTAATAATAGATATAAAAATTGTATAATTTGCTTTTTTCCTTGCATAGTTCAAGGGAATTCTGCTAAAAATTCTATTTTACAAGCTTTAGAAAAAGCAAATACTTATGATTTAGATATTTTAATAATTTCGCGTGGTGGCGGTGAAGATTTAAGTGTTTTTGATGATGAAGATATTGCAGTTAAAATACATTCAATTAAATGTCCTACAATTGCGGCAATCGGGCATGATGTTGATTATACTGTTTGTGATTACGTATGTGATGTTAGAGTTTCAACACCAACAGCAGCCGCATTGACTTCAGTTCCTAATACTTATGATTTATTGTTAAACTTAGAAGATTCGTATTCTAAAATTTTAAATAATATTAAATTTAAACTTTCTATTTATGAAAATAATTTAAAATTACTTAATAATATAATTGAAAATAATAGTTTTAGTTCAAAAATAAATAATTTTTCAAACAATTTAAATATACTAAAAATTAATTTAAGCAATTCATTAAGTAAAAAAATAGTTGAATATAAAAATAAAATTAGCCTTTTTGATGCAACTTTAGATAATATATCCCCTTATAATATTCTAAAAAAAGGCTATGTTTTGGTATATAATAATGAAAATAAAGTGATTTCAACTTTTAAAGAAGCAAAAGATTATGATGATTTTAAAATTAAATTCGCAGATGGAAGTATTAAAGTAAAAAGGAATGGTGATAATTAATATGAATATAGAAGAAAAATTTAACAGATTAAACGAAATTGTATCAAAAATTGAAGATAAAGATATTGATTTAGATGAAAGTTTAAAGCTTTACGAAGAAGGTAAAAAATTAATAGAAGAATTAACCAAAATATTAAACGATGCAGAGTTAAAAATTAATAAAGTAGAAAATTAGTATATATTTAGTACTAATTTAGTATGTTATTAGTAGGTATGAGTAAAAAAAGTAAAATTATTGATTTAAATTCTATAAAAGATCCTCTATTTTTAAAAGAACTAAATTATAATGAATTGGAAAATTTAGCTTCTAATATAAGAAAAGAAATAATTAGTTCTGTTTCCAAAAATGGTGGTCATTTATCAAGCAATTTAGGAACAGTTGAATCGATAATTGCCCTGCACAAAGTTTTTAATTTTTCAAAAGATAAGATTCTTTTTGATGTAGGACATCAAAGCTATACACATAAAATATTGACAGGTAGAAATCTAACTAACCTACGAAAAAAGGATGGGATAAGTGGATTTCCTAAAATCAGCGAATCCATTTATGATTGTTTTGAGGGTGGGCATTCATCAAATTCTCTTTCTACAGCTTTGGGTATGGCTCTAAAAAGAGATTTAAATCATGAAAATTATGACATTGTATGTTACATCGGAGATTCATCATTTGCGAACGGATTGATTTTTGAAGCTTTAAATGATGAAATTATAAGAAATCATAAAATTATTATTATTTTAAATGATAATGATATGTCTATTTCTAAATCAGTAGGTAATATTTCAAAAACCTTGCAGAAAATAAGTACATCTCGTTTTTATAATAGATTAAAAGAGTCTTATAAAAAATCTTTTAATAAAAACAAATTAGGTAAATTTCTTTATAGAAAAACATATAATTTTAAAAACTTTATTAAAAATATTTTTTTTAGAAAGAATATTTTTACAATTTTTGATTTAAATTATATCGGTCCTATTGATGGACATAATTTTAAAACATTAATTAAAAATTTTGAAAGAGCAAAAAATACAACGAAATCTGTTGTTGTTCATATTAAAACAATTAAAGGTTTAGGATTTGAAAAAGCACAAAATGATAGTGAAGGTTATTATCATGGGGTAGCACCATTTAAAATTAATAAAGATATTAATTACGAAAATAAAAATTCTTATTCCTTTTTATATTCACATTATACAAAAAAATTATTAAAAAAGGACAAAAATGTAATTGTTGTTTCACCAGCTACTTTAATTGGTTCAGATTTATTACAATTGAAAAAAGAATTTCAAAATCAAGTTTATGATGTTGGAATAGCAGAAGAACATTCACTTTCCTTATCGGCAGGAATGGCTCTTTCTGGTTTAAAACCATACGTTTTTATTTATTCAACATTTCTTCAAAGAGGGTTTGATCAAGTAATTCATGATATTGCCCGTTTAAATCTAAATGTAAAAATTTTAGTAGACAGATCTGGTTTTGTAGGACAAGATGGTTCTACACACCTTGGTATATTTGACGAGGCTTTTCTTCTAGAAATACCGAATACAGTCGTTTGTATGGCTAGTAGTAAAGAACAATGTGAATTATTAGTAGATTTTTCGTATAATTTTAGTGGTTTTTTAGTAATTAGATTCCCAAAAACAAATTTTCATTCTGTTAAATTAGCATATAATTCTATTAAAGTTGGTCAATATGAATATGTTAAAAAATGTAATTCAAATAAAGTTTTAATTACTTTTGGACCTATTTTATACACAATATTAAAATTTACTAAAGATTATAATATTGATATTATTGAATCAATTTTTCAAAATCCTATATCTGATGAATTAGTTAATGATTTAATGCATTATAAAATAATCTATATTTATAATGTTTATGGCGTTGAGAACGGTTTTAATAATTTATTAATTAGTAAATTAATTAAATTAAATTATAAAGGATCTATAAAATCTTATGCTATTAAAAATAGGTTTATAACTCATAGAACTATCGAAGAATGCCTTGAAGCAGAGAATTTAAATCCTGAATTTATAATAAACGAAATTAAAAAAGATGATTAAAGTAATTGCTCATATAGATTTAGATGCTTTTTTTGTTCGTGCTGAAGAATTAAAAAATCCAAAATTAGAAAATAAGCCAGTTGCAATTGGGAAAGATGGAAGAGGTGGTATTGTTTCAACATGTTCTTATAAAGCTAGAGAATTTGGCGTAAAATCGGGCATGCCAATGTTCAAAGCAAAACTTCTTTGTCCAGATTTAATAATAGTTCCAGTTGATTTTAATTATTATGAAGTATTATCTAACGAATTTTATTATTTTTTAAAACAATATACTTCTAAAATCCAAGTTGCTTCAATTGATGAATGTTATGTTGATTTTACTGATTTGTTTAAAAACAATAAGAATTTAAATGAAGATTTTTTTAGACAAATACAGGAATCTTTATATAAAAAAATAGGTTTAAAATGTTCAATAGGTGTTTCTACAACAACATTTTTAGCAAAAATGGGTTCTGATTTAAAAAAACCAATGGGTATAACAATTATTAGAAAAAAAGATATCCAAAAATTGTTATTTTCAAGACCAATTAATACATATTATGGAATTGGTAATAAAATGTCTGAAAAGTTAAGAAGTCTGAACATTAATACAATTGGTGATTTATATTATGCTATTAAAAATAATAATCAAAAAGTTATAAGCCACTTAATTAAAAATGAAGCTGAAAATATAATAAATTGCTTAGAAGGAAATTCAAGCGATGATATTTTTGAAAATAATCATTTTTCAAATCATTCTTCAATTGGAAATCGAAGAACTTTACCTTACGATACAAACGATTACAACACAATATTACAAGAATTAATAAAATCTTTCGATGATTGTTATAATAGATTTAATGATAAAAATTTATTGTGCGGAGGTTTAACAATTGTATTTAGGTTTACAAATTTTAAAACAAGGACGTATACAAAAAAATTAGATACACCTAACGATGATTATAATTATCTTAAAAAAATATTATTAAGTGATTTCGATAATATATTTGATAACCAAACAGTTAGACAAGTAGGTGTAACGTTTGAAAGATTAATAAAAAATTACAATGTTCAAATTCAAATGAGTTTATTTGATTATGAATATTATGAAGAAAAAGATCCTATTTATTTGATGTTAAAAGAATTTAATAAACATATTAAAAATGAGAATTCTAAATTAATTAGAGCAAGCGACTTATTAGAGGAACAAGATTATGGACGTAAATAATGCATTAGATAAATATATAAATTATATAAGTATAGAAAAAGGATTAAGTAAAAATACAATTGAGTCATATCTAAATGACATAATAAAATTTTTGAATTTTTATAATGAAAAAACCGATACTAGCGAATTTTCAGACGATGATATCGAAGATTATGTATTAAATTTATCTACATCCGGTATGTCAGTATCTTCCATTTTAAGAATCATATCATCTATAAAAGGATTTTATGTTTATTTAATTAGTGAACAATTAAATAATAAAATAAAACTAAACTTAATTATTCCAAAAAATGAAAAACATCTACCTTCAGTTTTAACGGAACAAGAAGTAAACGATTTATTGGAACAACCAGATATTAAAAAACCTAATGAATTAAAAGATAAAGCAATGTTAGAATTGATGTATTCTAGCGGATTAAGAGTAAGTGAATTAATAAATTTAAAATTAAGTAATATTAATTTTCCAGAAAAAATATTGAAAGTTACTGGTAAAGGTTCAAAAGAAAGAATTGTTCCAATTGGTGATTTTGCAATGGAATATTTATTACTTTATATGAATAGAGTTAGAAATGTTTCAAGATTTAAAAATTCTAATTGTTTATTTATTAATACTAAAACTGGGAAACCTTATTCTAGACAGTCTTTTTTTAAAAAAATAAAATATTATGCCATGAAGGCAGGAATTACAAAAAAAGTTTCACCTCATACTTTAAGACATTCATTTGCAACTCATTTATTAGAAAATGGTGCTGATCTTATAATGGTTCAAAAAATGTTAGGTCATACAAATATTGAAACAACTCAAATTTATACTCAAGTAACAACACAAAGAATTATTAGTGCATATGATAAATATTCAAAAAGAAAATAGTGTAAAATAATAAATGGAGGTTAATTTATGTATAAATACAAAAGAATTATTGTTATTGTAATGGATTCACTTGGAATTGGAAATGGAAAAGATGCAAATAAATTTTTCCAAGCAAATAAATCTGATAAAGGTTCAAATACTTTTGGACATATTGTAGAAAGATTTCCTGATATTAATATCCCTAATTTGAAAAAAATCGGAATTGGAGATTTGGTTGATTCGTTAAATTATAAAATTCCTCATAAAAATTCATATACTTTAAAAATGAATGAAGAAAGTAATGGAAAAGATACGATGACTGGACATTGGGAAATGATGGGTATTTATACTGAAAAACCTTTTCAAACATTTACAGAACACGGATTTCCAAAAGAATTAATTGATAAATTAGAAAAAGAAACCGGTCATAAAATTATTGGAAATTATGCTGCAAGTGGAACTGAAATAATTAAACAACTCGGTGAAGAACAAATAAAAACAAATTCATTAATTGTTTATACATCCGCAGATTCAGTCTTACAAATTTGCGGACATGAAGAAAAAACTGGTTTAAATGAGCTTTATAGATGCTGTGAAATAGCAAGAAAGATTTGTATGGATCCTAAATATTTAGTTGGAAGAGTTATTGCTAGACCATATATTGGAACAAACAAAGATAATTTTGTTCGTACATCAAATAGAAGAGATTATGCTGTTTCACCAAGCAATATTACGGCTATGGACTTATTAAAAGAAAACGGATATGAAGTATCTTGTATAGGTAAAATTTCTGATATATTTAACAATTGCGGCGTTACAAAAACAGTTCATACAAAATCAAATGATGATGGTATGAATCAATTAATTAATCAAGTAAAAAATGATAATTATGTTGGTCTTTGTTTTGTTAATTTAGTTGAATTTGATTCAGAATACGGACATAGAAGAAATGTTAAAGGTTATAAAGAATGTATTGAACGCTTTGATGTGAAACTCGGAGAATTACTAAAAGTATTAAAAGATGATGATTTATTAATGATTACAGCAGATCATGGCAACGATCCAACTTGGGTAGGAACAGATCATACTAGAGAACAAGTGCCATTATTAATTTATAATAATGAGTTTACTGATGGAAAAGAATTAAGCGAAACTAATAATTTTGCTGCAATTGGCGCAACTATATTATTTAATTTTAAAATTAAAAAAGCTCCTCATATGATTGGAGAGCCAATAAAAGAAATTTTTTAAAATTTTTGGGAAAAAACGAAAACTCCTTACGACTTATTTAGTATAAGGAGTTTTTTTATGAATAATTTAAGCTTTTACAAACAACAAAACGGAATAATTGAAGAAAAAATAGAAAAGAATAGGAAGATTTTAAAAAATCTCTATAGAAATTGCTCGCTTTTAGGTGATACAATAGATGAAATTAAAGAAAATAGCTCTCTTTATAGTTATAAAGCAGGAGATATTTATAAATTGGTTCAAGATAATACTACAACTTATTTATTATTTTTATCCTCTTCAAATGGAAAGAATTTATTTATAACGCCATTATTATTAAGAAATTTAAATTATATAGTAAGAAGTAGTGAAAAGAACTTACTAATTGAAATCGGTAATATTAAAAATATTTCGCCTTTAAAAAATGCATATATTCCAGTAGATTGTTTGCAGTTTGTTTCTGAAGAAAAGCTAAAACTTTTTAAATCTAAATATATATTTGAATATATAGGTAAGTTAAAACTAAGAACGGTTTTAAATATTCATTCAAAGCTTTCGAATGTATTAATTTGATTTATTAGTAATTATTTAGTAGTAATCTAGTAGTAATTTAGTAATTAAATTTCTTATTTTTATGTGGAAAACTCATATAAATAATTAAATTATTTAAATTTAGAAATCATAATCATATTAAATATATTTTTTAAAATCACGATGAACACGTGGTTTTATTTATTATTAGTTAACATAATAAACATTATACGAAGTAAAATATCAATTTAAAAATAGAGAATTAAACTTCTCTATTTTTATTTTTCTTAAAATATAAGATTATTTAACGTTTTCAAAACTATAATTGAATAATTCATCTAGTTTTATTCTATTTCTTTCATCTTCAGTAAATAAATGGAAAATAATTTCGTTACAATCAATAATTATCCAACCTGATTCATTTTTACCTTCTACATGATGAATTGAAACTTTTTTTTGTGATAAGAAATCTTCTAATTCATCTTTAATAGAATTTAAATGTCGTGCATTTAGACATGTAGCTACAACGCATTGATCAAAGATAAAGTTTTTATTTTTTAAATCATAATAATCTATGTTATAGCATTTTTTTGATTCAAGATATTTAATAATAGAATTTACTTTATTTTTATTCACTCTTTTTCTCCTTTTAAATATTTTTTTATACAACCATCAGTTAATTTATTGTGATAATCTATGTTGTTATTATTATAATATTTAATTGAATCTTCTAAAACAATAATAAATCCATTTTTGTAATTTAACATACTCTGTTTTATCATTTCAGATGAATCATAACCTCTTGTTGGTTCAATTTTATCGCTTAAATAAACTATTTTAGATAAAGAATCCATATTTTTATTTCCGGTTGTATGATATAAAACAGCATTTAATATGTTTTTATCTTTAATATTAAATTTATTTTTAATTAAGTAATATGAAACAAATTGATGATAAATATACTTATTTAAATTAATATATTTTTTAAAATATTTATTCATTATTGATTCTTGCAATTCCATATTAATATTTTTACCAATATCGTGTAAAATGCCGGCTAAAAAATACTTTAATGGACGTTTTAGTCTATTATTTAATGCAATATTATATGCAAGATTAGCTACCGATAATGAATGATTATATCTTTTATCATCCAAATACGAACTTACCTCTTTAAAGTAATCTAATTTATTCTTTGATAAATAATAAATTAAATCATAAGGTAATTTATAAAAACGTTTATAAAATGATTGAGACTTATAATTTGTTATTTTATAAAATATATAATCACTTCTTTTATGAACATTTAATTTAATACTTGAATAAAAATAAGTAAAATCATTAATAATAATTTTATTATTTTTATATATATTTTCTAATGTATTTATAAAATATATTTTATAATTTGTTTTTTTATTGAATAACAAAGAAAAAATATTTGAAATTTTTTCTTTTGATTCATCGTTAAAATCTTCTTGATAAATAAATATTTTTATCAATGAATTATTATCAAATTTTGATGTTATTTTATGTATTTTATAAAGTTCTAATATAATATTGTTTTTAAATGTCGTTAAAAAATATATTTTCTTCATAAAATATGTTTAATATCAGTTCTTTTTGATTTTTTATAAATTAAAATATTTCTTCCGATTTGTTGCACTACTTCGCATTTTAATTTATCTATGAGCATTAATTCTAGCTCATTTATTGAATAAGGACATGTTTTTAAGATAGTTATTTTAATCAGTTCATTCTTATTTAGACCATTTTCCAAACTTAAAATAACATTTTCATCAATTATGCCTTTTCCTAAAATGTATTTGTTAACGCCATTTGAATTGGCAATATGTTTTAATTGAGATTTTTCTTTACTTGTTAACATGAACTTTTGATCTTGTATGATATACATACACTCCTTTAGGTAGTGTCACTCTAAATAATTGATTGTTAGCTTTAAATGAAATCCATCCTAAACCTAAAATTCCAATATCTCTCCAACCTTCTTCATCAACTTTTATATCATAAATATCAAATTTAGTATAATCATCATATCCTTTTAAAGTTGGTTTTAAGCCTTTTTTAATCCCTTCAAAGAATAATTCATCTAAATTTTTACCTTTTACAATGTTTACTTGAATTTTATTTGAAACATATACTTCAACATTGGTTTTCTTACCTTCTAATAAATCAATTCTAGCTAATCCACCAATAAAAATAGAGTTATTTGGATTTAAAATTGCTTTTTTTGGAATAACTAATGATTTTGGAGATATTGTATTAATTAAAGATTTATCACAAATATCATAGAATTGATTATCTGTTTTAATGCCTGGAACATCATACATGTTTGTTGTTTTATCAAGAGGAATTTCAGTAACTCTCAAATCAGTCCCAGGGAATTCTGTTAAAGTAATTAATCTATTTGTATTGTTAGAATAATGTCTTAAAAATGCATTAGCAATTGTTGTTTTACCACTATTTTGAAATCCAATTAAATAAACATCTTTATTATTTCTATAATTCATTATTTCTTGAGTTAAAAGATCAATATTATAATCATTTAATGAACTAGCAATAATTACTTTTTGAATATTTAATCCAATAACTCTTAATCTGTGATATACGTATGCTTTAATATCTTCATCTTTAATTTTTGGAGATAATGTATCTCTTTTATTTGCAACAACAATAACATTTGTCTCACCAAGCGTTTTAGAGAATCTTTCAGGAACAGAGCCTTCAAATGAAAATAAATCAATAACTAAAACAACTAAGGATTCAGTTTGTTTAGCTTTTTCTAAAATTAAATAGAATTTATCATCAAATTCATTTGTTTTTGGAGTTGAATTAAAAATAGCTTTTTCAAAACAAGAATTACATAAAAGTATTTCACTTTTGTGGTTATTATAAACATCAGAAATAATATAACCTGGTGAATTTTCATCTTTATCTTGTAAAATTGTTCCACACTTATAGCATCTTAATACTTTTCTAATTGTTCCCATAATTCCTCCAATCTTTTAATAAATTTTTCTTTTTTAATTTATTTCTTATTTTTTTGTCAAAAAATCTATTAAATCTAGTTACTGGTTGATCAATCTCAACTAGTTTATCACACAATATTGTTTTAATTTTTGCCCTATTTCCAGCAACAATATCTGTGACTGTTTGATCTCCTATTAGTATAACATTTTTCTTATCTATAGAGTATTGTTTAAGATATCTTTTTATTTTAAATGCAAATGGTTTCATTGAGTTAGAAATAAAGTCAATATTTAAACTTTTACAATAATTAGAAACTCTATTCGATTTATTATTTGAAATTACAATCGGTTTAATATTTTCTTTTTTAAAATTTTTTATCAAATTTTGAGCGTTTTCTGATGGAACAAAAGAATTATATGCATCAAGAGTATTATCCAAATCTAATAAAATTACTTTAATATTTTGTTTGATGAAAAAATCAATTGGAATTTCATATATATTTTTGGCATAAAATGTAGGAATAAATTTTTTAAACACTAATTAATCTCCAAAATCTTCAAAAATAGACACCTGTGAATAATTATTTTTAGCTTTATTATCTTCATTATCATCATTATCTTCTTCGCTTAAATTATAAACCTTTTCAATTTTAATGTCTTTAGTGATATTTTCTAAATCGATAATATATGCTTTTGTATATTTTGAAGATATATTTTCTGAAGTAACATATTCGCTTTTACTCTTTTTAAAATCTGTTATTTCTATTGTATTTAATTCTGCCCTTTCGTTTAACATATAAACAACGAAAGGTTCATTTTTATCAATAATTTTTGAAATATAAACTAAATTATTTACATCTGATTTAAATACTTTGAAGGCTCTTGAAATTTTGCCAAGTCTATTTGTTAATTCGATATCACTTGAGTCAATTATTTTCTTACAACCTTTATCTGTAATTAATAAAATTTTAGTCTTTTCATTATTTTTATAATTTAATAAACCTACAACAAAATTCCCATCTTTTAAACCATTAATTGATTTAACACCAGAAGTCTTATTGCCATAAATAGTTAACTCGCTCTCGTTGAAATATGTTACACTTCCATTTGTCGTAAAAATCATTAAATTATCATTACCAGTTGTAAAACAAACATCAACTAATTCATCACCTTTAAGCATTTTCATCATTTGAATAGGTTTTGATGTCCTTGAAGCATAGAATTCTGATAATCTAGTTTTTTTAATTTGTCCAAATTTAGTTATTGATACAATTAAAACATCATTTAAGAATTCTTCAATGGATAAACATTTAATAATTTTTTCTTCAAAAGGTAAATTTATTAAATAATTTATATGTTTACCTTCATCTTTCCACTTTCCTTCAATTATATCATCAACTGGAATTTGTAGATAATTTCCTTTATTAGTAAAAGCTAAAATGTAATTTATAGTATTACTTATGCCCCTGCAAATTAATCTATCACCAGTTTTAACTCCTGGAAGGAAAGAATTTGAACTTTTATATGATTTTAATGAAGAACGTTTTACATAACCATCAGATGTTATCGCAACATAAACGTCTTCTTTAACAATTAAATCTCTTGGATTAATTTCAACTTTTTCTTGTTTCTCGATTATATTTGTTTTTCTATCTACTGAATATCTACTAGAAATCGACTTTAATTCTACTATAATTCTCCTATCTAGCTTTTTCCTATCTAAAAGTAAGGAATTTAGTTCTTTAATTTCTAAATTTAAAGAATCACGTTCTTCTATTATTTTTGTTATATCAGTATTTGATAATCTATATAATTGAAGATTAGCAATTGACTCAGCTTGATCATTATCAAATCCATATTTAATCATTAAATTATTAATAACGTCTTGCCTATTGCTCGAAGCTTTAATTGTTTTAATTACGTCATCTAAAATTGAAATTGCTTTTTCTAAACCATTTAATATATTAACTCTTTTTTTGTCTTTGGCTAAATCAAATTTGAATTCATGCGTGTAAACATCAACTTGATGAGCAATATATGTATCAATGTATTTATCTAAGGTCATTATTTGTGGCCTTCCATTAACTATTGCATACATATTTACAGAATAATATGTTCTCAAATCAGTTTTATTAAGTAAATAATTTAAAATTAGTTCTGCATTAGCATCTTTTTTTAATTCAACAATTATTTTTAATGAATGCATTTCTGTTGCATCAATTACATCTAAAATGCCGTCAATTTCATGACTTACTTTAATTTTTTCAATTGCATAAACTAAATCTTTTTTAACAACTTTATATGGAATTTCACTTATTATGATAGATTTTTTGTCTTTTTCTTCAATAATTTCGTATTTTGAAATAACTTCAATTCTTCCTTTTCCATTTTTATATATGTTTTTTAATTCTTCACAATCATAAATTGATCCGCCAGTAGGAAAATCAGGGCCTTTTAAAAATTGTAATAAATCATCAATTGAACATGTTTTATGATTTATTCTATAAATAATTGCATCTATCAATTCTCTTAAATTATGTGGTGGGATTTCAGTTGCAATTGCAACTGCAATACCTTCAGAACCATTTAAAAATAAATTAGGAAAATGTGCTGGTAAAACAGTTGGTTCAAGCTCAGTATCATCAAAATTTAAAGTCATATCAACAGTATCTTTATCAATTGATGCTACTAATTCTTCTGCTAATTTTGATAATCTAGCTTCTGTGTATCTACTTGCAGCTGGTCCATCACCATCAACTGAGCCTTTATTACCTTGAAAATCAATTAAAGGCATATTAATTTTCCAGTCTTGAGCCATTCTAGCTAGAGCTTCATATATTGAAGAATCACCGTGAGGATGAAATTTACCCATAACATCACCTACGATACGGGTACATTTTTTAGTTGGCTTATTGAAAAAATATCCATTAACATACATAGAATAAATAATACGTCTTTGGACTGGTTTTAACCCATCTCTTGCATCAGGTAAAGCTCTATTTTTAATGACATCTTCAGCATAAATTGAGTAATCGTCACCCATTACTTGATCTAAAGATGAAGTATTAATATTTTCAACAATTTCTTCAACGACTTTATTATTTTTACTTCTTGCCATTCAATTTTACCTCATCCTTAAATGTGTCCACTTTGTTAAAATCAACATTTTCTTCAACCCATTTTCTTCTTTCATTAGAATCATTGCCCATTAAAACACTAATTCTTCTTTCAACAGATAAAGGATCTTCAATTGATATTCGAATTAATTGACGTGTTTTTTTGTTCATTGTTGTTGATTTTAATTGGTCAGGGTTCATTTCTCCAAGACCTTTGTATCGAGCAACTTTATAACCTGCTCCGATTTTTTTCTTTGCTTCTGCTAATTCAGAATTATTCCAACAATAAATTTGTTGTTTATTTTTGTTATCATCTTTATAAACTCTATATAATGGAGGTACTGCAACATAAACCATGCCATTCATAATTAACGGTCTCATATAATGATAAAAGAAAGTTAATAATAAAGTTTGAATATGAGCTCCATCGGTATCAGCATCAGTCATAATTATAATTTTTCCATATCTTGATGAATTTACATCAAAATTTTGTCCATAACCAGCACCAATTGTATTAATAAGTGTGCCAAGTTCTTCGTTTTTTAACATTTTTTCAGTTGAAATAGAATCAACATTTAAAGGTTTTCCTCTAAGTGGAAGAATTGCTTGATACATATGATCTCTTGCTAATTTAGCACTGCCTCCAGCTGAATCACCTTCAACAATAAATAATTCGTTTAATTTATAATCTTTTGATTGAGCTTGACATAATTTATTTGATAATGGGAGATCGTTTTTTGATTTTTTACTATTTCTTAGTTCTTCTTTTGTTTTTCTAGCTGCAATTCTTTCTCTTTGAGATTCTAAACATTTAGTAATTATATCAACTGCAAATTGTTTATTTTCTTGTAAATAATGTGTAAAAGATGTGTAAAAGAAATTTGAAACAGCTGACATTGCTTCTTGAGTTCCCAATTTAGCCTTAGTTTGACCTTCAAATTCAAGTCTACTTTCTGGAATTTTTAATGCAATAATACTTGTTAATCCTTGTCTTACATCATTTGCTTCAAATCTTTGCTTATTTTTTAATAACTTATTTTCTTCAGCATAATCGTTAATTGCTTTTGTTAAAGCAACTTTGAAACCGGATTCGTGAGTTCCACCTTCTCTAGTTCTTACATTATTTACATATGAAAGTATTGTTTCGTTATAATCATCGCTACAATATTGAAGAGCAATTTTTATTTTAATATCAGAAGAATTATCTTCAAAATAGACGACATCTGAGATTGGTTTTTTATTTTGATTAATATTTTTAATATATTCGCTTAAACCATCTTTGTAATAAAAATCTACTTCTTCATTGCTAATTCTTTCATCTTTTAATTTGAAATGAACATTTTGTAATAAAAACGCAGATTCTTGTAAGTGATTTTTAATTACATCATATTTAAAATCAGTCGTACTAAAAATTCTTGGATCAGGTTTAAATGTTATTACAGTTCCATGTTTTGTTGTGTTTCCTAAAATAGTTAATGGTTTTGCTAATTTTCTTCCACCATCTTCAAATCTTATATTATATATTTTTCCATCTCTATAAACAGTTGCATCAAAAAATTCACTTAAAGCATTTGTAACACTGCTTCCAACACCGTGTAAACCAGCACTTGAAGAATAAGCATTGTCATTAAATTTACCACCAGAATGCAATGTTGATAAAATTAATTGAATTGTTGGAATTTTTTCTTTTTTATGAATTCCACAAGGAATTCCTCTTCCTTCATCAGATACAGTTATTGAACCATCTTTATGTATACACACAGAAATCTTATTTCCATAACCATTTAAAGCTTCATCTACAGCATTATCGACAATTTCCCATACTAAATGATGTAAACCGGTTGAATTTGTGCTACCGATATACATTGCAGGTCTTACTCTAACACCTTCTAAACCTTCTAAAACGACTATATCATTTTCATCGTAAGTGTGTTTATTTTTTATTTCTTCACTCATAATAACTATAAAATTATATCAAAAAATGTAAAAAAAATCATTTAATTTTGATATGATATTTAAGTATGTTAAACGATTTAAATCCTACATTAGTTTATGCTGCAAACTCTTTAATTCCAATATTGAGTTTATTGTTTGGCTATCTTTGGGCTTCAATTCCAAATGCTGTAATCATCGGCAAAATATTCTACAAAAAAGATCCAAGAGACTTTGGAAGTCATAATCCTGGAGGAACAAATGTTATTCGAACTTTAGGGTATTTACCTGGAGTTATTGTAATTTTATTAGATATGATTAAATCTATTGCTCCATTTTGGATAATGTTTTCGATTTTAAAATTTACTGAATTAAATAATTATTTATATAACGATGTGTTAAATTTATCAATTTGGATTACTGCTTTTGGCTGTATATTAGGACATTGTTATTCTATATTTTTAAAATTTAAAGGTGGAAAGGGTGTTGCAACTTATATGGGAACTCTTGGAACATCAAATATTTTTCAATTAATTTTTGGATTTATAACTTTTATAACAACAATATCAGTTAAAAAAATTGTTAGTCTAGGATCAATTCTTGTTAGTATATTTGCATGTTTAATTTCTTGGATATTATTTATTACTTATTCAGTTTATCCAGCAAGTCAAGAAATAATAAATTTAATGTTTTTATATAATCCTGAATTGTTAAGTATGCATTGGAGTTATCCACTTATTGTCACATTAATGACATTTATATTATTATTTAGACACAAAGAAAATATTCAAAGATTAATTAAAAATGAAGAAAAAGTAAATTATTAATAAATAAAAAAGTGCCATACTAAGGCACTTTTCTTTATATCATTACTTTCTTTTAGTTTCTTTTTTTACACTATTCATTACTGCTCTAATTTGAGCTTCAGAAGGTTTTCTTCCCATTTGCATATACATAGCTCTAATCATATTTTCATTAATTGGAGGATTTTTTTCAATTTCTCTTTGCATTAATTTACGAGCGACAAAATATCCAACAACTAATCCAATAACTAAAGCACCAATAGCAATTCCAAGCCAACCACCATCGAATTCCATTAAAAAATTCATATTAATTAGCTCTCCCATCGTATTGTCCATTATCAGTTCTTACATAGATTTCTTCTCCTTGAGAAATAAATAATGGAACTTTGACTTTTAAACCTGTTTCTAATACAGCTTCTTTCATAGCCTTGTTAACGGTATCACCTCTTACAGCAGGTTCACATTCAGTTATTTTTAATACAACTTTTGATGGTAATAAAACACCTAAAATTTCATCTCCAAAAGATGTAACATCAACTTCTTCATCACCTCTTAAAAATTGGCTTTCCCATTTTAGCGATTCTTTTGGTAATTCAATTTGCTCATATGTTGATTGATCCATAAAAACTAAAAAATCACCACTATCGTATAAATATTGCATTTTCTTTTTATCAATTTTTACAGTTTCAATTGCATATCCACTATTTCTAGACATTTCAGAAATAGCACCAGTACGAACGTTTTTAACTTTTAATTTAACAACCATTTTACGCATTGCGGTTTTATTTAATAAAACATCTAAAACTTGATATAAAACATTTTCTTCAAGAAAGTAATTGCCTACTTTTAATTCTGTAACATTTATCATATTAATTAACTCCTTTTTATAGCCCTAATATTATACATTATTTTTTGTTTAATTTAAAATCTTAAATAAATTAAAAATAAGGGATTAACCCTTATTTCTTTTCTTTATGTAATGTAACTTTTCTACATTTTTTACAATATTTTTTTAATTCGATTCTATCTGGATGAAGTTTTTTATTTCTTTCAGTTTCATAGTTTTCTTCGCCACAGACGGTACATTTTAATATTACATCATCTCTTTTTTTCATTTTTTTAATAGTCCTTTCTTTATGCTAGAAAATTTTACCACAATAATTAAAAATTTACTATAAAATAATTATAATATTAATTATATGAATAAACGAAAAGATACTTATAAATTTAATATAGGAAATAAAACAATTGGTGGATCTAATTCCATATTAATTCAATCAATGTGTAATGTTAAAACTTCAAAAACTAAAGAAGTTATAAATCAAATTAATGAATGTGCTAAATATGGTGCTGATTTAATGCGTGTTTCAATTTTAGATGAAGACGATGCTAAAGCCTTAAAAATTATAAAAAAACATATTTCAATTCCAATAATTGCTGATATTCACTTCTCGTATAAATTAGCGATTCTTTCCATCAAAAATGGTGCAGATAAAATAAGAATAAATCCTGGAAATATCGGTACTAAAGATAATTTATTGGAAATAATTAAAGTTGCAAAAGAATATGATATACCAATTAGAATTGGCGTTAATTCTGGTTCAATGAATAAAAATGTTTTTAATTACAATAGAAAACTTACCTATAAAGATATGGTTAAATCAGCAATGGAATATATTAATTTTTTTGAAGAAAATGATTTTCATAAGCTAGTTATTTCATTAAAATCATCTGATGTAATTGAAACCATGAAAGCATATAAATTTATTTCAAAATTAACTAAATATCCCCTTCACATCGGAATTACTGAAGCTGGACCTTTAGATATTTCATTAATAAGATCTACTAGTGCTCTTGCACCTCTGCTTATATCAGGCTTGGGAAACACAATTAGATATTCAATTACAGACGATCCAATAAAAGAGATAATAGCAGCTAGAAGATTGTTAAATGATTTAAATTTAAGAAAAGATTTACCAATTTTAATATCATGCCCAACTTGTGGAAGAACTATGGTTAATTTAGAAAATATAATTAAAGAAATTGAACCATATCTTCTTACTTTTAACAAACAAATCAAAGTTGCAATTATGGGGTGTGTTGTAAATGGCCCTGGCGAAGCAAAAAATGCTGATATTGGTATCGCAGGTGGCAACAAAGTTTTCGTTTTATTTAAAAAAGGTAAGGTTATAGAAAAAATACCTGAAGACGAAGCTATACAAAAATTAAAGGACGAAATACAAAAACTACTTAATTAGTACTAAAAAACTACTAAATTACTACTTAAAAATCACTAAAACAATTCTTATCAAATTTTTTGTCCTTAATCATCTTAATTTCGATCTTATATGGTGGCTTTCCATTAACATAAGGTGTTTCCAATATTTTTGGTAGATTATTTAGCCTTTTATTATAGATAACATTTATTAAATTATTAAAACCTATAGTTCCAAATCCAATATTTTCATGTCGGTCTTTTCTAGATCCTATAGGATTTTTAGAATCATTAATATGCAAAACGAGTAATTTATTAAGACCTACTATTTTATCGAAATCATCTAAAACTTTATCAAAGTTATTTAAGTTATAACCGGCATCATTGATATGGCAAGTATCTAAACATACACCGATTTTATTTTGAAATTTAACGTTTTTTAAGACATAAGCCACTTCTTCAAAATTGTTACAAAGCTCTGAACCTTTGCCGGCCATTGTTTCAATCGCTATTTTTACATCATAATCATTATTTAATGCTTCATTTAATCCATTTATTAGTTGATCCAATGATTTTTTTCTATCTTCGTTCAATGAAGCGCCAGGATGTAAAACCAAAATTTTAATGTGAAAATCACTAGTTCTTTGTATTTCGCTTTTTAAAAGATCTAGGGATAATTTATATGTATTTGGATTTTTAATATTACCAAGATTAATTAAATATGGAGCATGACAAATAATATTATTTAAATTTATATTATTTTCTTCTGCTAATTTAATTCCTTCATTAATTTTGCATTTTTCTGTTGGTGTTCTTTTAATATTTTGAGGCGCACCTGTATATATCATAAAAGCATTTGAACCATATGATAAAGCTTCTTTAACACTACCTAAGTAATAATTAGGGGAAGACATTGAAACATGTGATCCAATAATTAAATTATAATTTTCCATTAAATTTTATTTCTCCTTCGCATATATCGTCTTTCTTTGTTAATTTTTATTCTTATTTTCTTTTTATAACCAGGTTTTATTCCCTTTCTTGTCATTTTTGTTTTTAAAGAATTGGCTTTTCTTATTAACTCTTTGTTTCCTTTTTCATATATATTCTTTTTATTATTTTCATAAGTTGAGGAAAACAAATTGCCATCATTATCAAATTTTTCAAATTCAATATTTTTAAGTCGTGCTAATAATTTATCTACTTTATTCAATGATTTGTCATTATAAAAGAAATATGAAACTCCGCTTTTATCAAATCTTCCAGTTCTTCCAGCTCTATGGAAATAATATTCAAGATTATTTGGTAAATCAATACTTAAAATACAATCTGTGTCAGGTAAATCAATTCCTCTAGAAACTAAATCACTTGAAATAACAATCTGAAATTCATCATTCTTAATCTTTTTTAATAACGCTTTTCTTTCTCTGATAGATAAATCTCCATTGTACATGCAGCACTTATAACCATTATTATCTAAAAATTTATAAAGAGCCATCATATCTTTTTTTAAAGAACAAAATATAATTACAAAATAAGGACCAACAATTCTTAAAAATTTCAATACCAAATCATTTATTCCGTTATTTTTTATATTTATAGCAACGTGTTTAACGTTTTTATTTGTAATATTTTCACTAAAATCTACTATTGAATTTATATTAAATTCTTTTTTAAAAGGCGACAATAAATTTTCTGGTATAGATGCAGAAAATAGCATGACTTGGCTATTTTCACATTTATTTATAAATTGTATTGTTTGCTTATAAAAACCAGAATCAAGCAACATATCTGCTTCGTCAAGAACTATGAATTTAATATAAGATGTTGAAATGAAACTATCATCAATAAATACTGATTTTAGCTTACCAATTGTAGAAATCAAAATTTGAGGTTTATTTTGAACTTTTTCTTTTGTTCTTATATTGTCTTCCATTGAAAATAATTTAATAGATATTTTTTTATAATCTTCATTTAATTTAATAAATATGTCATAAATTTGTTTAGCCAATTCTTTTGTAGGCGTAATTATTATTGCTTGAGTTTGTTTTAAAGATTCATCAATGTTTTGTAAAATTGGTAAAATAAAACATAAAGATTTACCACTTCCAGTTTCAGATTTTACAACAATAGATTTTTTTTCTAAAAGAATAGGAATAACTTTCTTTTGTAATTCATTTGGTTCAATGAAAGAATTTTCATTTAAATTTTCTATAAGTTTTTTATCTAAATTAAATTCGTTAAACATATTTAATATTATAATATATTTTTATGATAAAATTATAATCAATGATAATAAAAAAAATCTATCCAGTTGGATACTGTAATGGTGTTTGTAAGGCACTAAAAGAAATTGAAAAAATAAAAAAATCTTCAAATAAAAAAATTTATCTACTTGGTAATTTAGTTCACAATGAATACACAATGCAAAAATTATTGAAGGATAATATAACTATTTTTGATGTTTTTCCTAAAGACTATAAAAAAATTATAGAAAATTTTAAAGATAAAAATGGAATTGTAGTTTTATCAGCACATGGACATAATATAAATATTAATAATTTATTAACAGAAAAAAACATTGAATATAAAGATACAACTTGTAATATTGTTTTAGAAAATTACGATAAAATAATTAACATTTTAAATGAATCCGAAAATAATATCATTTTTTTTATTTGTAAAAAAAATCATCCAGAAAGTTCTATATTTGAAAATATTGAAAATGTCTATTGTTTGGATATAGATGAAAAAAAATATCCAAAACAATTAAATGACAAACAAATTTATATTTTTTGTCAAACAACACTTAATAAAAAAATGTATTTAGAATTTGCAACAGAAATTAAAACTTATTATAAAAATTCAAAAATTATTGATTCGACATGCAAATATCTTAATCTTCGTGAAGAAAAAATTTATAACTTAGATGATTCGTATACCAAAATTTTAGTAATTGGATCAAATACATCCTCTAATTCTAAAACATTATTTGAATTAGCAAAATATTATAAAAAAAATATCAAAGTTTTATTTATCAATGATGAAAAACAAATTTCTAAAGATATGTTTTCAAATAACGATAAAATCGCAGTTTTTAGTGGTACTTCGACTTCAATTGAAGAAATTGATATTATAATTAATAAGATAAAATCATTTTTTTAATACTACTTTTGGACACTTTTCGTGTTTTATACACATAATATCTAATGAATTATCAAATGATAATAATATTTTTTTCATTTGTTCCATAAAAATATTTTCTACTTCATGAGGAATATTAATGTAATTATATTTTTCTAACAAGACATCTCTTTGGGCGTGGTGTGGCATATCTCCAGATATAAAAACATCATAATTTTCCTCTTTAGCTATTTTAAAACTATGCCAGCCTCCTCCACCTACTATTGCACAATTTTTTATTACTTTTGCGCCATAATTAAAACTTAAAGAAAAATCAACATCAAGTTTATTTAAGAGGTATTGGTTAAATTCATCAAAAGTCATCACATCTTTTAAATCGCCGCCTCTTGCCATAGGATCATTTTCTAAAGGTTTAATATTAATTAATTCAAGTTTTTCACATAAAGTTTCGTTCATACCGTATTTTCCTTCATCAAATGCTGTATGAATTGAATAAACTGGTATATTATCTTTAATTAATTTATCGTATAGCTCTTTTTTAATAGGATCATTCTCTAATACTTCTTTTTTATTTCCAAAAATAAAAGGATGGTGAGTAATTATTAAATCTGGATTGAATTTTTTTACTTCATCATATATCGTGTAATCTAAATCTAAACATAATAAAATTTTATTGGTTTCGTCTTTTAATTTACCAACCATAAGACCATGAAAATCACCATATTTTTTTGCGATTTTTCTTGGATAATACTTTGATAATTTAATTAATAAAGATTTTGTGTTCATAAATTATTTACCTTTTTAATATATAAATATTCTAAAAGAGAATTATTAAAACTTGTATAATTTTTAACTTCTTTTATTACATTAGAAAGATTATTGTATTTTTTTAATAATAATTTTAAATCATAATTACTAATTTGTTCAAAGAAATTAACATTTGAGTAATCCTTTTTAAATTTAATTAAAAAGTAAATTATATTTAATTCTTCTAAAATTTGAATTTTAAATATACTGTAGTTTAATTCTTTCATGAATTCAATTAATTCAAAAAAGTTAGTATGGCAATCAACGATAAACTCGTCTATGAATGAAATTTTTTTAATATTTTTTAATATAATATTTTTTATATTTAAGAATCCCATTCCAGCCAAAATTATACATTTATAACCATTATCAACTTTATCAAGACCATCCGAAAAAGAAGTTTTTATGTTTGAATTGTTAATTAACCCTTCATTAATAATATTATTTAATAAATTTTCATATGGTCCTTTTTTATTTTCTATAGCAAGTATATTTTTATTAGGATATTTTTTAGCTAATAGAATGCTCAAAAACCCATGATCGGCACCTATATCTGCCATATCATAGTCTCCAGAGCATAAATTAGATAAAGCAATTATTCTTTTTGAATACATTTATTGTTAATTATTTAAAGATTTCCAGTCGTCAAGCATTTTTAGTCTTGAAGGATGTCTAATTTTTTTAATAGCTTTTGCTTCAATTTGTCTGATTCTTTCTCTTGTGACTCCAAATTGTTTTCCGACTTCTTCAAGTGTATGAATTACATTATCATCTAAACCATAACGTAATCTAATAACTTTTTCTTCTCTATCAGTTAAAGTATGTAAAACTTGATCTAAATTTTCTCTTAATAATTCTCTTGTAGTTTCGTTAACAGGATTTGTCGCATTTGGATCAGCAATGAAATCTTCCATGGTAGATTCATTTTCATCTTTAACTACCGGACCATGTAATGAAATTGGATCAAGAGCATTGGATTGAATTTCTCTTATTTTATCTGGAGTTAAATTTTTATCATCTAATTCGCCAGCTATTTCTTCTGCAGTTGGTTCTCTACCATATTCTTGTAATAATTTCTTTTGAGCTTTTGCAATTTTATTTATTGTTTCAACCATATGTACAGGGATTCTTATTGTTCTTGCTTGATCTGCAATTGCTCTTGTAATTGCTTGTCTAATCCACCAAGTTGCATATGTTGAGAACTTGAAACCCTTTTTATAATCAAATTTTTCAACAGCTTTTGTTAAACCAAGATTGCCTTCTTGAATTAAATCAAGGAATGGTAAACCTCTTCCTAAATATCTTTTTGCAATAGAAACAACTAATCTTAAGTTTGCATTTATTAATTGATCGCGAGCATAAGTATCGTGGTTATCAGCATACTCTTTTGCAAAATGATATTCTTCATCTCTTGTTAAAAGTCTATATTGTCCAATTTCATGTAAATAAGCTTTGACATTATCGTTTGGAGCACCTTCTGCAAAAGTAATAAAATCATTATTATCGGATGCGTTAGCATCTTCAATATTACCTAAATCTTCATCACTCAAATCAAGATTTTCTTCATCCAAATCATCAAGGTCATCTAAATTTAAATCATCTTCTGAAAGATTTTCTGGTTCATCGATGTCTAATTCATCATCAAATTCTTCATCTTCATCGTCATTATCTTCTATCTCATAGCCTTTTTGAGAGAAATATTCTGCTACATTTTGAATATCATCATCTGATAATTCAAGGTTTTCGACATCATCAAAAAAAGATTGCATATTAATTTTTTTGGTTTCTTTACCTATTTTATCATATTTTGAAATAACATCTTTTAGAGATTTAATTGTTGTTTTACTTGCATCATCTCCTAAAATTGTTTTTAATAATTCATCTAAGTTTGCATTTGGCTTTCTACCCATATTATTTTCCCTCCTTATGTTGTTTTTCAATTAATAGAATTTTTCTCAGTTCTTCTGCGTATTTTAGTTTATTTTTTTCATCAAGTTCAGATTTTATTTTTGAATTTAACAAAGCTTTTCTTTGTTCAATTTTTAAATCAAACAAGTTTTTAGAAAATAGCTTTTCATCAAACACATTATTTGATCCAGTGTTATATAAACTTATTATTTCGTCAGAAAGATCGTTACTATTACTTTCTTGTGAAATAAAATCAACTATTTTAGTTATATCACTTATTGAAAATTTTGAATAATAATCTTGTAAATAAAATGTTATAGAAGAATAAATGTTGTTATAAAAATATGAATCGGATTCTATAAACATATCAAGTGCTTTTTTATTTGTAAGAATATAAGTAATAATATTATTTTCCAATTTATTTAACTTAATATTCTTGCTAAGTTCAGAATTTTTTTCTAGTTTATTATTGGAACTAGAAGATATTTTGTTATTAGTAACCTCATTATTAGAATTTTTAATTTTACTTTTCCAATAATTGATGATATTAACTTTTGAATATCCAGTTAAAGAAACAATTTTATCTAATAAAGTCTCTTTATCTAAAGAATTAGAACAACTTGAATAAATTTCAAACGTATCATCTATAAACTTCTTTTTTAAAGAATTATCATTAAGATTATTTGAACCTAGTTTTTTAAGTATAAACTCTAATCCGTCTTCTAAATCATTTAAATATTTTAGTAAGGCATCCTTTCCAAATTTATCAAATATATCTCCAGAATCTTTTGCAAGATTTGATTTTTTTACTACTTTAAAGTTAATCCCTTCTTTAAAAAGACGCTTTGCAAGGATAAATTCACCATTTTGTCCAGCATCATCATTATCCAAACATAATCTTATTTCGCATTTCAATAATTTAAAGCTGTTAAATACTTTTTCATTGGTTAATGCTGTACCCATTAAAGCAACGCAAGAATTGACGTTTGCTTTAAATAAAGCAATTGTATCAACAAATCCCTCCACAATATATAAAAAATTGTCTTTTTTACAATAATTTTTAGCACTTGAAAAATTGTAAAGAATATCAGATTTATGAAAAATTACAGTTTCTGGAGAATTTATATATTTTGGTCCATTATCAGTTTCAAGAAATTTTCTTGCACTTAATCCAACAAATTCACCATCCAAATTAGTTATTGGAAATATAATTCTTCCGGAGTTTTTATCATAATAATTCCCATTTTCAAATCCACAAATTCCAATATCTTGCATGGTTTTAATAGAAAAACCACATTTCATTAAATAATTAATGCTATCTTGTTTGTTTATTGGAGCATAACCAATCATGAATTGCTTTCTTATTGCAGCATTTAAACCTCTTTGATCGCAATAAGTTCTTGCTTTTTCACCACTTTTTAATTCAATCATCATATTATAGTAATTAATTAAAGAGGTCATACATTCTTTTTCTTTTTCAAATTGATCAACTTTTTTATTTCTAATAACTTTTATTCCGGCTAAATCTGCAGCTTTATATAATGCATCTAAATATGAAATATTTTCGTAATTAGAAATAAAATTAATCAAATTCCCACCTTTACCGCATGTAAAACATTTGTAAATTTGTTTTTCTTTTGAAACATGCATAGATGGTGAATGGTCATCGTGAAAAGGACATAATCCTATATAATCTTTACCTCTTTTAGATAAATTTATATAACTTCCAATGACATCCACAATATCTAGTTTATTTAATATTTCATCAGCATTTATATAATTATTCACTAATAATCTCCTAAAAAACGACTAAAAAATTACTATTTTTTAACTAATCAATATATTTTGATATTTCTTCTACTTTTATTCGTTTTTGAGACATATCATCTCTAAATCTAATAGTTACACAATCATCATTTAATGTATCAAAGTCAACTGTAACACAAAATGGTGTACCAATTGAATCTTGTCTTCTATATCTTTTACCAATACTACCACTTTCATCAAATTGGCAATTATATTTTTTAACCAATTGTTTATAGATTGATAAAGCTTTCTCGCTTAATTGTTTGCTTAATGGTAATATGGCAATTTTAATTGGAGCGATTTTTTTATCTAAATGCATTACAATTCTAGTTTCTCCATTTTCAAGAGTTTCTTCATCATAAGAGTCAACTAAACTCATTAACATTAATCTATCTAAACCAACAGAAGGTTCAATAACATAAGGAATAATTTTTTGATTTGTCACGGCGTCAACATATTCAAGTGATTCTTTTGAATATTCCATATGTTTCTTAAGATCATAATCAGTTCTATCAGCAATACCCCAAATTTCACCCCATCCAAATGGGAAATTGTATTCGATATCACATGTTGCTTTACTATAAAAGGCCAATTCTTCTTTTTCGTGATCTCTAAAACGTAAATTATCTTTCAAAATAGATAGTTCATTTAAAAGAAAGTCCATACAATATTTTTTCCAATAATCATACCATTTTAAATCGTCTTCAGGTTTTACAAAAAATTCACATTCCATTTGCTCAAATTCTCTAGTTCTAAAGATAAAGTTTCCTGGAGTGATTTCATTTCTAAATGATTTACCAACATTGCAAATACCAAAAGGAAGTTTTTTTCTTGTGGTACGTTGAACATTTTTAAAGTTTACAAAAACGCCTTGAGCAGTTTCTGGTCGTAAATAAACAACCGATTTAGAATCATCAGTAACACCAATATGTGTCTTAAACATCATATTAAATTGTCTTATATCGGTAAAATTGTGCTTTCCACAATTAGGGCAAACAACATCATTATTTTTAACAAAGTCAGATAATTCATCATTTGTCATTTTATCTACATTTACATTTGGAAATTGATTTTTAATTAATTCATCTGCTCTAAAACGCATTTTACATGATTTGCAATCAATTAAAGGATCATTAAAACTTGTCACGTGCCCAGTTGCTTCCCAAACTTTTGGATTCATTAAAATTGCACTATCAATTCCGACGTTTAATGTAGATTCATGAACGAATTTTTGCCACCATAATTTTTTAATATTTTGCTTAAGTTCAACCCCTAAAGGTCCATAATCCCATGAATTTGATAAACCACCATAAATTTCACTGGAAGGATATACAAATCCTGTTGTAATTAAATGATTTACAATTTTATTAAAGTTTTTCATAATAATAGTCATCCTCCTTTAATTGTAAAAATTCATTAAACTTAGAAGCTCTAAGATAAATTTTTAATTTTTCAAAAATAATATTTAATATAATTGATATCCTCGTTGGCGTTACTTTATATTTTTTAGCAACTTCTTTTAAAGAATGTTCTTTAATATAATTCCCTAACCCATACTTCATGGAAATAATATCTACATATCTTTTATTAAGTATTTTTTTGATTGAATCCATAAATTCTTCTTTAAGAATTATATAATCAATTAAATTTTTTTCGTGTTTTCCAACAATTATTTCATCATCATCTAAAGAATAAAATTCTATATTGTATGCATTATAAATTTCGGAAAAAGTTGAAATTTTAATTTTTGATAGGATTTTCCAATCTAAAGTATTAAACAAAGTCCTTATTGAAGGAAAATTACCTCTTTTTGCATAATAATCATCTTCTGCTTTTTTTATAGATCTATTTAAGGAATAAACATAATAAGGAATATATAATTCAGAATTATATTCATATTCATTTTTAATAATTTCAGAAACCATCATTTTTACTGCAAATGATGCAAATGTAAAATTAGTTTCGTGATAATATTTATATCTATCTATAGCAAGTATTAATCCTAAATTAGCATCTTGAATCAAATCATTGATGTCTATATTTTCATTCAATGCTGTCATTCTCTTAGCGATCTTATACACAAGTTTTTGATTATTTAGTACAATTTTATTTCTCTCTTCAATAGAAAGTGGTTCTTTGTTTAAAAGTTTTTCTTGAATTTTTTCGTTAAATTCAAACTCAATACCTAAATTACCAAAAAAATATATGTAGTTATTATTTTCTTGTGTACCTTCTTCACGCATACGCGTTATATTTTATTTATTTTAATTTTTTTGTCAACCCATTATCAGTGTTCTAAAAATAAATCAAAACTATTAATTTTAGAGTTAAAATTTTCTACTATAAAAACGTTAATTGTTTTAAATATTTCTTTCAATTGATTCATATCAATAGTTACATTTTTTAAATCGTGAGGATCTTTAAATTTTTCATATAATGTATCATCTAAATTTTTACTTTTTAAAAATCTAAAAAAATCAAGTCCTTCTGTTTGCAAAATTAATAACGATAAATAAACCAATGAATAAATATATACGATGGGATTTGAAGTATTTCTACTATTTATTAACTGAATAAATACTAAATTTCTACTAATTTTACACCAATCTTGCTTTTCCATTATTTTATAAATTAATTCTTTAACTGAATTTAAATATATTAAACCATAATAACTATCATAATAAAAATTTGAGTCTAAGATTACTTTCCCATTTACAAATAAATATTTGTCTCCTTTTTTTATAAATTCTCCTTCTATAATATTTAAAAAAAACAAAGTATATTTATTTTTTGATGTTGTTTTATCAGTGCCTTTTGTTTTAAAAGAAATTAAATTATTTTCTGTCGATAAAAAATCATAAATATAAGATCCATTCTTATAAATATTCTTTTCTAATAATATTCCTTTAAGTTTCATTTTATTTCATTAATTTTATTTTCTTTCAAAAATTTTTCATCATTTTTCCAGTTTTTATTTACAATTACTATCAATGAAAGATTAATTTTTTTATTATATTTACTTTCTAATTCAATTCTTGATTTAGTACCTATTTTCTTAATCATTGAAGCATTTTTACCAATTAAAATGCCTTTTTGACTATCTTTTTCACAAATAATTTTACCATTTATATTAATTTTATTATCTTCTTCAATTGCATCATTAATTTTAACAAAAATTGAGTGAGGTACTTCTTCTCTACAAAACTTTAAAATATTTTTTCGAATTATTTCAGCAGCAATAAATTTTATATCTTTAGGTTCACTATTTTCATATATTTTTGGTGATTCAGGTAAAAACTTTTTAATTTCGTTTATTAATTCTGTTATATTAAATTTATCTAAACCGCATAATTCGATAATTGAAGAATAATTAGGATAAATTGTTTTAATTTTTTCTTTTAATTTGTTAATCAAAACTACATTAGTTAAATCAATTTTATTAAATACTATTATTAATTTATTATCAAATTTTAAATGATCAAATATAAATGAATCATTGTTATCAAAATCTTTAGAAGAATCTAAAATCAAAACAACAACATCCGAACTTCTTATGGAATTATAAGACGCTTTATTCATATATTTATCTAATAAATCTTTATTTTTATGAATACCAGGAGTATCTAAAAAAACGATTTGCGAATCACCGTCTTCATAAATTCCGCTTACACTATTTCTGGTTGTTTGAGCTTTATTTGTAACTATAGATATTTCTTGATTTAAAATAGCATTTAAAATCGTAGATTTACCAACGTTTGGCTTACCAATTAAACTAACAAAACCGGCTTTCATTGTAAATCGTCTCCACTAAAAGAAAATGGCAATAATTCTTCTATGTTTGTTTCAATATGACTTCCATTTTTACTAAAAAGATATATTGGAGTATTTTTAGATAATAACTCTTGCATTACTTGTCTACAAGCTCCACAAGGTGAGATATAATTTTCGGTTTCAGCATAAATTGCTATACAAACGATATCACTTCTATTATATCCTTCTAAATATGCTCTATAAATTGCATTTCTTTCAGCGCACATACAAAGTGGATAGGATGCATTTTCAATATTTGTACCTAAAATATATTTACCGTCTCTTGTTAAAACAACTGCTCCAACTCTAAAATTAGAATATGGTGAGTAGGATAAATCTCTAGCTTTTTTTAATTCCTCAAATAATATTTCAGTATCAATTTCAATCATAAATTTTCTCCTTTTAATATCTTTTTTTGAAGATTAGTCATTATTTCTTCATCTTGCTTGTTCATATGATCGTATCCTAAAAGATGTAATAAGCCATGAATAAACAAAAAACAAATTTCTCTATTAAACGTATTTCCGTACTTTCTTGCCTGAGTTTTAGCACGTTGATAATTAATAAAAATACATCCTAAAAAATTAAAATCTTTTAGACCTAAGTCATTTTTTTTATCATCATTAAATGCAAAAGAAATAACATCTGTAACTGAATTACGATTACGGTATTTTTTGTTTATTTGATGAATTTTTTTACTAGTTATAATATCTACTTCTAAAAAATAAATATCTTTTAATTTTAATATCTTCAAAGTTTTTTTATAAAAATAATTAAATTTTTCTTCTAATCCATTTAAAGTTAAAATTGTATAATTAACAAAATCAATTGCCATGTAAAAATTATACTAAAAATTCTAAATATTATGAATATAATAAAAAATTTTGTTTAAATAATATTTAACATTATTGTTTTCTTCATTAAATTTTATAATTCCATCAAGCAACTTAATAATTGTTGTAAATAGAATATAATAAAAAACTAAACTTATGAAATTTAATGTTTCAGAAAAATAACAAATACTTAAAGAAATAATTAATGAATAAAATATATCTAAATATTTATTTATTGATAATAATTTAAATAATTTATTTGATTCTGATGATATTTGAACATTAATAATATCATATTTGATATGATCACAATTATTTAAATTATTTTCTAATTTATTTAACGTTTCTTTTGTTTTAGTTATTTTTTTGTTCAATATTTGCCTTGAAATTATAAAATAAACTATCATTAAAAAAATAAATAATAAGTTTTTATAATTATTCAAAACAATCAAAGTTATTAAAAAAATAAAACTGACAATGTTAATTAGAAATGTTGAAATTAAATTAGTTGATTTTAAAACATAATTTAAATTACTCTCTATTAAATTCTTGGCAATTTTATCATAAGTTTTTAACAAATATTTATTTATTTTATTTATTTTTATTTTATTTAATTTATTCGTTAAAAATTGAGAAAATAATGTTAACAAAACATATAAAGTTAATAATATTAAAGTTTGAACAATCATATTATTGTTCATTAGATATAAACCAAATATTAGAGAAAATAACGCTAAAAATGTTGTAATAACGATAAATAGGTTGTAAATTTTATAAGAAAACAATTTATTAAATTCATTACTATAATTATTAATTTTTGCTTTCTTTTTTATACGAAAGATAATAATGCTTTCTTTGTTAATAATATCTTTCATTTTTATCCAATATATCCCTTTTCCCGGATCATAAATTAATAAATTGTTAAAAATAACTTTTTTAACCATTACACAGTGATATGAATTTTCATTTTTATTAATTAATAAAAATTCTTCTCTAATTTTTTTAATATTTTTTTCAGAAACATTTTTATACGCTTTTGCTTCAACATTATATTTATTTAAAAGTTCAATTAATTCTAAAATTGATAAATTTTCTATTTTGCTATCTTGCATAAAAAGGAAATCTTTATTTTTACTTAAAGATGCTAGATACATTTTTATAGAAGTATAACCACAATCATTTTTTTTAATTTGTTTTATATAATATGACACAAAAAAACCTCTCACTTAATAAGTCGAGAGGTTTTAATCAATTTTCCTAAAAATTTATTTTTTTCTTCTTGCGAGTTCGCTTTTTAATTTTCTTTTGAGACCAGGTTTTAAATAAAATTCTCTTTTTCTAGATTCTTGTAAGATTCCAGCTTTATTAACTTGTCTTTTAAATCTTTTTAAAGCTTCATCTAAAGATTCAGTCTCTCTTACTACGATTTTTGGCACTTTTCTCACCACCTTTCACTATAAAATTTTGGTTCCAGAACTTGTGCCAATTCTATTAGCACCAGCATCTATCATTTTTATAAGATCTTCATGGGTTTTAATTCCACCACTAGCTTTAACACCCATGGAATCTTTTACTGTTTCTCTCATTAATTTTACAGCTTCAACTGTTGCTCCACCTTTTGAAAAACCGGTTGATGTTTTAACAAAATCAGCTTTTGCTTCTTTTGCTAACTTACATGCAGCTACTATTTCTTCATCAGTTAATAAGCATGTTTCTAAAATTACTTTGAGGATGTGTTTTTTACAAACTTTTTTAATTGATGCAATTTCATTTTTTACAAAATCATAATTTTTATCTTTTAAAGCAGATACATTAATGACCATATCAATTTCATCTGCTCCATTTTTAAGTGCATCTTTTGTTTCAAATACTTTAGTTCTTGTTGTTGAAGCGCCTAATGGAAAACCAATTACTGTACAAACTTTAACTTCGCTATCAAGTAATAAATCTGAAGCGAATTTAACAAAATCAGGATTTACACAAACGGACATAAAATCATATGAAATTGCTTCTTCACATAATTTTTTAATATCTTCTTTTGTGGCATCTTGTTTAAGATTTGTATGATCTATAAATTTATTATATTCCATATTTAATTAGTTTTTCTTTTTTGTTTTAACTTTTAAAACTTGTTTTCCATTATAATAACCACATTCTTGACATACTGTATGTGGTTGAATCATTGCTCCACAATGTGAGCATTTTACTAAGGTTACAGATTCTAATTTAAAATGAGTTCTTCTTAATCTTTTTCTTGTTTTTGAAGTTCTTCTATAAGGTACTGCCATAATATTCTCCTTTCAAACACGAAGTATTTTATAACAATTAAAAAATAAAATCAAATATTTTTAACAATTTTATAAAAAATTACAAAAATAGCGATAAAATCACACTTTTTAAATTTTTACATTGTCAAAATTAACTGTTATTTCAATAAAATTATTTATTAAATTTTTATCTTTTTCTTTATTTTTAAAATTCAATTCCAAATAGTTAGAAGTATGACCAAAAAAAGATTCGGTCTTCTGATCAAAGTTTTCAACCAAAACTTCAAGTTTTGTTCCAATAAATTTAGAAATATATTTGTTTTCTAATTCTTTGGATATATTAAGTAAAAAATCGACCCTCTTCTTTTTTTCCGCATCATTTACATGATTTGGAAATTTACTTGCAGCAGTTCCTTTTCTATCAGAATAAGGAAATACATGAATTTTAGAAAAATTACATTTTTTAACAAACTCAACCGTTTCTAAAAAATCTTCGTTATTTTCACCAGGAAAACCGACAATAACATCAGTTGTTAAATTCATCAAAGGTCTAACTTTAAAAATTTTATTAACTTTTTCTAAAAAATCTGACGAATTATATCTTCTATTCATTAATTTTAAAATTTTATCACTACCACTTTGCAATGACAAATGCATATGGTCACATATTCTTTTATCCTTTGACAATAAATATAAAAATTTATCATCGATCATAGATTCTTCTATGGAAGATATACGAAGTCTAAAATAATTATTAAAAGTATTTAAGATCTCCTCTAATAAATCTGAAAAAGTATAATTTTCATATAGATCTAATCCATAAGAAGATACATCAATTCCAGTTAATACAATTTCTTTATAATTGTTTTTTAAAAGATTATCAATTTCAATTAAAATATCTTCTTTTTTTCTACTTCTACTTTCAAGCCTTATATAAGGAATTAAGCAATAAGAGCAAAACTTATTACAGCCATCTTGAATTTTGATATAGGCTCTTGTTTGACTAAAATATTTTAAATGTGAAATTTCTTCATAACAAACTTTTCTTGTGTTTTTATTAAGTTTGATGATTTTTTTATGTTCGGCTTTAAATTTATTTACTAAATAAAATATTTCATTTTTATAAACGTTACCAATAATTATGTCGGCATCTATTTTGTTTATTACATCTTCATCAAGCCCTTGAATAAAGCACCCCATTACAATTAAAATAGAATTTTTATATTTTTTTCGGTATCTTGAAATATAGTTTCTTGATTTTTTATCTGCTTGAGATGTAACACTGCAAGTATTTATTAAAACAACATCTGGATTTTTTTCATCATACTTATAATTATTATCAAAAAAAATTGAACAGATACTGTTCAATTCATAATTATTAACTTTGCATCCAATATTTTTATAAAAAATCTTATTCATTAGAAATTAATTTAAACATTCTTTCAGAAATTAAACCATTTTCAAACAATTGATTAACAAAAGCTTGTTTATCTCCGGAATAATAAGCATCAATTGCTGGTATAATTCTATCTAAAACATGACTTGTATTAAAATTTTTCATCCATTTATCAAAAATATTAATTTGATATTCAAGACGACCTTGACTATTGACTAAGAAAATTGTTGCTAAATCAAAATCATATAACGCAGTAAAATTATCATATTTTTTGATTTCTACTAGCTTTGTAAAATTAGAATCAAACAAATTAATATCATAAGTATCAAATGGATCAATTATATTATTTTTAAAATTAGTTAAAAGTTCGCTATAAGGCATTTCTAAAAGTTTAATTGGTTCATTAATATATAAGTCGTTGATTGAATGTGAAAAGAAAGGAATATAAATTTTAATACCATTTGAATTAAAATATCTCAAATCAACAATTCTCGAATGATAATATTTAATAAATTCATCACTGCTTAACTTATTATTTAAAAATATACTAGAAAACAGGTCTTTACATATATCATCTAGTTTTAGTTTATTTAAATAAGAATAAATGACAGAATTAGCACAAATCATATCAAAAGAATTATTAACTTTTAACAAATAATTAAAAATATTAAGTTCTTTTAATAAACGAACATTTTTCTTATAAAAAAAGTATTCATTATTTTTTTTGAAATTAAATTTCTTATTTTGGTTCTTTACTAATAATTGACTAATTCTCTTCATTTTTACTAATTATTTCCTAAATATATACTAATTAACTACTAATTTTCTACTTATTAACTTCATCTTAATAATTGATTATTATTATCTACTACTTGTTTTCGGATGAAAACAACAATTCCTAATATAAAATATATAATAAATAAAACTGCAAAACTTATAACCCAATAGAAATAAATTTGACCTTCAAAAACAGAAAAATCTAATAAGCTTAATAAATAACCGCCCATTCCTATAAAGATAAGATTAAAAACTAATAAGAAAATAGATTTAAAATAAGATTTAATGTAAAACAAATGGGCAGCAAAAATTCCTAAAAACATTAATAATAATGAATATACGAGAATTTTTTTAGGTTTATAGCTTAAATTTTCCTTATTTAAATTAGTCGATTCGATAAATTGAGTAACATCTTCAGTATTATCTTCTTGACCATCTAATGGCTTTACTAAACCACAATAAGGGCAAATATCTTTATCAAATTTTGTTAAACTTTTTCCACATCTTCTGCACTTTAACATAATCAATTACGTCCAAATAATATTTTAATATTAAAAACGTCTTAAAAAAATTATTTTTTAAAGTTTTTCATAAACTTTTTAAAAATATTATCGTTATCGCTTTCTTCTTCTTTAAATTTCTTTAAATATTCTTTTTGGTTTTTATTTAAATTTGTAGGAGTCATTATTTTTAAATGAACATATTGATCGCCAGGATTTCCAGTTCTTAAATCCTTTACACCCATACCTTTCATTCTTAATATATTTTCAGGTTGAACTCCTGCTGGAATCTTTAATTCTACACTATTTTCGTAAACGGTTGGAACATTTACAGCTGTTCCTAAGGCAGCATCAACAAAATCAATAGGAATACTTATATGGATATCATTTCCTTGTCTTGTAAACGTTTGATGAGGAGCGACATTAATTTCGATATATAAATCTCCATTAGGACCGCCATTTAAACCTCTTCCGCCTTTTTCTTTAATTTTAATTTGTTGTCCATTATTAATACCAGCTGGAATATTAACAAGGAGATCTTCTTTAACTTTGATATAACCAGAACCATTACAATCAGGACATTTATTATTAATCATTTTTCCTGTTCCATTACAATAAGGACATTGTTCTTCGCTTTCAAAAATACCAAAAATAGATCTAGATTGACTTCTTATTCTTCCAGTACCATTACAATGTGGACATGTTACAAAATCAGTACCATTTTTCGCGCCAGTTCCATTACAACTATTACATGATTTTTCATAAGTATAATTTGGTAAAGTTACCTTTTTTCCATTAATTGCATCCATAAATGATATTTTAATTTTATAGGCCAAATCATCGCCTTTTTGAGGACCAGAATTTCTTGATGATCTTCTTCTTCCTCCGCCCATAAATTGTGAAAAAATATCATTTAAATCATCACCATTAAAATTAAAGCCGAAACCACCAGCTCCAAAAGGATTTCCATTATTTGTTCCAAATCCACCTTGTTCAAAGGCAGCACTACCAAATTGATCATAAGTTTTTCGTTTTTCATCATCTTTTAAAACATCATATGCTTCTTGAATTTCCATGAATTTCTTTTCGGCACCTGGTTCTTTATTTCTATCAGGATGGTATTTCATAGCAAGTTTACGATAAGCACTTTTAATCTCATCCTTAGTAGCTGTTTTTGGGACACCTAAAACTGCATAATAATCTTTATTTTCTGGCATAGTTTCAAACTCCTTTCAATACATAAAATTAAGGACCAATTAATTTGGTCCTTAATTAAATTTAATTAATTGTTATTATTTTTTATCAGTGAAATCTGCATCAATAACATCGTCTTTATCGTTGCTTGCAGTATTTTGTTTACCACTATCGCTAGCGCTTGGACCTGTTTGTTGAGTTGATTGTTGAGCTTGTTGTTGAGCAAGTATTTGAGCTGCTTGTTCAAGTTCGTTAATTCTACTTCTTAATGTATCAAAGTCATTTTTATCAACAGCTTCTTTCAATTGATTTCTTAAATTTGTAATTTCTTCTTTTTGTTTTGGATCAATTGAATCGCCTTTTTCTTTAAATGCATCATCAATAGAATTAATGTATTGTTCAGCTTTATTCTTTAATTCAGCTTCTTCTTTTCTCTTGTCATCAGCTTCCTTATTTTCTTCAGCTTCTCTAACCATTCTATCGATTTCTTCTTTTGATAAACCATTAGAATCTTTAATAACAATTTCTTGTTCTTTATTAGTGTCTAAATCTTTAGCACTAACTTTAACAATACCATTGACATCAATTGAGAATGTAACTTCAATTCTTGGTTCACCTCTTCTAGCAGGTTTAATACCAGATAATTGGAATTGACCTAATAATTTATTATCTCTAGCAATTGGTCTTTCACCTTGATAAACCATAATGTCAACAGCAGGTTGATTATCAGCGGCTGTTGAGAAGATTTGTGATTTAGTTGTTGGAATTGTAGTATTACGAGTAATTAAAGGAGTCATAACGCCACCCATTGTTTCAATACCTAATGTTAAAGGAGTAACATCTAGTAAGACAACATCTTTAACATCACCACTAACGATACCACCTTGAATTGCAGCACCAATACTGACAGCTTCATCTGGGTTTACTGAAAGGTTAGGAGTTTTATTTGTAAATCTCTTAACTAAAGCTTGAACAGCTGGCATTCTGATAGAACCGCCAATTAATAAAACTTGATCTAAATCATTTGATGTGATTTTTGCATCAGCCATAGCTTTTTGAATTGGTCCTTCACATCTATATAATAAATCTTTTGTTAATTCTTCAAATTTAGCTCTTGTAAGAGTTTCTTCAAAGTTAATAGGACCATTGGCATTCATACCAATAAATGGTAATGAAATTGTTGTTTCGACGGAACTTGATAATTCGATTTTAGCTTTTTCAGCTGCATCTTTATATCTTTGTTGAGCCATCTTATCATTAATATCTATATTAAATTTTTCTTTAATACGGTCGTGAATCCATTTAGCAACAGCATTATCCCAGTCATCACCGCCTAATTTGTTATCACCAGATGTAGCAACAACTTCAAATGTACCTTCACCAATATCAAGAATAGAAACATCAAGTGTACCACCACCTAAGTCAAATACAAGAATAGTTTCATTCTTTTGAGTATTTTCAAGACCATATGCAAGTGAAGCCGCTGTAGGTTCGTTAATAATTCTAACAACATCTAATCCAGCGATTTTACCAGCATCTTTTGTTGCTTGTCTTTGAGCATCATTGAAGTATGCAGGAACTGTAATAACAGCTTTTTCAACTTTTTGACCAATATTTTTTTCTGCATAACTCTTCATATAAGCAAGAATTTTTGCTGAAATTTCTTGTGGAGTAAAATCTTTATTGATGCAATTGATGTGTACTTTTTCATTAGTACCCATTTTTCTTTTAATTGATGAAACAGTATCAGGATTAGTAATAGCTTGTCTTTTTGCTGCATTACCAACGATTTCTTCACCATTAGGTTTAAATGCTACAACACTTGGTGTAGTCATTGTACCTTCTGGATTTGGAATAACTTTGACCTTTCCATCTGCTTGTAAATATGAAACAACTGAATTTGTTGTTCCTAAATCAATACCTAAAATAATTTCCTTTGCCATATAAATAACCCTCCTTATTTTTCGTTTTCTTTATTTATATCTAAAGATGATTTATCATCATTTTTATCTTGTTTAGCTTTTGTAACATAAACCATTGCTGGTCTAATGATTCGGTCATGTAATTTATAGCCATTTGTATAAACTTTAGCTACTAAATTTTCAGGACCATCTGATTCTATTGTATCAATCGCATGCATTATATTTTCATCAAATTTATCATTAATATTAGGTCTTATTTCAGTAACACCTTCTTCTTGTAAGGCGTTTATTAAATTTTTATATACAAATTTAAATCCTTGTAAGAAGTTTTCGATTTTTGGATCTTGATTTTCTACTGAAATTGCCATATTGAAGCTATCTAATGCAGGCAATAATTTATCAATAAACCCGGAAGCACGATATCTTAAGGCTTCACGATGATCTTTTTCAATGGATTTCCTTAAATTATCAATATCAGCATAAGCTGTATAATATTTATTTTTCCATTCATTGATTTGATTTTTTAAATCTTCGTTTTCTTTTTGTAATGAATTATATTTTGAAATAGGAATTTTCTTTTCTTTTTCTTTCTTATTTGCTTCTTCTTTATTAGAAGCTTCTTGTTCGGAATTTTCTTCTTTAATTTCTTTATTTAATTCATCCATATTTGTGCCCCCTTATTTTTTATTATATTTTGCATCAATTTCATTTACTAAACCTTTTAATATACTAATTGCTGATTGATAATCCATTCTAACTGGACCGATCAAACTAATAATATTATCTTTTGCACCAGGCAAATCAACTTTAGCAGATAAAATTGATAAATTTTCATATCTTGAATTTTTATTACCGATTTTTATTGAGATACCATTATTTTTTAAAGTATCATCGGAAATATCTTTAAAAAATTCAGGAGAATCTAATAATTTAACAATATTTTTAACATCGTTTGGATTATTTGAAAATTCAGGTTGCTCTAACAAATGTTCTTTTCCATACATAATCGCTCTTGAATTTGTAAGATTTGATAATGTACTTAGAAGACTTTGATATAGCAAATCGCCATTAACAATATAATCTTGTAAAATTGGTTTTAGTGATTTTAACTTATTTTCTAAATCTACCAATTTAGTGTTAATAAGTCTTTTTGCAATAATATCAATACAATTTTTGAAATCGGATTGACTTACTTTTTCATCAAAAAAGAATGTTTTGTTAACTACGTTCCCTTTATTAGTAATAAAAATTACTGTAGCCGAATTATTTGAAAGTGGAACCATATGCAGCGATGCTAATAACTCATCTTTTGCATTACTTCCAAGTATAACCGACGTTAAATTCGTCATTTGAGACAACACTTCGCAAGATTTTGTTAAAATTTCTTGTACACTTCTTAATCTTTCATCTAACATCGATTGAAGCTGAAACTTAATATCTGTATTAAGAACTCCTTCTCTCAAATTATCTACATAATATTGATAACCTTTTGCAGAAGGAACTCTTCCACTAGAAGTATGAGTCTTTTCTAAATAAGATTGATTTTCCAAATTTTGCATCTCATTTCTAATTGTTGCGCTAGAAAATTTTAGGTTATATTTTTCAATCAACTTTTTAGAAGAAACAGGTTCAGCTGTTTCGACAAATGTTTCGACGATATACTTTAAAATTTGATCACTTCTATTCATAAATAATTCTACTAGCACTCTCTTATCCAGAATGCTAAAAATATTATATGAAAGTTTATTAGCACTGTCAATAAAAAAGTGCTAATTATTTAATAATTTTATTACAACTTCATCTTGAACATAAAAATAATCAGGTGAAACAGTGATTTTATGGCCTTTTTTTATAATAATGTTATTTTTAAGTAATTCTTTAAATGAATTATTTTTTATTAAATTAATTCCATAATTTTTTTTAATATAATTTAAATCTATTCCATATTTTGTTCTTAAACCTAGCATTACATAATATTCAAAGATATCTTTATTATATAAATTTTCTACTTCAAAAATTCTTTCTCCCTTTAAATATTTGATCATGTTTGGTGTCATTTTAAATCTTTGTTTATCAACATAACTTGATGCACCCAAACCAAGACCAATATATTCATTATTTTTCCAATATGTTAAATTGTGCCTTGAATATTTATTACACTTTGAAAAATTCGAAATTTCATAATGTTTGTATCCGTTTTTATTTAAAAATTTAACAATATAATCATATTGTTTTCTTAGTTCATCATCGTTTATTGTTTTTAAATTCATTAGATAAAATTTTGTATTTTCTTCAATTATTAAAGAATATATTGAAATATGAGTTGGGTTTAATTTAACTAATTTATTCAAATCACTTTTTAATATTTTTTCTTTTGAAAAAGGCATTCCATACATTAAATCAAGATTAATATTTTTAAAATATTTTTTTACTAGTTTTATCTTATTATATATGTCTTCTTCTTTGTGTCTTATTCCCATAATAGTTAAATTATGATTATCAAATGATTGAACCCCAAGAGAAATTCTATTCACTCTATATTTTTTTAACAATGATAATTTAACTTCATCTATATCTGAAATTGTCGACTCAATCGTAAATTCACAACCATTTTTTCTTAACTTAGTTAAAACTTTTAATAAACGATTTAAATTATATAAATTAAGACTCGTTGGTGTACCACCCCCGATATAAATTGTTTTAAATTTATAATTTTTATATTTATCTAAATCAATCAATAATTGATTAATATACAAATTTGATATTTTTTCATCATAAAAATATTTACAAAAATCACAATATTTGCAAAAAGTTTTACAAAATGGAATATGTATATATAATGATTGAGGATTAGATCTAATTTTCGTCACTATTATCTTTATAGTCGTTAATTTCTTTTGCTATTTTTTCATCATCAACTTTAACAAGTAATCTATCTAATTCGTCCTTGGCTACTTGTTTATCGTCAATTTTTACTTTTTCTTTTTTTCTATCAATAATTAATTTTTTAATAGCAAAACCTACAAGACATAAAAATCCAAAAATTAAAATAATCCATAAAATAATAAAACCAGGATTAGATAAATCTACATTTAAAAAATTGATCATTTTTCCCCTCACTTTCTTTTAATTGGCATATATAAGAACTTATTTTTATATGGTTCTTTAGAATAATAACCTTCAGCGACTAATTTATCCATGGAAGATCTTGCTGTTTCATATGCACAGCCAATAAAATCTTTATAGGACTTAATTGTATAATGCATTCCTAAAGTACAATGATTAGCATAAAAATAAGCTTGTGATTGACTAATATTTGGATTCGATTCAACAAGATGTCTTTCAAGCTTTAACGCCTCTTCTTCGCTTAATCCAGAACTAACATTAGTTAAAGCAATTTGTTGACTATAATTTAATACATTATTTTCAGCAATTTTTCTTTTCTTTAAAACATCAGAAATTTCGTCAATATTATTCATTTTTGCTAAATTTTCATCAACGTCAAAATTGTCATCGTTATTTTTTACATCATCATTATCTTCAGTTTGATAATATTCTTCTTTAATTTCTTTTGCTTCAAATTTAACAATTTCATCTAATAAAAACTGCAATTCGTTTCCTAATTGATCTAAGAATTTATCAAAATAATATGTAAAATCAATTGTTCTTTGTACTTCAAAACTTGCATTAGTTAAAATTTGATTATTAATTAATAAATTTTCAAAACAAATTAGTACAGCACCATTTTCAATATCTGAATTTAAAGTAATATATTTTAGTAATAATGAAGCAATTTCTTCACCATATAAACTAAATGGTTTTAGATATTGAATATAAAAAGATGTAACGGCTAATTTTACTATAAAATCAAAATCATCATTCTTTTCTAAAAATTCAAATAAATTTTTCATTAATGAAGGAACCATACTTACTGGACATTCTTCATAAATTCCATCATAAGCATTTCTAGAATTATTTAATAACATTTGCTTTTTGAAAATAGAGTCATTTTCAATGGTAGAATTATTTAAAGATTTACAAACATCATATAAATAATTTGTTAAATTATCTAAATTAGACTCTGAAACGCTGTTAGATAAATTATTTATTAAAAAGGAATATTCTTGTAAAAATATACAAGAAGGATCGATACTTGTTTGTTGACTTGTAACTATTCTTTTTAATAAATCATCGGATGCATCTATCATTAATGATTTACTGACTATTTTTAAATTTCTAGTTAAGATATTGTTTTTAAATTCATTCTTTGCTATAGAATTTGACATTTTTAAATATTTTACTGAAAATTTATTAATTTTTTTTGTAACTTCTGATAATTTTTTGTTTATAAATGGGCAACAACATAAAAATAATTTATCACCATTAATAGTTGTTAAAGGGATAGTTTGAGCAAAATTGCTTCGATAACTTAAAATTTGATTCCATAAAGAATCAATCATTGCTAAATTTAAAGCTTCACGTACTTGCTTTTTAGTAGCGTACATTTCATTAGTAAATTTACCCAAATCTGTCATAATAAAATCCTCACAAACTTTTAATATTATAAGAAAAAAATAACAAAAAGTAAATATTTAGTAGTTTTTTAGTAGTTATTTAGTGTTTTCATCATCATCAATTGATAAAATTGACATGAAAGCTTCTTGTGGTATATCAACATTTCCAATTGATTTCATTCTCTTTTTACCTTCTTTTTGTTTTTCTAATAACTTTTTCTTTCTAGTAATATCACCACCATAGCACTTAGATAAAACATCTTTTCTCAATGCTTTAATATCAGCTCTAGCTATAGCTTTATTATTAATACAAGCTTGAACTGGTATTTCAAATAATTGTCTAGGTATTACATTCTTTAATTTTTGTACAATTGCTAATCCTCTGTTATATGCACTTGGTTTATATACTATTGTACTTAGAGCATCTATAATATGACCATTAAGTAAAATGTCCATTTTTGTTAAATTTGAAACTTTATATTCAGCAAATTGATAATCTAATGAGGCATAACCTTTTGTATAACTTTTTAATTTATCAAAAAAATTAAAAATAATTTCACTTAAAGGAATTTCATATTTTATTATCATTCTTGTAGCATCAAAATATTCCATTGAAGTATAAATCCCACGTTTATCTTGACATAACTTCATAACATCGCCAACATAACTTTCAGGTGTCATAATTGATGCATTAACATATGGCTCTTCAATACTTTTTATTTTAGTTAAATCTGGCATTGAAGCAGGATTATCTATTTCAATAGTCGTTCCATCAGTAAGATTTACTCTATAAATAACACTTGGTGCAGTTAAAATTAAATCTAAATTATATTCTCTTTCAAGTCTTTCTTGAACGACATCCATATGTAACAAACCTAAGAAGCCGCATCTAAAACCAAATCCTAAAGCTTGAGAATTCTCAGGTTCAAATTCCAAAGCAGAGTCATTTAAAGATAATTTTTCAAGCGCTTCCTTTAAGTCTTCATATTTTTTTGTATCAACTGGATATAAACCACAATATACCATAGGATTTAATTTTCTATAACCTTCTAATGGTTTATCGCATGGATTATTAGACAAAGTAACGGTATCACCAACAAAAACGTCTTTAATATCTTTAATTTGAGCACACAAATATCCAACTTCACCAGCAGTTAAAACATCTGTTTGATTTTCGTTAGGAGTTCTTATTCCAACTTCTGTTACTTGATATTTCAAACCATTTGCCATAAATAAAATTTCATCGCCAACTTTAACACTTCCGTCAAAAATTCTTATTAAAATTACAACTCCTCTATATGAATCATAGTAACTATCAAAAATTAATGCTTTTAATGGTTTATTTTCATCTCCGCTTGGTTCTGGAATTTTAGCAACAACTTCTTCTAAAACATCACGAACACCTTCTCCAGTTTTTGAACTTACTAATAAAACATCATTTGGATTTAATCCGATTTTATGTTCAATATCATCTAAACATAAACTAATATCTGCACTTGGCAAATCAATTTTATTAATTACAGGTAAAATAACCAAATTATTATCAACTGCTAAATAAACATTAGCGAGTGTTTGAGCTTCAACTCCTTGAGTAGCATCAATTAACAAAATACAGCCTTCGCATGCTGCTAACGATCTTGATACCTCATATGTGAAATCGACATGCCCTGGAGTATCAATCAAATTAAACATGTAATCTTCGCCATTTTTTGCTTTATATTTTACCGTAACAGCATTTAATTTAATTGTTATTCCTCTTTCTCTTTCTAAATCCATATTATCCAAAAATTGAGATTTCATTTCCCTTTTTTCAACGGTTTCTGTCAATTCTAAAACACGATCAGCAAACGTAGATTTACCATGATCAATATGGGCTATTATTGAGAAATTTCTAATTAATTTTTTACTTTTTTTCATAATCAGCAATTATTATTTTATTATAAAATTTATCAAACTCGCAATTTAAAGTTTTAATATCTTCAATTTTAGATATATCATTTGAAATTTTTGTTAATAAATCTTTATAAATTTTTTGATTATATCTTTTATCAATAAGTAAAACTATCCCCTTATCATCTTCTTTTCGAATTATTCTTCCTATTGCTTGAGTGATATTTTTGATCCCAGGATAAACATATGAATAATTAAAACCATCTTCTTCATAATAATTTGATATTAATTTATTAAAAACATTAAATTGAGGAAATCCAATTCCAATAATACAAACCCCAAATAAAGAATTATTTAAAATATTTAAACTTTCTGAAAAAATACCACCCAAAACAGCCAAACAAACGATATTTTTTTGATTTTTTGAATTTAATTTAGTTATAAAATTATTTTTTTCATCATTTGACATATTTTTGTCTTGAACAATTAATTCATAATTTTCACCGTTAATTAAATCACGAATTTTATTTAAATATTCATAAGATGGACAAAAAATTAAATAATTTCCAGTATATAAATTGCAGAAATTTTTAATGTAATTAGAGATTTCTTTGATTGATTTTTCTCTATCTTTATATAATAAGGAATAATTAGTGTTAACGAAAATTTTTAAATTATCTTTACTAAATGGTGATTTATAATCTTTATAAAATATATCATCATCTTTATAGAATATTTTTTTATAATACTCCAAAGGATTTAATGTTGCAGAAAAAAGGCAACTCGAAGAAAACTTTTTTAACTTATCATAAATAAAATCACTTGGATCTAGACAATAGATTGAAAATTCTTTTTTATTTTTGTCATAAATAATCGCAAATCTATCATCTATAATATCTAAAATAGCTAAAAATCTTTCTATATCAACACTTAATGATTCAAAATAATTCCAATTATTTTTTATAAATTGATTTCTTAATCCTAAATAACTTTCATAAAAATCGTTTAATTTTTTTATAAAACTATCTGAAACAGAATTTAATTTAAAAATGTCTTTTTCAATCTCTTTACCTGAATAACAATTATATTCTTTAACTAGTTCGATTATATTTTTAAAATCATTTTTAAATTTTTTAAGACCTTTGATTCCTTTTATATTTAATTTGTTATAACAATTTTCAAGAGAAAATGCATTAAAAGATGAAGAATAGCTATTTCTAACTCTTGATATTAAGTTGTGACACTCATCGATTAAAATTGCCGAATCTTTAAAAATTTCATCTTTAAAATTAAATAAAACGAAAGGATCGAAAATATAATTATAATCACAAATAACAATTTTACAGTAACTAGAAATATCAAATTGTAATTGATAAGGACAAATTACATTATCCATACAAATTTTCTTAATTTCGCCATAATCATATACAGGAATATTTGATGTTAAAAGTTGTTTTAAAACATAATTTTCTTTTAAATAAAAAGATTTTGCATACTTACAATATTTAGGATCACATATAATTTCATCGTTAACACAACACTTCTCTTTGCCAGTGATTACTGATACTTTGATGTTGGCATCTATTCCATTAATTTCTTTTAAAGTATTTATAATGATTTCTTTTCCAGATTCTTTTGCAGTTAAATAAAATATTTTATGAAATTTTTCTGTATTTTTTAAATAAGGAAATAATGCAGAAATTGTTTTTCCAATTCCAGTTGGAGCTTCTATTAACATATTTTTACCACTTGAAATACAGTTAGTTATATCATCTATTAATTCTTTTTGATATTTTCTATATTCAATATGTGGAAATTCTAAGGTTTTTAAAAAATTATTTGTTTTAGAATTTATTAAAGTAACTAAATTAGAAAAGGAAAGATATTCACCTAACAAAAATTCAAAATATTGTTTTAAATCAAAATAATTATACGAAAAATTATAAACTTTAAAATCATCATTAACTTGCGAAATATAAATTAAATTAATATCTATTTTTTCTAATTTTGTTAAAAATAGATACATGAAACCATAGACTTTTGCTTGTCCTAAATGCCATTCAATATTTTCATTATAAAATTTTTCAATATCAATATTTGTTGATTTTATTTCTTCAATAATTGGTTTTCCATTATCAAAATATAATCCATCAGCTCTTCCTTCAATTTCTATATCAAAATTTTGAAATTCATAATTTATTTTTAAATAATATTCTGGAAAATAATTATCGCCTTTGTTTTTTTGATAGATTTTATGAATTAGTTGCCCTTTTTGCATTGTTTCATAATTAAAAACGGAAGTATTAATATCACCATTTCTTAATACAAAATCAACTAAATCGTGAACAGATATTTTAGTTTTTATCATTTTAGAACAATATTTGAGATATGATTGCCATTTAGAAAACTGGATCCATCCATTATTTTTTTACCTTCTAATTGAACTTTTAATAAGATAATAGATCCATCTAATAATTGTAAACACAATTTATTTTTAGGCTCAACGAATAAAGATCCAACTTGATATTTTCGTTCGTTATTTATTTTTCTTGCTTCTAAAATTTTAAATTTCTTATCATTAAAATATAAAAAACCACCTGGAACTAAACTAAGGCCTCTAATTTTATTTAGAAAATCGTTCAATTTTAAATCAAGGCTTAATTTTTCATCTTCTTTTGTTATCTTGCTTGTAAATGTCGCTTCATCTTCTTCTTGTTTAACTGGAATTAATTCATTATTTAAGTATTTATCAATATTTTCTAATAATAAATCAGATGCACATTTTTCCATTTTTTCTTCAAGGGAACTATAATTATCATCCTCTGAAATTGTTACAATTTTTTTAGCATACATATCGCCGGCATCCATCTTTTTAACCATTTTCATTAAAGTGAAGCCAGTTTCTTTCAAACCTAAAAATAAGGCATATTGAATTGGTGCTGCACCCCTTAATTTAGGTAAAATAGAACCATGTAAATTTATACTTCCATATTGTGGTATATTTAAAATATCTTCAGGCACTATTTTTCCATAAGCAATTGTAATTATTAATTCTGGTAATATACTTCTAAAATTATTAATGTTTTCTTTTAATGAATTAAACTGATAAACAGGTATATTATATTTTTTTCCAATCTTTTTAGTTTCTGTTTCTAATAAATTCCCTTTTCTGTCTTTTTCTTTATCAGGTTGAGATACTATTCCAATGACGTTATATCCAGCCAAAATTAAATTTTCCAAAACAAAAGCAGACATTTTTGGCGTTCCAAGAAATAATATTTTAATTTTTTTGCAATCATTTTTAGTCATGCATATATTTTACAAAAACGCTTTTTAAATAACAATTGCAAAACTATATAATTTTAGGTATGATATTAAGCGTACAAAAAAAGGAGAGAGAGTAAATGGCAAACATTAAATCACAAAAGAAAAGAAACATTACAAATAAAAAAGCAAATTTACGAAATAGTTCTTTTAAATCAAAAGCCAGAACTGCTATTAAAAAGGTAGAAGCTGATGTTTCTGCTAACGATAAAGTTAATGCAGTCAAAGATTTAAATCTTGCAATATCTTTATTAGATAAAGCTGTTGTTAAAGGTGTTTGGCACCACAAAACAGTTGCAAGAGAAAAATCAAGATTACAATTAAAAGTTAACGAAATGAAATAATACAAATAACATCCATTATGGATGTTATTTTTTTAAAAATTTAATAAAAATAATTCAAATGCAGTGTTTTTATTTAATAAACCGGATTTAATTTTGCTATCAATCTCATATAATAAATTACAAGAATTATAAATTCTATCTATACCGATTTTTTTTAAATTTTTTAATGTAACATAAACTCTCTTATCATTAGATTTTAAAATTTTTGCAATTTCTAAATTACTTTTCTTTTCAAAATTATTCAAATAATATACTTGTTGATAAAAAACTAATTGTGTAACAATTGAAGAAATTAAAACTACTGTCTCATAATTTTGTTTTAATAAATTATTGTATTTTTTTAACGCCATTATTTTGTTATCGTTTATTAAATAATTTAATACCAAAAAAGAATTTTCTTCTAAAGGTTCGCTAACTAAAATTTTTATATCATTTAAATTGATTTTATTAGAATAATTAATCAACTTATTGAATTCGTTTTCAAATTTTGTTAAATCTTTTTCAACACGAACAATCAATTCTTCAATAGCATCTTCTGCTATTTCAATATTTTCTTTATTAAATCTCTGTTTTATGTATTTTCGCCAATCATCATCAGATAATTGTAGATTTTCATAAATTTCCCCATTTTCATAAACCTTTTTATAAATTTTATTGTGAGAAATTTTCTTGTTTAAAAGTATTAAAATAATATCATTATCGCTAGAATTAAATAAATATGAAATGAATTCACTATTTTTTTTATTCTTTTCTAATTCTTCATCGTTTTTTAGCAAAAGATCAAAATTTTTTATTTCTATAAGTTTTTTTTGTTCAAATAATGAATAACTAGAAATTGATTTAATAATAGAATTTAAATCATCTTCTTTAAAATCAAAATATTCTATTTCATTATATTTTTTTTCAATTTTTTTAATTGTTCTATTAACTAGAAATTCTTGTTCGCCAAATACAATATAAAACATAGATTTATTTTATCATATTTAAAAATAATAAGATATTGTACCTTCTAAATCTGTTCTTCTTATTTTAATTTTATATTTATTCAAAATATCTATAACTTGTTTTGATGGATGATTGTATATATTATTGACACCACATGATATTATCGCTTCCTTTGGTGAAACAATTTTAATAAAATCATTGCTTGACGAAGTATTTGAACCATGATGTCCTAATTTAAGATAATCTGCCTTAAGAAAATCGCCATAAGTTTCTATTAATTTATTTTCAACTTTAGTAGATGCATCGCCCATTAATAAAAATTTATTGTTATAAAAATCTATATTTAATACTAAAGAATTATCGTTTGAATTCTCAAAGTCCCAAACATTTAAAGTTTGGATTAATATATTATTGAATGACAATGTTGTATTAAAATTATCTTTTGTATATATATTTTTAATATCAAAGTTTTTATTTAACTCTTCTAATGCTCCAATATGATCATAGTCATCATGTGTAATAAATAAATAATCAATATCATATATTTCTTTTTTCTTGAAAAAATTAATTAAAACATCATTAGCAATATCTTTATAAATATTCCCACCAGTATCAATTAAAATAGCTAAATCTTTATCTCTTAATAATATGGAGTCACCTTGTCCAACATTAATAAATGATACGCTCTTTTCTGTTATTCTCTTATATGGGAAAACAGAAATAATAAATATTAAGAAACAAGATAGAATTAATTTATTATCCAGAAATTTAATTTTATATTCAAATAAATAAATCATTAAATAAAAAACAAAATAATAAAATACCAACCCATTAAAACTAAATTGTTCATGAAATAAAGCTAAATTAAAATTTGATAAAAGTTTAAATAAATAATATATCCAATTACTAAAATAATTTAATAAAGGATTATACCCTAAATAAAAAGACACAAAGCCAAATAAAAATACGCAATTTGTTATTGGTAAAATAAGAAATTGCAATATAATTGATAATAGATTAAATGAATTTGTAAAATAAATTTGTATTGGAAATAAAGCAATTGTTTGTAATGTAAGTTTTTTAATATTTCTTTTTAAAAATTTATTATCACTAGAAATATTTAAAATCAATAAGAATATTATTGATAAAAAATAACCTAATATGAAATTTAATGTAAAAATAACATATGGATCAAATAAAATTAAAAGAAGTCCACTTGTTCCTAATAAATTCAAATAAGAAAATCTTTTGTTAAATATATTTAAATTTATTGTTTTTAATAAATTAATAATAAAAATTCTTAATATACTTATGTTAAAAATATTAATTAGCATAAATGGAATAATTATTAAAAAGGAAAATAAATTACTTTTTTTATCATCAAATTTATATGAAAAAATAAATTGAAAAAATTTAATTATTCCATTTATAAAAATACCTGAAATTGATATACAAACAATCAAATTAAGAGAATTAGCCTCTTTTATTAACGAAGAATCATAATTTTTTTCACAAAATAATAATGAAGATAATAAATTTTGTGTGTTTTCATCATAATTCTTTAAAAATATATCCTTTAAAGCGTTTGGTTGTAAAAAATTTCTATATAAAACTTTCTCTTTTGAAACGACTAATTCGTTGTAAATTCCTTGTTCATTTAAATAATTTTGAAAGCTAAATTCAGATTCTAAAGTTATAAAACTTATCTTTTCAAGTTTACCTTCTAAATAAATTATATCGCCTTCTTGTTTATTATTATTTTTTTCATATACATAAAATTTGTCTAAATAATTATATACTATATAATAATTTTCTCTTGATCTTACTATTATAAAATTTGTACTTTGTGTATCACTTTGTATAGTGTATTCAAAACTACAAAAAATAGTTAAAGAAGTTAGAAAAGTAAAAATACATAATATTATTTTTGCTAAATTTAACTTTTTAAGAAAATATAAAATCAATAATAACAAAATGCTTATTGCTAATATTAAATAAACATTACTTTTTAGTAATAATATACCTAATATTACAAATAAAAAGATATAAAAAATCACTTAGTTAACATCTTTTAATCTAATATAATTTTTTAATTTTGAAAATGTAGCATTTCCAATACCATTGACATCCATGACTTCTTCAAGTGAATAAAATGAACCATTTTCGGCTCTATATTGGATAATATTTTGCGCAATTGAATCACCAATGCCATCGATATTTTTTAAATCATCTTTTTCACAATTATTAATATTACATTTAATCAATTTTGTATTTCCACAAACATCATCAATATCATAAATTGGAGCAATGTAATAAGTTTGATTGTTCTCTAAAACTAAATCAGTGAAAAAGCACAATGTATCAGCATTATCAGTTAATCCATTTGCGACTTCAATTAAATCATCCAAATTAGAACCTTCTTCTAATAAGTATGAACCTTCAGCTTCCACTTCACCTTCAATTGAAACTTTAATTGTATCTTTTGCTAAAGATAAAGTAGTATTATTTGCATTATTAACGGGAGTTAGATTAGGTGCAATAAACTGCATCGTTACCAAACCAATAATTGTAAACACAAATACGCCAATAATTATTTTTAAAGTTAATGTCATAAAAAAACCTCCTTACTAAATAAGTCGGAGGTTATTTATAATTTTTCCCAAAAATTTTTATTTTATTTCAACAATTTGAACATCGTATGGTTCATCAACTTTAACTTTTACAATATCACCAACACCATGTCCAATTAAAGCAGCACCTAATGGACAAACATTAGAAATTTTATTGTTTTCCAAATTAGATTCAATTGTAGAAACAACTGTAAATGTGTAAGAAGTATTATCTGATAAATCAGTAATTTTAACAACTGATCCAATTTGTACGCCGTTTTTCCTTTTAATTGCTTTTTCATTAATAATTTCACAGTTATTTAAAATATCTTCAATTTCACTGATTCTTCTTTCGATTTCACCTTGTTTATTTTTAGCTGCATCATAATCAGCGTTTTCACTTAAGTCACCTTGAGCTCTTGCAGCTTTTAATTGTTCGATTGTATTTGGTAAATCAACATGCAAAAGATGATCTTTTTCTTGTTCTAATTCATTTTTTTTCTCTAAAGTAATAGGATATTTCTTCTCCATATTTCCCTCCACGCGATTAAATATTTTATCATCATTAAATTACTTTATCAAGGTCACTTAAATCCGAATCATATGTTTCAAGCATATCTTGAGCAATTTTTAATAAATTTTCTTCTTTCACTTCGATCATTGTTCCATCTTTTAAACACTCAAATACAAAAACATCATCAGGATTTTCATCTAAATAAAGTAAAAAGAAATCTCGATCTATATCATCTAAATGATACGAAAATAAAATATTAAATTCTTTTTCTTCTCCATTTATTTCAAATTTAATAACATTATCTTTCTCATTCATAATTTAAAACCTCTTAAATATTATAATAAAAATAACTTAATTATTATGTTTTTTTAAAAAATCTTCTAAGATAACAACTGCTGAATACATATCGATTATCTTATTAATTTTATTTTCTTTCAAACCACTATTTTTTAAACGTTCATGTGCTTCAAGAGTTGAATATCTCTCATCTTGATAATATATATTCAAATTTAAATCAGAATTTTCTTTTGAAAAATCGTCAACAAATCTTTTAACTGATTCACCTCTTTTTCCAATTTGACCATCAAGTTGAATTGGAAAACCAATTACAAGATTATATACATTATTTTTGATAATTACTTCTCTTAAATGATTCCTAGCTTTTTTATAATTCCCTTTTTCAAATTCAAAGTTTTCTAAACCGTGAACTATATTTAGATCATCACTAATAGCTATTCCAAGAGTTGTCGTTCCTAAATCTAAGCCTAAATATATCATAAATTCGCATTTAAAAATTTAATAATTTCTTCTTTTTTAATATCAAATTTAGGAATGGCTCCGTTGCATAAATTGTCCTTTCCGCCGCCATTTCCACCAACTTTTGAAACAATAAATTGAAATGCTTTTTTAGCATTAATATTTGAGCCATTTAAATTAGAAAAACATAGAATTGGTAATCTAGGAGTATCATCTTTTCCAACTAATACACCAATCGTATTTTCTAATTTTTTATCTAAAATATCTTTTAAATGAATTAAATTTTCTCTTGTTAATTTATCATTCAAAAATATAAAATTTATATTATTTTTAATTAAAACTTTTTCATTAATTAAATTGTTAGCTTTATCTTCTAACATTTTATTATTCATATTTTGTATTTTTTGATTCAATTCTTTGTTTAAAAGTAACATATTTTCAATTTTTGTAATTGATTCGTTTATTGATTTGCATCCTAAAATATTTTCAATATTTTTTAAATTTCCTTGCAAATCCTTAATAATTTCATAATTTTCAAAACTAGTTGTAGCTTCAATTCTTCTAATTCCTGCAGCAATTGACTGTTCTGAATTAATAATAAATGTTCCTATTTCTTTTGTATTTTTTACATGGGTTCCACCACAAAATTCTTTTGAAACATCTTCAAAACAAACTACACGAATTTTGTCACCATATTTTTGTTCAAATTCATGTTCGGCACCTGTTTTAATTGCTTCATCATAACTTAAAATTAGTGTTTTTTCTTCTAATTCTTCTTGAATGTATTTATTAACTAATTTTTCAATTGAATTTAATTGACTATCAGTTAATTTATTCAAATAATTAAAATCAAATCTTAAATATTTATCACAAACAAAGCTACCTTTTTGTTCGATTTCTTTTCCTAAAATTTCTTTTAAAGCTCTATGTAATAAATGAGTTGCAGAGTGATTGCATTCAATTTTATATCTTCTTAATTTGTCAATTTCTAGAGTAAAAATATCACCTACTTTAATAGATCCATATTCCATTTCAACAAAATGCATGTTTTGTTTATTTGGAGCAGTTCTTACATCACTTATAACCGCTTTTGTATTGTTATTATAAATGATTCCTGTGTCAGAAACTTGACCTCCCATTTCACTATAAAATGGAGTTTTTTCAAAAACAACATAACCTTTATCTACAATTTCTTCTACTTTTTTACCATCAACAAATAAGCCAATTACCTTACTTTCACATCTATTTGTATCATATAAAAATTCTGAAGGTGTTTTAAAATCTAATAAATCTTTTGATTGAACATTCATAGAATCAATTTCTTTTCTCGAACTTCTAGCTCTATTTTTTTGTTCTTCCATCAATTTATTAAATTCATCATCATTTAATTTAATATTATTTTCTAAAGCAATTTCTTTTGTCAATTCATATGGAAAACCATAAGTATCATATAATAAAAATGCATCTTTACCAGTAAGTGTATGATTTTTATTAATAATTGAAGTTAATAAATTTTCACCCGATTTTAGTGTTTTTAAGAATTTATTTTCTTCTTCAATAATTAATTTTTTAATAAATTCTTTTTTATCTATTAAATATGGATAAAAATCTTTCATAATATCGACAACCGTATCTACTAATTTATATAAGAAAACACCATCAATACCTAATTTTTGCCCATATCTCATTGCTCTTCTTAATAAACGTCTTAAAACATATCCTCTTAATGAATTAGAAAAATAAGCTCCGTCAGCTAATGCAAAAACACAAGTTCTAATATGATCTGCAATAACTCTAAAAGCCATTTTATCATCTTCATATTTTTTACCACTTAATTCTTGAGTTTTTTCAATTATTGGCCAAAATAAATCTGTTTCAAAGTTACTATCAGTTCCTTGTAAAATACAACAAATTCTTTCAAGGCCTGCGCCAGTATCAATATTTTTACTTGGTAATTCTTTATATTCACTTCTTTTTAATCCTTTTTCAGCGTTATATTGGGAAAAAACAATACCCCAAATCTCAATATATCGATCATTTTCAATATCTTGTTTTAATAATTCGACACCAAGGTGTTTAGGATCATAAATTTCTCCACGATCAAAAAATACTTCAGTATTTGGTCCACAAGGTCCTTCGCCAATTTCCCAGAAATTTTCTTCTAATGGAATTAAATGATCTTCACTAATTCCAACTTTTATCCATAAATCATGGCTTTCTTTATCCATTGGATTATATGTTATATATAATTTGTTTTTATCCATTCCAAAATATTTATCATTAGTGAGAATATCAAAAGCCCATGGTATTACTTCTTTTCTAAAATAATCACCAATTGAGAAATTTCCAAGCATTTCAAAAAATGTATGATGTCTGGCGGTTTTTCCAACATTTTCAATATCATTAGTTCTAATTGATTTTTGAACATTGGTAATTCTTCTGGCAGGTGGAACTTGACTTCCATCAAAATACTTTTTTAAAGCGGCAACACCAGAATTTATCCAAAGAAGAGTAGGATCATTTTCTGGAATTAAATTTGCCCCCGGTTCAATTACGTGACCTCTTTCTTTGAAAAAATTTAACCATGTTTTTCTAACTTCTTGTGCATTTAATTTTCTCATAATTTCCTCCTATAAAATAAAAAAAGTACCTAAGGAACGGATTTTCCGTGGTACCATCCTTATTCTTTATATATTATAAAGCTCTTGATTATTCTTTTTAACGCAAAGTAACGATGCTATTAACATTTACATAAAAGCGGCTATTATTTATCGAATATTACTTCACACCAACCAGTAACTCTCTGAAAAACAAATAAATAAATCTTCTTTTACGAGAGTATTTTAACATATTTTTAATAAATTAATCATCAAAATAAATTATCTGATTATCGTTATAATAAACTTTGTCAATAATACCCCCACCTAAACACAAATCTCCCACATAAAATGCAGCGATTTGACCTGGAGTAACCGCCTTATAATAACCATCATGAATTAATATTAAGTTATTATCATCAATTAATTTTACACTACAAGGTAAATCTTTGGCTCGATATCTAAATTTGACATTAATTTTTTCACCGTCTTTTAATTTTCTTCCAATAAAATTTAAATTCGTAATTAAAGATTTATTACTTAAAAGATATTTATCTGTATCTTTACTTGCTACATATAAAATATTTTTTTTAACATTTTTGCCACAAACTACCCAGCCATGACTTTCTAAATCTTTAATACCGCCAATTCCTAAACCTCTTCTTTGACCGATTGTGTAATACATAATTCCATCATGTTTACCAATTATTCTTTTTGTCTCAACATCAACAATATCACCAGGTTTTGAAGGCAAATAATTTTCTAAAAATTCTTTAAAATTTCTTTCGCCAATAAAACAAACGCCAGTTGAATCTTTTTTATCGGCAACATTTAAATTCAACTCATGAGCTATTTCTCTTACTTCATTTTTTGTTATATCACTTAATGGGAAAATTGCACTATCCAATTGTTTTTGACTAATTTGACATAAAAAATAACTTTGATCTTTATTCAAATCTTTAGCTTTTGCCAAAAAATTTACACCATCTATATTTACCTTTTTAGCATAATGTCCCATTGCAATCATATCGCAACCATTCTTTTTTGCGAATTTTAAAAATGAATCAAATTTAATATACTTATTACAAAAAACATCTGGATTTGGAGTTCGTGATTTTTCATATTCACTTAAAAAATAACTAAAAACATTGTCCCAATATTCTTTTACAAAATCTATTCGTAAAATTGGAATATTTAATTTTTCAGCAACAAGTTTTGCATCATTATAATCTTTTTCTTGTGGACAAATGTCATCGTTAATTGTTGGATTGCCTAAATAATCATTGTTTAATAGCGAATCCCAATTTCTCATAAAGCCAGCAACAACATCATAACCTTGTTTTTTCAAAAGATATGCTGCTACGGCAGAATCAACACCACCGGATAAGCCTATCATTACTTTTTTATTATTCATTTTATTACCTCTTCACTATCTAAAATTAATGTAAAAGGTCCATCGTTAATAAGAGAGATTTTCATATCTTCGCCAAAAACACCTGTTTTATATGGAATATTTAATTCTTTTAAACATTCATTAAAATAATCATAAAATATTTTTGCATCTTCAAACTTTGCACTCTTTGTAAAACTTGGTCTATTTCCTTCTCTTACATCACCATATAAAGTAAATTGAGAAACAGATAAAATTTCACCATTTACGTCTTTTAAAGATAAATTAGTTTTCCCATTTTCATCCATAAATAAACGTAATTTTGAAATTTTTAAAGCCATTTTTTTAATAATTTCTTTATTATCATTTAAAGTAAAAGATACCAACAATAAATAACCTCTATTAATTTTAGAATAAATCTCACCATTAATAGTGACTTCTGCTTTTAAGACATTTTGTAAAACTATTTTCATAACATATTTATTTTATACAAATAAAGTTAAAATTTATATATAATTTTATAGATGGAAAAATCATTAGCCCTTAGAATGAGACCAAAAACATTAAGCGAAGTTGTTGGTCAAGAAAAAATATTATCAAATAACTCATTTTTAATTAATTCTGTTAAGAAAAATATGTTATTTAATATAATTTTGTTTGGGCCACCAGGTTGCGGTAAAACTTCTATTGCTTCTGCATATGCAAATGAAATAAAAGCTCATACAATATTTTTAAATGCGGCAATAATTGGAAAAAAAGAAATTTTAGATGCCGTTGAAGAAGCGAAAAACAATAATCCCACAGTTATTGTAATTGATGAAATACATCGATTAAATCAAGATAAACAACAATTTTTCTTACCATATTTAGAAGAAGGAACTTTTTATTTAATTGGAACGACCACTTCTAATCCATATTTTGCAATTAATGAAGCATTTAGAAGTAGATGTTATATTTTTGAAGTTAAAGCTTTATCAAGTGAAGATATTTATAAAAATTTAAAAAGAGCATGTTTAGATCCAAATGGTTTAGATAATAAATTAAATATAAAAGATGAGCAATTAAAATTTATTGCAAATATTTCAAATGGAGACATGCGTTTTGCATATAATACACTAGAATTAATTTACATAACTTATTTAGATAAAGATGAAATTAGCGATGAAGAAATAAAAGAAGTTTTAAATGTTAATTTAAATGTAAATTCTAAAGATGATAATTATTATAATTATGTTTCTGGTTTACAAAAATCAATTCGAGGAAGCGATATAGATGCAGCTTTATATTATTTAGCAATATTGTGTACGCTAAATGATATTCCAGCAATTAAAAGAAGACTTGCAATAACAGCTTATGAAGATGTTGGTCTTGCAAATCCTCAAGCCGTAGATAGAGTTATGAACGCTCTTAATTTAGCTGAACAAGTTGGAATGCCTGAAGCTTTAATTCCATTAGGATTTGCAGTTTGTGATTTAGCACTTTCTCCAAAATCTAAAGCTGCTAATAATGCGATACATTCAGCCTTTGAATACACTAGTACACATCCTTTTAAAATTCCAGAATACTTAAAATTAAGACCAAAATTAACTAAAGATTATCAATATCCATATGATAGACCTGATTTATGGGAAAAAATTCAATATTTACCAGATGAATTAAAGGATAAAAAGTTTTATATTCCAAATTTTAATTCTAAATATGAAAAAGCCTTAAATGAAAATTATTTAAGGCTAAAATCAATTATAAAAACAGCTAATTTAAAAGATTTAAAAATTAAGAAATAATTTTATAAATAATTTTTCTATCACTTATTTTTTCATTTGAAAATTCATAAGCAGAATATAATTTATTTACAAATTCATTTAAATTGTCTTTATTTGTGTAAATTGTACAAAGTATATCACCTTTTTTAACATAATCTCCAATTTTTTTATTGAGTAGAATTCCAGCTGAATAATCAATTTTATCTTCTATTTTTTCTCTTCCAGCACCTAAATTCATGGCAAATTCACCAATTTCAAATGCTTTAATACGTTTAAGATAACCTTCTTCTTTTGAAGTAAAATTATAAACATATTTTGCTTTTTGGAATTTTTCTGTATCTAAAACATATGAGATATCACCATGTTGTGCTTGAACAAATTCAACAAATTTATTGAAAGCTTCACCACTTTTAATTTTTGTTTTTAGTAGTTCTTCACCTTCAGTTAATGAATCTACAATTTTTGCTTGCATAAGCATAATACTTCCAGCCTTTAAACATAATTCAGTTAAATCTTTTGGACCATTGCCTTTAAGTGTATTAATAGCTTCAATTACTTCCAAAGTATTTCCAACTGCATTGCCTAATGGTTCATCCATATCCGTTAAAATTGCTTTTACATCTTTTTTGAAATATTTTCCAATTGAAACCATTGTGTTAGCAAGTTTTTCAGCGTCTTGCATTGTTTTCATAAATGCACCATCACCAACTTTAACATCAAGTAAAATAGCATCGCTTCCAGAAGCTAATTTTTTTGACATAATTGAACTTGCAATTAATGGAATTGAATCAACGGTTCCAGTTACATCCCTTAAAGCATATAATTTTTTATCAGCTGGAACTAAATGACCAGTTTGGCCAACAATAGCCATTCCAATTTTATTAACTTGATTAATAAAATCTTCTTCTCTTATATTAATTTTCATTCCAGGAATCGATTCCATTTTATCCAAAGTTCCACCAGTATGACCTAAACCTCTTCCAGACATCTTTGCTAATTTTGCACCACAACTTGCAACAAGAGGTCCTAAAACTAAACTAGTTTTATCACCAACTCCGCCTGTTGAATGCTTATCTACTTTTACTCCATTAATTTTTGAAAGATCCATTACATCGCCACTATGTAACATACATTCTGTTAAAATAAATGTTTCGTGATCATTCATTCCATTTAATAAAATAGCCATCAATAAAGAAGATGCTTGATAATCTGGAATTTCGCCTTTGACGTAATTGGAAATAAAAAACTTTATTTCTTCATCAGTTAAAACTTTTTTATCTCTTTTGTGTTCGATAATTTCAACCATTCTCATACAAATAACCTCTTTTTTATATATAATAATTATATGAATTTTTTAGATTATCTACAAAAAGAATATTCAAAAGATGTATATGAAAAATTAATAAATGAGTTTGATAAGGAAAGAACTTACTCTTTTATTTTAAATACAATTAAATATGATGAAACTTTTGTTTCTGATATCATTTATAAAAAACACCCATACATTGACAATGCGTATTATTCAAAACAAAGTTTAGGAAATGATTATAGATTTTATAATGGGGTATTTTATATTCAAGATGCCGCATCTATGATGATTTCTAAATTTTTAGATGTAAATGAAAACGATATAATTTTAGATATGTGTGCTGCTCCGGGAGGAAAAAGCATTGATATTGCAATTAAATTAAAAAATAATGGGGTCTTAATTTCAAATGATATTAATTATTCAAGAGCAAAAATATTATCAAATAATATTGAAAATTATGGATTTAGTAATGTTTTTGTAACTTGTAATGATTTTGAAAAAATATATAAATTTTATAACAAAAAGTTTTCTAAAATTATTCTAGATGCCCCATGTAGCGGATCTTTTATGTTTAGAAAAAATGAATTTGCAAAAGAAGATTGGACACAAGAAAAAGTTAAAAAATATTCATTCATGCAGGAAAATTTGCTTGAATATGCATATTACATGTTACAAGATGGCGGAACTTTATATTATTCAACTTGTTCATTATCAAAACAAGAAAATGAAAACCAAATTGAAAAATTTTTAAATAAACACGAAGATTTAGAATTAATTGATCTAAATAAAGATAATGAATTTGTAAATGGTGATAAAAATATTGGTATTTATATAATGCCATATTTATTTGAATGCGAAGGACAATATATTTGTTTAATCAAAAAACACTGCAAAACCTCAATATTTTTCAATAATATCAATTTTTCAAACGTAAAAATGAAAGAATTAAACTTCTTAAATTTTAAAAACTTATACAAAACAGATAATGGAATTTATGGATTTAATAATGTAATAAATTTAAAATATTTTAACGTTTTAAGATATGGATTAAAAATTCTTGATATTGAAAATAAAAAGATAAAACCATCTTTAGCTCTTTCAAGATATTTAGATAATGATAGCGCAATAAAATTAACGTACGATGAATTTAAGCAATATATTTCGGGACAACAATTAAATATAAATAAAGAAAACGGTTATTATATTGTTTCATATAACAACATTAATTTAGGCTTTATAAAAGTTTCAAATAATAAAGGAAATAATCTTTATCCAAAAAAATTAAGATGCTTTCTTTAATTTTTTCTTTTCCTTTTTGATTTTAACTTTGTACTTTTTTATATCAACTTCTTTTTGCTCATTATAAACATCAGACATTATATTTGCTACATAATTTGCAAAATCAGTGCTTTTAAATTCCTTATAATCATCTATTGTTAATTTTTGATCAATGTTTAATTGAATTAAGGATTTAATATTTTGATATCTTAAAAATTGCAATGGTCTAAAAGTTCCAAATAAATTGCAGACATATAGATCTTTTGAAGTATTTAAAGGTATTTTAAAAGTACCATGATGAATTGTTAAAATTCCATCATATGGACTTTTTTGTCTTTTACCCTCTGGAAAAATTAACCAATCGATTTCATTATTTTTAAGACTCTTTTCAATTTCTAAAATAGTTTTGACTTGACTCTTTAAATCATTTCTATCAAGAGTTTTACCATCTAAAATTTTTAGAACTCTTCCAACAAAAGGATATTTCATGACTTCTTTTTTTGCAACAAAGCTCATTGGTCTTGAAGCTAATGCAATAAAAATTAATGGATCAATCATTGATTGATGATTACACATTATTAAATATTTATTTTCATCATTTACATTAAACTTTTCTAATCCATGAACATCAATTTTTATATTTAAATATTTAATAACTTGTATACAAGCATATTGGACTTTTGCAAATCTTTGTTCTAATGGAATTTTATCTTTTTTAATTGAATAATATAAAATCCAGGAAAAATACCAATATATAATTTTTGGAACTAATACAAAAATTGCAACAATTAATCTAATCATAAATCTTTTGCAATCCTTTCTTTTCCATTATCTAAATATTGAACTCTTTCAGCGACAATGATTGGTAATCCACTATCATCATTTGCTAAAGATCCCATTATAACTAATAAAGTACCATCTTTAAATGACATAAATTTACAATTTGGAGAAGAGTTCCAATATCTTACTTTAAATCTAAAAGTTTTAGCCTCGCCATCATTAAAATTATCAAAAGAAACCATTCGATAACCATTTTCTAAAACTTCTTCTGCTCTACATACTAAAGTAACACTTGAAATCATTATTATTTAACCTCACCAAATAATTGAATTGAAAAGCCAGGAATTGCTAAATTAATAACATTTAAAGATTCCATTTCAGCATATCCAACATCACTTAATAACAATCTTAAATAAACTTCTGAATTATAATATATTGTTTCATTTGAAGGATTTATAAATAAATGCATTTTCTTAAATTTTGAATTTGAATCATATTTTTCTATATTATATTCAATTCTTACTCCTCCCTTTTCAAGATTTTCAAAATAAACAATATCTTGAATTAAATCAGCAGATGAAACTTTTATAAAATTCATGGTTTTTCTAAATTTTATTAAACTCTTTAAATAATTTGCCATATCAAAACGTTGATCTAATAAATCGTATCTAAACATATTATATTTATCACCCATATTATAAGTATTGTGATTATTATTTTTACTTTGACCAATTTCTTGACCAGAATGGAAAAATGGAACACCAAACGATAAAAGAATAGTTGCATTAACCATTTTTAAAATTCTTTTTACAAATGAATAATCACTATTTCCATCACATGCACAAATCTTATCATATAAAGCCCCATTATCATGGCATTCGGCATAATTAATTGATTGATTAGCATTTAAAAATCTTCGGTTAAAACAATAATTTATGCATGAACCCATAACAGCAAATTTAAAACCTTCTAAGTATGAAAAATCACCAGTTAAATAACCTTTTTGATAAAAACCACCTTCTGAAGATGGACCTTTTATAATATCTCGATATGAATCATTAAAAAATCCAATTTGTGGTAAGTTTAATGCATTATTTAAATTAGTTTTAAGAGATTCTTCAAGTTCAGTTTGCATGTTCCAACCTTCACCATAAAGAATAAAATCTTTTTTAATTGAAATTGCTTCTCGATAAACTTTATTAATTGTATGTTTATCAGTTAAACCCATTAAATCAAATCTAAAGCCATCAATTCCATATTCTTTAATCCAAAAAGTACAAGCGTCACAAATTAATTTAGAAACCATTTGTCTTTCACTTGCAACATCATTTCCACAACCAGATCCATTTGATAAAAATCCATTTTGTCTTCTTCTAAAATAATAATTTGGCACAACTTTTTCAAAAGCATTAAAACCACTTTCAAATACATGGTTAAAAACAACATCCATGACAACTTTAATTTTGTTATGGTGTAATGCTTTAATCATCTTCTTCAAATCAATAATTCTTGAATATGGATCCTCGACATCACTTGCATAACTACCTTCTGGAACAAAGTATTGTGCTGGATCATAACCCCAATTATATTGTAAATCAGGGTGAAGTTCATCGACAGTTTTAAAATCAAAAAATGGAAGAATTTGAACATGGGTTACACCAAGATATTTTAAATAATCTAAACCTGCAGGATTACCCTTTAATGTCGTTCTTTTTTCTTCAGCCAAACCTAAAAATTTACCTTTATTTTTAATATTCGTATAAGGAGAAATTGTAAAATCTCTAACACTTAATTCATAAATTATTGCATCTGTGTAAGATTTAGTAATAGGTAAATCTTCATTTTCTAAATCAATTTTTGTTCTTTTAAAATTAATTACAACACTATATCTACCATTTGGAGTCGAACCTTTTGCATAAGGATCACTTGTTTCTCTAACTAATCCGGAATTTTCAACAAAATATGAATAATAAGCTCCATCTAAATTACCATCAACTTTGCATCTATAAACGCCTTTTGAAAATCTAACCATTGGAAGAGCTTCAAAACTTTTACCATTGTTTCTTGATAATTTTAATAAAACATTACTTGCAAGAGGCGCCCAAAGGACAAATTCAGTATATTTATCAAAATAATTTGCTCCTAAATCATCTCCATCATAATAATATTTTTCATCAAATTTAGGATCAAGAGAAATCTCATTGACATTTAAGGATGTAATTCCAAAAGAATCAATTTGAATATCATATTTATGACCTAATTCGATTGTATAAGGAGTTTTACATTCATAAATAAAAATACCAGAAATTGAATTTGTCTTTAAAATTTGTAAATTTTGTATATCAAATTCATCTTTAACAATTCTTATTGCTTCTCTCTCTGGTTTTGCATTTAAAGAAAATACAGTAACTCTAATTGTATTAAAATCGACTAAAATAGCTTGAAATGTTGTATTTTTCATAATTCACCTCTTCTTTTTTAATTTTCATCAATTACAATTGCAATTGCGCAATGTTTTTCATGAGAAATGGAAACTTTGTATTCTTTATTTTTATATATAAGATATGGCTTTCCATTTTCTTTATTTAAAATTTCAATATCTTTTAAATTTGTTCCAAGAATACTCAATCCTAAAGCTTTAATTAAGGCTTCTTTTGCAGCAAATCTACCACCCAAAAATTGTAATTTATTTTCTTTTTTTTGATACAATAAAAATTCCGAATCACTTAATATTTTACTCGCTAATAATTTTTCGTCTTTAATGTGTTCTAATTCAACAATATCAATTCCAACTTCCATTAAATTTCTCCAGACATTTTATCATTTAATTCTTCTTGTGAATGAACTAAAACTTTACTTGCTTTAGTATTGCTTCCATTATCTTCAACAATTCCTTCTTTTACGAGCATTGAAAATAATTTACCAGCTCTATTAAAACCAACTCCAAAACTTCTAATAATGTAATTAATTGACATTAAATCACGAGAAAAAGCTAATTCTTTAACTTCTTCATATAAAGGATCAGATTGTTCTTTTCTAGGAGTAACATTTTCTTCTCCATATCTTACGTTTTCGCTTGTTTGCATATTTTCGGCTTTTTCAACTAAATTCAAGAAGTTTTCATCATAAATAACAGGATATTTTGATTTTAATTCTTGCACAACATTTCTAATTTCTGCTGTACTAATAAAACTTCCTTGAACTCTTAATAAGCCATTCCTTGACATTTCCATACTAGAAATTAACATATCACCATGTCCTAAAAGCGATTCAGCTCCGACTTCATCAAGAATAATTTTACTATTAATTGAATCTTTGACACTTAATGCAACACGAGCAGGAATATTAGATTTAATTAAACCAGAAATTACATCTGCACTTGGTCTTTGAGTGGCAATAATCATTGAAATACCACAAGCTCTTGCCTTTGAAGCCAATCTTACAACATCACTTTGAATGGTGCGATCTGTTTCAATCAAATCCGCAAATTCATCAATAACTAAAACAATATAAGGTATAGTTGCACCATTTATTGTTTCCATATATTCGTTATAATCAAAAATGTCTCTAACACCAACTTCTTCAAATAAAATATATCTATGATCCATTTCTTGAATTAATTTATCAAGTAATTGTTTTGCATATTGCATATCTTTTAAAATTGGACAAAGTAAGTGTGGTGAATCTTTGTATTGTCCAAGTTCAACTCTTTTTGGATCGACAAAAATGAATTTTAATTCTTTTGGAGAATATCTCATCATTAAAGCAACTAAGAATGAGTGAATTAAAACCGATTTACCACTCCCGGTTTGACCACAAACTAAAAGATGAGGAAATTTAACTAAATCACCAAAAACAAAATCACCATTTATGTCTTTTCCAAAAGGAAGTATTAAACTTCTTTTATCAATTTTTGGCATTGCCTCGAATATTTCTTTAAATGGAACTACAGTACTTTTGGAGTTTGGAATTTCAAAACTTGAAGTTGTTTTTCCAAAAACAATTTTTTCAAATCTAACTTTACGTCCAGCCAAACTCATTGAAATGTCATCTAAATATCGATCTAAACTTCCAATTGAAACATTTGCATCAGGTGCAATATCATAACGAGTAACTGAAGGTCCAATTGTATAAGATACAGCTTTTGCCTTTATATTAAGTTGAGAAAATTTTTCATTAATTTTTTCTTTAATTTGTTCAGCAAGTTCAATATTTTCTTGTAGTTCATTATTATCAATAACTACATCCTTTAAAACTTTATTAGGATCTATTGGCTTAAAATTTTTATATGGATCTACATATTCGTTATTTTCGGTTTTTAAATTAGTATCATTTGTAAAATTATTATTTGGAGTTGTATTTTGATTATTTTCATTTGATTTAAAAATATTCATATATTCGTTTGTTTTCTTTTCTTCTCTTAAAACGTTTTGATCAGTAACATTTTCGTTATTATTATTTTCATCATTCTTCTTGTAATCATCTTTTTCATCTTGTTGTTTAGTTTCAATTGAATCATTTGTGATATTTTTTGAAATATTTAATTCTTCATTAATAAAATTGTTTGTTGAATCTATATTAACACTAACACTTTCATTATTTTGATCTAAAGTAACGTTATTATCGATGTTATTATTTAAATTTGCATTATTAAGTTCTTCTTTTTTAAACTCATTTTCGTGTTCTTTTAAATTAAAAACACTATCATATTTTGTTTTAAAATCATCATTTGAATTTGAAACATTGTTCTTGTTTAAAGATAAATTAGAATTAATAGGTTGATTTTTTGTTAAATTTTTATCCTCAAAAGCATCACATGGAAATGAAGAAAGAGTAATTTCTCCTTCATTTTGTTTTTTAAATTCATTTTCTAAAGATAAAGGGGAAATAGATTCATCTTCATAAATTTTATGAGAGCCATAATCATTATTATAGTTTGGAATACTCGTTTGAGTTTCTATATCATTTGATTTAGCTTCGACTTGATTTAAATTTAAATCTGATGAATTTTCAATATTATCATTTGAACTTGTTTCATTGGTTTCATCATTATTAAAATCAGTTTTTTCGACAATCTTATTATCTTTCAATTCAATTTTTTCAGTTTTTTCTTTTTTGTTGTTATTTACAAAAAATATAATCAATAATTTTATTGGTTTATAAAGCAAAAAGAATAAACTTAAAAACATTAATAAAGCACAAATTATTATTGTTCCAATATTTGATGTAAAAATTGTATTAAATAAACAAGCTAAAGAAATGCCAATATAGCCACCGCCTAAATCAAAATTAAAGACATTAACAGAGCCGTTAGTAAATTTTATAGTATCCAAAAAGTAACTTGAAAAATTATTTAAAATCAAAGATTTATCATTAATAAGTGGAATATTTATTGCAACTAAGATTCCAAAGAATAATAAAATTAGCCCAGTGAATACAAAATTCCATTTAATTTTTTTAAATTTTTCATTTTGTATAATCAAACAAATTCCAAGAAAAATTAATATTGCAAAAATTAAAAAATATAAATTACCAAACAAAAAAACAAAAGCGTAAGTAATACCACCTGAAACGTAAGAGTAATTAATTAAGCCCAAAACGGAAAACAAACAAATTATTATTCCAAATAGTATTTTTAAATGTTTATTTTTTATTTTATTTTTTAATCTATTCATAAATAAAATTATATCAAAGTATTGATATAATTTATAGACATAAAAATAAAAATTTTAAAGTTTTGCAGCGTTTTTAATCGACCAAAATTATTTCAGGTTCAATAACTGGACATCTTAGTGTTGTTCTTCTTGTATATTTTGAAACTAATTCTTTAATTTCACTAATACATTCATTTTTATTAAATGGTTTTTCTTGTTCTAAATATTTATTAACGGTCTCAATAAATAAATTTTCAATTCCTTTTAATATTGTTTCGCTTTCTTTTAAATATAAATATCCTCTCATTTGAATATCTGGACCACCAATTATTTTTTTCGCAGATAATGAAACCAATAATGACATAACAACAATACCTTCTTCTGATAATTTGTTTCGTTCCAAAATAATTCCACTTTCGACATCACCAACACCAATTCCGTCAACCATTAAGTAACCAACTTTTACTTTATCATTTTCAATGTAATTTAATTTAATCTCTCCATTGACAAAATCAATAGCTGTTCCATTATCTAATAAATAAATATTTTTATGAGATAATCCTGTTTTCATTGAAGCGGCAACTTCAGCATTTGCAATTAAATCTTGATAGACTCCTTTAACTGGAATGTAATATTTTGGATTAATTAAAGATATAAAAAGTTTGATATCATCTTCGCTTGGATGCATCTTTTTAATTTGTTTACGTGAAATATTAATAACATTACAATCGGTTTTATAAAGTTCATCTAAACAAGAAACTGCTAAAACTTCAAAATTACTAGCTGCTGGAGTTAATAGTAAAAATGTGTCATCCTCTGAAATATAAAATCTTTGTTCGGAAATGTCTTTTAAAGCAAGCATTGAAATTTTTCTATAAAGTAAATCGCCCATTCCAGAAATAATAATGCAAATTGATGAATTTTTATATTTTGAAATATCGTCAACATGTATAATAAATTGTGGATCAACATTATATATTCCGAGACTTGATATTGAATGATAAATTTCATATGTCTCTTCATCATAAAAACAAATATACCTATTTGATTTTATACATTCATCCATAATTTCAATAAAATTATAAATATTTTGATAATAAACTGAAACATACAATCTTCCATTACAGTCATTTAATGCATGTCTTACATAACTTGAAACTCGATGACTTGGACTTGTATATCCAGTTTTTGATGAATTTAAAGAATCCATTAATAATAAAAAGTTATTTTCTTCAGATAATTTTGCTAATGCTTTAAAATCAAAATTAAAATATTTATTACCACTACTTTCAATTATAAAATCACCTGAAAAAACAACGTTTCCTTCACTAGTAGAGATAGCAATTCCAGAAGTTTCTGGTAGACTATGAGTTATTTGGAAAAATCTAATTTTGTGATCTTTTACATAAAATTCACTTGATGGTTCTTGTTCTCTCACATCATAATTATCAAAATTAACATTTCTTTGTTTACATAATTGTTGCAATAAATATTTTGTAAATTTAGAAGCATAAATTGGTGCTTTAACTTTTTCATATAAGTAAGTTATTGCTCCTAAAGTATCATCATGTCCGTGACTTATTAAGTATGCAACGACACGATCTTTATTTTCTACTAAATAAGAAAAATCTGGAATTATAAAATCAATTCCTGAAGCAAACTTATCAGGATATCCAATACCTGCAGAAATAACAAAAATGTCACCATTTATTTCTAAACAATAACAATTATTACCATTAGAATCTAAACCGCCTAAAGCAACAAATCGAATCTTATCTCCCATATCAATTACCTTTCAAAAATTCTATCACCATCTGAAAATTTATATTTATTTTTTACAATATAATTGTCATTTTCATCATAATCAAATTCAATCAAATATAAATCATCATCATCCATAATCATAAAACTTTTATCAATAGAACCCTTTGGAAAGGTCATAGAACCAGGATTTAATATAATTCCACCATTTTTAGAATGTTTAAATAATGGAATGTGAGTATGACCTGACATTAATATTTCATTTTTATCAATATTTGATTCAAGTTTTATTTCATTTATATGTCCATGATTTAAATAAAATAAATAATTATCATTTTTAAAACTATTAAAAATTGGCATTTTAAAATTTAATACCATTAAATCGACATCTGATTCACAATTACCTTTACAAGCAATAATTTTGTCAGAAAATTTATTTAATTCTTTGTAAACAAAAGAAGGATCATAATCTTTTTCAACATAGTTTCTTGGACCATTATATAACAAATCTCCAAGCAAAATTAATTTATCAAAATCATATTTTTCCATCAAATAAGTTACAATTTTAGCTGCGTTTCTTGAGCCGTGTAAATCAGAGCAAATTAATAATTTCATATTTATATGTTTTCTTTCTTGATTATTATATCTTATCTTTTTGTATTTTAATAGAAAAATAAAGATATATGAAAAAATATTACTAAATTTTCATTATTTAATTACTAAAAATTAACTATTAAATTACCAAAAAATTACTTATATAAAAGAAAAACTCTTTTCAAGAGTTTTTCAATCTAATTATTTATCTTTTCTTTTAAAGAAACCTTTTTTCTTAGTTTTTTCTGTTGGTTTATTATCATCAGATTTATTTTTTTCTAAGAAATCTTTATGAGATAATTTAATTTTTCCATTATCATCAATTCCAATTACCTTTACTTGCAATTTTTCGCCAACTCTAACTACATCACTAGCTTTACTTACATAGTCATTTGATAATTGAGATACATGGCATAAACCATCAGTAGATCCAAATAAATTAACAAAAGCTCCATAATCTTCAACTCTTGTAATAACACCGTCAAAGACTTCTCCGATTTGAACTTCTCTTGCGATATCATCAATCATTTGTTTAGCTTTTTCAATTGATTCTTTATTCATATGATAAAGTAAGACTCTACCATCATCAGAAATGTCAATTTTTACTCCATCACATTTTTCAATAATATCATTTATTACTTTACCACCAGAACCAATAACTTCTTTTATCTTATCTGGGTTAATATACATAACAGCAAATTTTGGAGCATATTTAGAGACTTCTTTTCTTGGTTCAGCAATTGCTTTTTCCATAACTTCTCTAATTTGAGCTCTTGCTCCATGTGCTTGAGCTAGTGCTTCTTTTAAAATTTCTTTAGTTATACCTTTAATCTTGATATCCATTTGTAAAGCTGTAATACCATTTTTAGTACCTGCAACTTTAAAGTCCATGTCACCAAAATGATCCTCTAAACCTTGAATATCAGTTAAAATTGTATAAGGATGTTTTCCATCAAGTGGTCCACTTGTAACTAATCCCATGGCAATTCCGCTAACTACATCTTTAATTGGAACGCCAGCTGCCATTAATGACATACATCCAGCACAAATTGAAGCTTGGCTAGAAGAACCATTTGATTCAACAACTTCAGAAACAACTCTTATTGTATATGGAAATTCATCTTCGCTTGGAATTACATAAGATAATGCTCTTTCACCTAAAGCGCCATGACCAATTTCTCTTCTTCCTGGAGTCCCAGTTCTTCCAATTTCTCCAACACTAAATGGTGGAAAATTATAATGATGAATAAATCTTTTACTTTCTTCTGGAGTTAAATTATCAATAATTTGTTCATCATCTTTTGGTCCAAGCGTTGTAATTGAAATAACTTGAGTTTGTCCTCTTGTAAACATTGCACTTCCATGTGTTCTTGGAAGTAAATCAATTTGAGCATCTAATGGTCTAATTTCATCAATTCTACGGCCATCAGGTCTAATTTTTTCTTCAGTAATTAATCTTCTAACTTCATCTGCAACCATTTGTTCTAAATAGTCATTGACCATTAACATTGCTTGCATATGTTCTTTTTCATTTTGATATTGTCTTGAATCGTAATCATCAATGATTACTTTTTTAAGATGATCAATAGCATCTTGTCTTTCTAATTTATCATGAATTGAAATAGCCTTGATCATTTGATCTTTTATTCTTGAATCAATATCTAGTTTAATTGAGTCATCAATTTTATATAAATCAACTTCTCTTTTTGCCTTTCCAATTGCTTTTGCAACTTGAATTTCAAATTCACATAATTTTTTAATAGCTTCATGACCAAACATTAATGCATCAAGCATATCATCTTCACTAACTTCAGCAGCTCCAGCTTCAACCATATTGATTGCATCTTTTGTACCAGCAACCGCTAAGTTAATATCAGATTTTTCCATTTGTTCAACAGTTGGATTAATAATAAATTTACCATCAACTCTTCCAACATAAACACCTGCAATTGGACCATCAAATGGAATATCTGAAATACATAAAGCTAAACTCGAACCAAACATTGCAGTCATTTCTGGAGTGCAATCTTGATCAACTGACATAACAGTATTAATTATTTGTACTTCATTTCTAAATCCATCTGCAAACATTGGTCTAATTGGTCTATCAATTAATCTTGCAGTTAAAGTAGCATGTTCTCCTGGTCTGCCTTCTCTTCTTAAAAATGAACCAGGAATTTTTCCAACAGCATATTGTTTTTCTTCATAAGTAACAGTTAAAGGAAAGAAATCTCCTTCTTTTGGTAAATCACTAACACAAGCTGTAGACAAAACAACAGTATCACCATATCTTACAAAAACAGCACCATCTGCTTGTTTAGCAATTTCACCAGTTTCAACAACCAATTTTCTTCCTTCGAATTCAAATTCGAATACTTTTTTCATCTAAACTAATTCTCCTTAAAAATAACTCTATAATTATAACACTTTAAATTAATATTTAATAAAAAAACCTAGATATTAATCTAGGTTTTTAATCTTATTTTCTAATACCAAGTTTAACTAAAAGTTCAACATAAGCATCTCTATCTTTTTCAGCTAAGTGTCTTAATAAACTTCTTCTTTGACCAACAAGTATCATAAGACCTCTTCTAGCAGACGCATCTTTTTTTGAAACTTTTAAGTGTGCAGTTAATTGTTTAATTCTTTCTGTTAAAATAGCAATTTGAACTGCATCAGAACCTGTATCATGTTCGTTTTTTCCAAATTCTTTTACGATTTTGGCTTTTTCTTGTTTTGATAACATTTTCTTTTCTCCTTTCTTGATTTCAACGCTTAATCCTAGAATAAAATCGGAGACTTTTAATCCCAAGACTAAGTTGCCCAAATATTATACTAAAACAGTCCTCTAAATGGAAGATAAATATTGCTTTCTGAATATTTATATATTGCTAAATAATTATCATTATTATCAACAATTAAAATTTTATCTGGATAATCATAAAAATCACCATTTAAATAAAATTTTTTACCACTTTTTATAATATTAATAAGATCGTCATCAACTTTAACTTTAAAATAATTTGTTAATACTTTGTTATATGGAATTAAGTCACTTTCTTTAACTTCATTTATTGTTTTTGCTTCACTTAAACTAAAATTTCCTATTTTAGTTCTTTCTAATGATGTTAAATAACCAATATTATTTAATTTTTCAGCAATTAAAACGCCTAAACTTCTAATATAAGTACCTTTTGAAACAATACATCTAAATTTTATTTCATCATTTGTAAAAGTAATTAATTCTAAATCATAAATTTTTACATCTCGTTCAAAATCTTTTAAATTAATTTCTTTTTTCTTTAATGCATATTCATATAATTTTTTACCTTTAAATTTAATTGCACTATAAATTGGAGGAACCAATTTTGTAATATTTTTTAATTCTTTAAAAACATTTAAAATATCATTTTTACTAAAATTTGTTACAGGTTTTTTTTCAATAATTTCACCTTCCGTGTCAAAAGTTTCTGTTTTTTCACCTAATTTTAATACTGCAACATATTCTTTAATATCATCATTAATAAATTGTAATAATTTTGTCGCCTTGTTAACGGCAATTATTAATAATCCACTTGCAAAAGGATCAAGAGTTCCTAAATGACCGCTTTTTTTAATATTAAATTTTTTATTTAATAAATCATCTATTTTTCTTGAAGAAAGACCTTTTTCTTTATTTATTAAGAAAATACCATTCAAATCCATGCTTTTATGTTAACATATTTTTATGAATTCTATAAAAAAGATTTTAGCTTGCATTAGAACAGCTGATAAAAAATTTAATTTAATTGAAAATGAAGATAAAATTGCAATTGGAATTTCGGGTGGAAAAGATTCAATGCTTCTTTTTTACGCTTTACATTTTTATTCTAAATTTTCTTTTAATAATTTTAAAATAGTTCCAATTATGATAGATTTAGGATTTGATAATTTTAATCCTGAACCTATAATAAAATATCTTTCTTCTTTTGGTTATAATTTAAAAATTTATGATGCTAAAAATGTATATCAAATTTTAAAATTAAATACTAAAGAAAACCATCATTTACCATGTTCAATTTGTTCTAAAATGAAAAAAGCAATTATTAATAAAGCAGCTAAAAAATATAAATGTAATAAAGTTGCTTTTGCTCATCACGCCGATGATGCAATAGAAACATTATTTATGAATGAAATATCTGGTGGAAGAATTGACACTTTTTCTCCAAAAATGTTTTTGACAAGAGAAAAAATTACTTTCATTAGACCTCTAATATTGGTTTTTGAAAAAGATATAATAAGATGTGTTAAAGAAAATGATATTGTTACAATTTCTTCAAACTGTCCTGCCGATAAATTAACTCAAAGACAAGATGTTAAAGAACTATTAAATTCAATATATAAACAATTTCCAGAATCTCATGAAAATTTTTTAACAATGATTAGTAATTACGATCATATTGGTTTGTGGGATGAATATGAATTTAGAAAAATACAAAATACTGATTTAAGTTTAAAAATTTGTTTAAATAAAAATGATTACTTTAACTTATTTAATTTGTTTGAAATTAACAAATTTCATAACAATTATATTTATTACTTAATATATGAAAAAAACAATATAATCGGTTATTTTTCTTATTACCAAAAAAACAAAAATATATATCTAAATTCGATTAAAATTTTAAAAAACTCTGCAAAACCTCAATATTTTTTAAAAATTATAAAAGAAATTGAAGTTATGTTATTTGAAAAATATAATCCTTGTATTCTTTATACAAAATTAAAAAATAATTATTTTAATGGAAAATATAAAAAGGAAGATAACACTTTTTATCTTCCTTTAAATGGTAAATTAAGTAATATTTTAAAATAATAATTTTATTTAAGTGATTTAATTTCTTCTTCGTCTTTTTTAATAAGTTCTTCGATTTTTTTACCATTTTCAAATGAATCATCTAATAAAAATTCAATGTTTGGAATTTTATAAATATCCATTTTTTTAGCTAACGAACTCTTAATATATCCTTTCATTTTATTTAATTCTTCTAAATTAACTATAGGATCTTGAGTTCCTAAAAAGGAAACATAAATTCTTGCATATTGATAATCACTTGAAAGTTTACAGTCAGTAACTGTTACAAATCCGATACTTTTATTTCTAACTTCAAAGACTAAAATATCAGCTATATTTTTCTTAATTAGCATTTCAATTCTTTTAATTTTGTCTGCCATTATCTTCTTCCTCTACCATTTTATAAGCTTCAATAATATCGCCCTCATGAATATCATTAAAGTTTAAAATTGAAATACCACATTCAAAACCAGATTTAACTTCTTTTACATCGTCCTTAAATCGTTTTAAGCCGTTAATTTTTCCATTATAAACTTCTTCACCGTCTCTTAAAACTCTAAGTAATGATGTACTTGTAATTTCGCCATCAACAACATAACATCCTGCAATAGTTCCAATTTTACTTGCTTTAAATACTTGTCTTACTTCAGCTTGTCCAAGATATTGCTCAATTTCTTTTTTAGCTCTCATACCTTTTAACATGCTTTCAAGTTCTTCAATTAAAGCATAAATAATTCGATGTAATCTAATTTCTACTTTTTCTTCAATTGCTTTATTTCTAACATTTGAATCTGGTCTGACATTAAAACCATAAATTAAAGCATGTGATGCATTAGCAAGTAAAACATCAGATTCAGTAATTGCCCCAGCACTTGCTCTAATAATATTAATTTTAGTTCCTTCAACATTTAATTTTAAAATCGCATTTTTAACAGCTTCTACAGATCCAGTAGAATTTGCTTTTAAAACAATATTAATATTTTTTAATTCACCTTCTTTGACTTTATCATATAATTCGTCAAGAGTTGAAACATTATTTGATTTTCTACTTTCTTCTTCAAGTCTTAATTTTCTATCATTTGCAATTTCTTTTGCTAATTTTTCATTATCAAGAGCAAAGAAATGATCGCCAGCTTGAGGAACTTCGTTAATTCCAATTACAGATACAGGCATACTTGGAATTGCCTCTGTTACAATTTGATTTAAATCATTAGTCATTCTTCTAATTTTTCCATAAGTTGAACCAACTACAACATAATCTCCAACTTTTAAAGTACCATTGCTAATTAAAAACGTTGCTTTTGGACCTTCACCTTTATCAAGTTTTGCTTCTAAAACTGTTCCATAAGCGTATCTATTTGGATTGGCTTTTAATTCTAACATTTCAGCTTCAAGTAAAATATTTTCTAATAAGTTATCAATTCCAATGTTTTTCTTTGCAGAAATTTCACAAAAAATATTACTACCACCATATTTTTCTGGAATAATATCATATTTCATCAATTCACTTATAACTTTTTCTGGATTCGCTCCAGGAACGTCAATTTTATTAATTGCAACAATAATTGGAACAGAGGCAGCTTTTGCGTGATCAATTGCTTCAATTGTTTGTGGCATAACACCATCATCGGCTGCTACAACTAAAACAACAATATCAGTTACACTAGCTCCTCTACTTCTCATTTCAGTAAATGCTTCATGCCCAGGAGTGTCAATAAATGTAATTAATTTCCCATGACATTGTTTTTGATAAGCACCAATTTCTTGAGAAATTCCACCAAATTCAGCTTCTGTTAATCTTGAATTTCTAATTGTATCAATTAATGTTGTTTTTCCATGGTCAACGTGTCCCATTACAGTTACAACAGGAGGTCTTTCTTTTAATTCTTTTGGATCATCTTTTAAATTTAAGATTGAACTTAAAGCATTTGCTTCATTTTCGACCATCTTTTTAAAGTCGATGTTATTATCAATACAAATTTCACCAATTATTTCATCATCCAAATTTGAATTAATTGTATAAATAATACCTTTTAAGAAATATTTTTTAATAATATCACTGGCTTGAATTTTTAAAGCATTAGCTAACTCACCAACAGTTAAACTACCATAATATTCTAAAACACCATCTTTTAAGAAACATTTCTTATTAGTTTCTAATTTAGTATTAGATAAATTTGTTTGACGATCATTTTTATTTTTGTTTTTAGCCATAAATTAAACCTCCTTTTCATCTAATATTTTAATAATTTGTTTTACGATATGAATGTTTTTAATTGCAAAAATTGCAACTTCATCTTTTGATAAAATATTTCCTAATTCTTGTTTATTAAATAAATTACAAATTTTATAAGATTTATCATTAAAATTTATTACTGATTTTAAACTTGCACTACCTATATCACTTGCAACAAATATTAATTTTATTTGTCCTTTTTTAATAAAAATAGGTAGTGTTTGTTTATAAACAATATCATTTGTTCTTTTTGCAAATTGAATTAAGGAAATAATTTTATCTTTTGTCATAATCTTGTAATTAAAAAATCATATACATCATCGCTTACATCTGTTTCAAGAGCTCTATTTAGTAATTTTTTCTTTTTTGCAAGTAAAATTACATCTTTATTTTTACTTAAATAAGCTCCTCGACCATTTAATTTATATGTGAAATCAACTTTAACTTCATTATTTGGAGTTTTTACAATCCTAAATAATTCATTTCTGTTTTTTACTTCATTTGTAGCAATACATTTTCTTTTAATTTCTTTTTTCATATAAATTATTTGTCTTCGTAGTATTCATCTGAATCATATTCATCATAATCATCATCTTCATCGACACCATATGATTCGTCTTCTTCCTCTTCTTCTCTTTTTAATTCTTCTAATTCTTCATCAGTATAGATTGCCATGCCTTTAATTGGTTTTTTATTGTCTTCTTTTCTTTCTGATTCAGATTTATCTTCTTTCTTCTTGTAAGATTTTTTATTTGATTTAGCTTTTTTACTTTCTTCTTGTTCTTTTTCTTTTTCAAGTTGATTTAATAAATCTTCCATCTTAATTGTGTCAACATTGACATGAGTTTTTTCTTCAGGTTTTTTCTCTTTTTTTACCTCTTGAGGTTTTTCTTCAATACTAACTTCCGTCTTTGTTTCTTCTGGAATATTATCTTCAACTTTTATATCGAAATCTTTATCAATTTTATCAACTGTAGAATCAATATTTTCAACAGAATTTTCGATAACTTTTTCATCATCTTGTAAATCTTTATCTTCAATATAATTTTCTTTAAATTCATCTTTTGAATTTAATACAGTTTTTTCTAATTTAGAAAGTTTAGCTTCATCTCTAATTGTTTCCATAGTCTTAAATTGAATTCCTTCTTTAAGAGCATCTTGATGTTCTTTGATTTCAATTTTAATACCAGTTAATTTTGCAGCTAAAGAAACATTACAACCTTTTTTACCAATTGCAGTTGACAATTCACCATCTTTTACGACAGCAAGAGCAACTTTTTCAAGCTCATTGCTCTTTTCGCTTTCTCTTTCAATAAAAGTTAAACCAACAACATGGGCTGGAACTAAAGCTTCAGCGATATAAATTGCAAGATTTTCATCATATAAAACAACATCGATCTTTTCTTTATCTTTAGAATTTCCAAAGTTTTTAGTAATAGCGCCAATTCTATCGCCATTTTTACCAATACATGTACCGCACGGATCAACATTTGGATCATTTGAATAAACAGCAACTTTACTTCTTTCTCCAGCTCTTCTTGCGATATCTTTAATTACAACTGTTCCATCGTAAACTTCATGAATTTCTTGTTCAAATAATCTTTTTAAAAATAATGGGTTACTTCTTGAAATATGAATTTTTGCACCAGCTTGATTTGCATCAACACTTGCAACACAGACTTTAATACTTTCACCAACTTTAAAAGTTTCATCACCAATTTGATCTTTTCTTTCAAGGGTTACTTCAGTATTTTTTCCAATTTCAACGACTGCTTCGTGAGTTTCTCGATTATACTGAGTGACAATTCCAGTAATTAATTCGCCTAATTTTCCTTTATATAATTCAATTAAAGTAGCTTTTTCAGCTTCTAATACTTTTGATCTGAAACTAGTTGAAAATGAATTAATAAATTTATTCCCTCTTGTTCGATCATTAATAATATCTTCAAGAGTGTATCTTACTTCATATAAATCTCCAACTTTTAATCCAGCTTCTTTAACATTTGGATCATCTTCAGAAATTTCAAAGAAATCATCAGTTATTTTGTCTTCTTCTTGAACTTTTCTTCCATAATAAATAACAAATGATTCACTTTTACCTTTCTTTTCAAGTTCAACTCTGACAATTGCATCATCGTCATTACTACCTAAAAATATTTTTGTAAATGTCTTTTTGAGTGTTGATTTAAGTGTATCCAAAATAAATTCTTCACTTAAATTTTTTGCTTGTACAAGAGATTCAACTGCATCTGTGATGCTAATTTTGTTTGATTTTGTTCTTCCCATAATTTTTCTCCTAAATTAAATTGTTTTAAATTTTATATCTCCTTTTTTAATATCATCCACATTTAATTCTAATTTTCGTTTAGCTCCTTTTAAGAAATATTGAAGATAAACTTTATCATCTTTAATTTCATGAATTATACACTTAGTTTCATTAATTCCATTAAATTCATTTTTAAATTCAATTATTAATTTTTCTTCAATATGATTTTTTAAATCTTCAAAATTTATTGAATCATCATATAAATTTGATTGAACATTTAATATATACGAATCATCATCTTTAACAAATTTATCTAATTCATCACTTAAGAAAGTTGATAATTCCGATAAAATATTAACATCAAGTGGCTTTGACCAACTAACAGTTACATTTAAAAATGTTTCGTTATTTTCTTTACTTACACTAACATCATCTAAATTGTAACCTTTTGAAGTAATTAATTGATTTAGAAACTCTTTTAATTCTGGTGTATATTTCATTAAAACCTCCCTTTAAAAAATAAAGAGTGGTTTCGCAACCACTCTTAAATTTATCTTATAAACAAAGAGCATTAATATTATACAAATTTACTTATAGTTTTTAAAGATATTTTTAATCCATGTAATCTTTTAATTTTAGTTGATCAAAAACTTTAAATTGTAAATCATTATTATAAATCAAATTAACCATTGATTTATTCTTAATAACTTGACATAAAACTTTGTTAATAATTAATCCAATTAATGCTGGTAAGAAAATAATATTAAAAGGTAAAAATGAAAATGATATCGCTAATGAAGTCAAATGATTATTACTAACAATTGCATAAAAACAAACCATAAATATTATTGAAAGAATAATTGCATTAGATGAATTTAGACTTACAAAATAAGATAAAATATTGCAAAATAAATATCCAAATAAATAACCTAAAGTTAAAGTTGGAACAACTCTACCACCAGCTAATTTAGTATTATATGAAAATAACATTAAAAATAAACGAACAAACACTAATGATAATAAATAATAAATTGATTTAATATTTAAAATATTTTCAAAAAAGATTGCTCCATTATTAACATAATCATTAGAAATAAATTTCAAAACAAAAATTAAAATAAAAGTCAAAATAAGAAAAATAACAAAACTAAATTTATTTCTTAAATATCTAAATAAATAGAAAAGATTTTTATATAAAAAACCTAAAATAAAAGAAATTATTGCAATAATTGGTACAAAACATAAATATAATGGCTCTAAATATGAAGTAATATAAATAAAATTTGAATAAATATAGTTACCATTTAATAAGATATAAAATAAATAACTAACTAACAAAACATAAACAAAATATAAGTTATTTTTATTTAGAATTTTTATTTTAAAATTCTCAAAACTATAAAATAAACCAGCTAATGGATTTAAAAAAGCAATAGAAAAACCAATTCCAGGAAAATATTTTTTAAAGTCGTCACTTAAATAATTAAAAAATAAAAAACCTAATATAAAGGCAATTAAAACACTTGGTGCTTCTGTTCCAAATGGTAATCCAATTAAAAAACTTAAGCAACAACTTGCAATTGTTAAAATTATTAAAAGAATTGTTCCAATAATTTTATGTCTTTTAATAAATCCTTTATTGACAAATTTTTCTGCTAATTTTAATAAAAAATATTCCAGGAGCAAAACTAAAACGATTAATAAAAAATATGGTATTAAAAACGCGTAATTTAATTCAATATTTATAAAATTAAATATTAATACACTTAATTTACTAAAAGCGAATAAGAAAAGACTTACTAAAAAAGAATACAAAGTTAATATCAAAAAAGTACTGCAAAACCTCAATATTTTACTCTTATTTGTCATAAGTTATTATTTTTTATCTTCACTATTATTCCAGTTTTCAAAATCAATTACTGACACTTTTCCATCTTTATGATCGCTTAAAACTTTTGTATTAATCTTTTCATAATATTCTAATTGATCAATAACTTCTTTTGAAAATCTTTCACCAGGAATAATAATTGGAATACCTGGAGGATAAATCATAATCATTTCTTTTGAAACTTCATTTAATGCATCTTTATAATTTACAACTTTTAAAGGAGCATGAAATGCAGTTCTTGGTCTACAAAATATCGTTGGAAATGACTTAAAATAATGATGATCTTCATATTTTATATTTTCATCATAATATTTACTTGATATAGATTTTAAAGCTTTAATTAATTTAATAATATCTTTTTTGGTCGTTCCAATTGATAAAATACATAAAAATAGATATGTTTCAGCTAATTCTATTTGAATTTTATATTTATCTTTCAATAAATTATAAATATCAAAACCATTTAATTTTAATTTATCAATTTCAATAACTAATTTTGTTTCATCAAAATCATATGCACCATTTTTTAAAAAATGTTCCCTGGCTCGAACTTTAAAACCTTTAATTTTAGATATTTCACTTTGAGCAAATTTTGCAATCTCTAATATTCTATCTAATATTTTTTGGCCATTAAAAACCATAAATTTTCTAGCTGCATCAAGTGATGCAATTAGAGTATTATTTGGTGAAGTTGTAGTAATCAAATTGACAGATTTTGATACCATATAATCAGTTATATTATCATTATTAATTAATAAAACTGAAGATTGAGTTAAACTACCACCACTTTTATGAACTGATAATGTTGACATATCAGCTCCAGCTTTTATAGCGTTAATTGGCATTTTATCATTAAAATAAAAGTGAGTTCCATGAGCTTCATCAACTAAAACCAACATATTTTTTGAATGAGCATATTTAACAATTTTTTCAAGATCACAAGTTGCACCAAAATATGTTGGATTAATTATAAAAATTGCCTTAGCATCAAGATTTTCATCAATTGCTTTTTTCCAATTTTCAAAACTTATTTGATTTACAATTTCAGTACACAAATCAATCTCAGGCATTATAAAAACTGGAGAAGCGCCACTTAAAACAAGCCCGTTTATAACTGATTTATGGACATTCCTTGGTAAAATTATTTTATCATCTGCTTTTAAACAACTTAAAAGCATGATTAAAATACCACTTGTTGAACCATTTACTAAAAATCTAGCTCTTTTTGCTCCAGTAAAATCAGCCCACAAGTCTTGTGCTTCTTTTATTACGCTTGTTGGATTCATGTAATTATCAAGTCCCCTTGGAGCATTAACATCATATTTATAAATCCTTGAAGTGTATAATTTTGAAAGTTCTGTATGGAGAGGTTTTTGATGATGACCAGGAACATCAAATCCAGTATATTTTCCTTTTAAATATTTTTTTAAAGCGTCAACATATGGTGTTTTTTCTTGTTCACTTTTTTTCATAACAAAATAATAATAATATCATTTTTTAAAAAAACAATATTATAATTTATATAACTATGAAAATTTTATTAATATCCGATATTCATGGTGACTATAATGCATTAAAAGATGTATATAATCAAAACTTAAATTGCGATTATTATTTTCTTTTAGGGGATTCAATGCTTCCAAAATATTTAACAAGTGATTTTTTAACTGTTAAAGGAAATTGTGACTTTGAAGATTATAAAGAATCATATGATTTAGTTATTGAAAATTTTAAAATACATTTAGAACACGGTCATAAATTATATCCAAGTCTTGAAAATTATGTAAAAAATATTGATTGTGACATTTTTATTTTTGGCCACCTCCATAGAAAAATTTACAAAAAAACTGATAATAAAATTATTATAAATCCTGGAAGTTTAACACAACCAAGAGACTCCAATATTGGAACTTATGCTTTATTAATTATTGAAAAAAATAATGTAAATGTAGTATTTAAAAATTATTCATTTTATTAATTTTTTAATGTTATTGACATTAAAAATTTGATAAAATATTTTCGTATGAAAAAGATAGCGATTGTAACAGATGATAATTCTGGATTCACACCAGAAGAATGCAAAGAATTAGGCATTTATTTAGTAAGAATGCCTGTTTTAATTGATGGTGAAACTTATTATGAGCATGAAAATCTCACAACTGAAGAATTTTATAATTTTTTAGCTCAAAATAAAGATATTAAAACAAGCCAACCAAGCCCAGGCAACATTTTAAAATTATGGGATAATCTTTTAGTTAATAATGACCAAGTCATTCACATGCCAATGTCCAGTGGTTTAAGTGAATCTTGTAATACTGCAAAAGTTTTAGCAAATGATGAAAAATATAAAGATAAAGTTTTTGTAGTTGATAATCATAGAATTAGTATTACTTTAAAAAGAGCTGTTTTCGATGCACTAAATTTAATAAAAAAAGGAAAAGATGCAAAAGAAATTAAAGAGATTTTAGAAAAAAGAAAACTAAATAGCTCTATTTATATTATGGTTGATACTCTTAAATATCTTAAAAAAGGTGGAAGAGTAACAGCTGCTGGCGCTGCACTTGGTGCAACATTTCATATTAAACCAGTCCTTCAAATTGAAGGTGGAAAACTTGATGCTAAATCAAAAGAAATCGGCGTTAAAAAAGCAAAAATTGCAATGATTAAATTTATCAAAGAAGACTTAGAAAAACGTTTCCAAGAAAAAAATGGAATTAAAAAAGTTGAATATGGCATTGCTTATACTTATAACAGAGATGCAGCACTTGAATTTGCAAATGATGTTATAAAAGCTTTTGATAATAAAATTAAAATAACTTTAATTGATCCATTAAGCTTGTCTGTTGCAACTCACATTGGTCCAGGCGCAATTGCAATTGCTATTTCTGAAATTATTGAATAAACTTAAAATATTTTAATGAAGTTAAATAAATTATATTTTTTACTAACATTATTTATATTAACAAGTTGTAATAATACAGAACTTAATTTAAATTACGAAGATTTTAATAAAATAACACCAGTAGAATTCTTCACCCAAAGTGAAGAAAATTATGGTGTTTATTTTTATAATGAAACTTGTAATGAATGTGAAAAAATTAGGGATAATATTTTAAATTTTGCAAATAACATTAAAAATTCTTCTACTTCACTTGAAAATATTTATTTTCTTGAAGCGACAATTGCAAACTTAAATCAAATGAGTTATTACTTTGAAGTTTATCAAGATCAAAATCCAAGTAAAGAAAACTATAATAAAGTAACTGTTGGAGTTAATAACTTAAATGATTTTACTTATTATGGTTATCCAACTTTATATATATTAAATAAAAATGCTATTAGCAGTGTTTATTTAGGTGCTAATAGCATTTTGCAATATATTAATTTAAATTCTTAATAAAAAATAATTAAGCTAAAGTTCCCATTGGATCCCATGGATCAAGTTCAATTGGTTTTTCTTTTAATACTTCAAGTTCTTTTTCATTTAAATATTTTTTAAGAATAACTGCTTGATAAACAAATGAATCAAAGAAACTATCAGACATAATATAATAGCCATCAAAGCCATTATCAGCGCCCCATGAGTTTTCAATTTTCCATTTTGTTGGTTTTCCATCAACTAAATTAACACCAGTTATCACCATAGCATGTCCCATTGCTGAAATAAAATAATCAAGCATATCGGATTTATTTGTTTTTAGATCTAAATTAAATGTTGAAAGATAATCAAAAGCATTATCATCCCAAATACCTCTTTGTCTATCTCTATAAAATGCAACATCACTTCCAAACCAAACTGGTTCTCCATTTTTTAATTGAGAAATAATTAACTCTTTTAATCGTTTCATTTCAAGATTTAAGTGAATTACTTTTTTACCTTCAATGACATTACCTAAATATTTAACCGTAAATGTTTTGTTAAACATTTTATCTTTTGTTGGAGCATTTGTAACAGATTGATATTCATCAATTTTACTTCCAATAAATTTACTAAAGAATTCAATAGGTGTTAAATTTCTTTCAAGGTGATAATTGTCATCTTTATCAACGTATTCTAAATCAAATTTTTCTGGTGGTACACCAAAACAATTTGATAATAAATTATAAGATAATTGTAAAATTCTTTCTTTTTCTTTTTTAATTTCATCTAGTTTGTTTTCTTCATATAATTTTGAAACTTTTGCAGCAAATTGACGAATAGTTGTATTAATTAGCATATCACTTTCTCTTGTTGAACTTGATTGAAAAGTTTCAACCATAGCTGATTTTGGAACAATACCATATTTTTTAACAAGATTTGCAAACATATCCCATTGACCACCATCACCGATGCCACTTTTTAAAATATGCATTAAAACACGATCATCGTGTGGTTTGTCTGCTAATTCCATGATAACAGATAAAGTATAATTGATTTTTTCTAATTTATCAAAAAAAGCAACATAGTTTTGAGACAATTCAAAGAATTCAACATTTAATTCTTTAGCAATTATTTCTCTTAAAATATTTAAACCAGCAAAAATCCAACATCTTCCAGATTCTTTTTGATTACAAACTTTCATTGTTTTTAAATCAATTGAAAATTTGTTATCAATATCTTTTTCTGATTCTTGAACATAAATAATATTACTTAATGCTGTTTTATTTAATGCATGACGAATAATTACATTTTTTTCATCTAAATTATATTTTTCTTTTATATTATTTAAGTTTTTTAAACTTAAATATTCATTTTCCATTTTAAATTCACTCATAAAATAAACCTCCAAGAGTATATTTTAATAAAAACATAAAAAAAATAAAGTAATATGATTAATTTAATGTATTTTTGTTTAAATAACGATTAAAATGTTAGATAATATTTATGTATGGAGGAAATTAAATGATGAAATATGTTTGCTTATTATGCGGTTATGTTTATGATGAAGAATTAGGAGATCCAGAAAACGGAATTGCTCCTGGAACAAAATTTGAAGATTTACCAGATACATTTGTTTGCCCAATTTGTGGAGCTGGCAAAGAAAATTTTGAAAAGCAAGAATAAAATAACAAAATAGCAATAAATAAAAAAAGTTAATTCTCGATTTGAATTAACTTTTTTTTATTTTTGTTTAAATTAATTTTATTTTAATCTAGTAAAGAAATATTTAATTCAACTTCATCTTCGCTCATTGAACTTATTTCAATATTATAATTAAATTCATAACCATTATGGAATAAACCGTTTTTAAAGAAATTACTAGCGGTATTTTTATTAATATTATCGCCTTCTTTCCAAAGAATTTCATTTCCTTCAACATAACCAGATAATAAAGATTTATTATTTCTAGTAATTGTTTCGATTTCATAATTTGTTACTTTTCTTCCAAAATATTCATTATAAATATTTGAATTTGAGTTCAAATGAAATGCAACTTCGTAAACATTTTCTTCATTTTCAACTTTGTTATAAAGTAATTCATCACTATTATTTATATCAAAATATTGTGGATTATTGTAATCAAAACCAAAAGATCCATTGGTAATATCAATATTTACAATAAATAATCTTGCATCAATATGATAAACTCTTAGACCATAGTTATTAAATTTTCTACCATAACCTGGGACTCCTTGAATAGCATCATTATATTCAAGATTTTCTGGAGTATAAAATTCAATCATTAAATATTCATCATATGGTGAATTTGAAAATTCATCACTAGCTGGAATAATTAAAGCATCGCCAGTTTCATTAGATGGTTTTAAAGTAACACTTCCTTCACCTGTAAATACATAAGGTTCGATCCAATTTAGTAAATATTTTGAATAAACATTATGGTCACCCAATGTATAACTCATCATATCACAAGCTCCAAGTGGACTTACATAATCATTATTATAATAATCATTTAATCCTAAAATATGGCCAGTTTCATGAATTAAAGTATGAGCATCTAAATATCCATTTTCAGTCATGAACGAAAATGCACAATTTGCATAATCATTAAAGACTGGATCATCTTTATTTGCTTCAACAAAATTAACACTCTTAAAAGCCCAAAGAGGTACTTCATTTGTATAAATTTGATCAAAGACATTATAAATTAGCCAAACTGCATCAACATAACCATCTTCATCTAAATCAAAATCTTTAAAATCAACTGATGTATTATTAATTGTTAAATTTTCATGAATTTCACTTAAAAGTAAACTAGAACCAACACCCATTTCATAACTCATAAATTCAGAAAAACTCATTTCTGGTTCATAAATATCTGAGAAAACAAAATCTAAATTTAATTTTCCAAAAGATGATTTTTCATAATAACTTCTTAAAGATTCCCAATTTAAATCGCCTGTATCAGCATCGCCTGTAAAAGCTTGTTGCATTAAATCCAAATAATAATCAGAATACGGACTTGTTTCAAAACCATAATAATATTGAGCATCAAATTGAACCGGTACAACTAAAACTTTTTGATTGCCAACTGATTTTAAAGAATTAGTATGAGAATATTTATTTACATCATATGAAGAAAATTTAATATCATCTTCGCTTAATTTATACAAACAACTACAATCAAATTTGTAAGTTAGACTAAAGTTGGTATTAACTAAATTTATTGTAATTTCATAAGTTCCGACTTCATCAAAAATAATCTTATTATTGACAATTTCATAGCTATCTTTATCTACACTAACGCTAATTTTTCTTGATGATGTATTTAATGGAGAAATTTCATATAAACTAGTTAAATCAAAAGGTTTAGCATTCGAAAATTCAATAACATCATCATTAATTGTTTTAGTAAAACTTGTAGCGTTAACTAAATTATCTTTTGATAAATTTAAGAATATTGTGTCTAATTTAAAATCATTATTAGATAAATTTTTAATTGATAAATTATCAGTGTAGGCTAAAAAATCAAAATCAAAAGTAGTTGAACCACCATTTGAATCAATTTGTTTTTCATATGAAATTCCATCATAGCTTACTTCAATATTTGAAGTTTTACCAATTTCTTGTGTATATCCACTTAAAATTACACTACTAATTTTGTATTGCTTAGTTAAAGAAAAAACTAATTCACCATTTTTATTTAATGAGATTTCATTATTTGAAACATTTAATTTATTAGAATTTAATATCTTTACTTCTAATCCATCGCTAGTAGATAAATTATTATCATTAATTCCGTTTTCATTTTCACCATTTACACTAATAATAAATTGGTTTGGTAAATTATCTTCACTTGTTGTAGTTGTAGTAGTTTGAGTTGTAGTTGTTGTTTGACTTGTTGAGTCATTATTACAAGAAACAAGTGAAAATAAGCTAATAAGAAATAAACAAGTAAGAATCTTTTTCTTTTTCATAAACGCCCTCCTAATTTATTTTTTTAATATTTTTTTAATAAATCTTTCATAAATGTATCATTTAAATAGAAATATTCCATATAAATTGCAGTTATCAATTGATATTCATCTTTCAATTGGTAAATCATATTATCATTTTTGTTATAGTTTAAGCAATAATCTAGTATAACTTTAATTTCATTTGCAGCTTTTGGATTATTAATAATATTGTTAACTTCTCCTTCAATTCTATAGTCAATATGATCTCTAATTAATTCATATCTAATAAATGGATCACGATAACCATATTTAATAATATTGATTACATAAAATAACAATATTTTATAAAAATCTTTGCAATTCTTGGATATTTTTAAAAATTCATTATTATATTTATTAATTAAATATGTAAATAAATAGTTACATTTTTCAAAAACACGATAATTATTATTAATTAAACTAATTAAATATTCATCTAAATATTTAAATAAATTTGGATATTTACTTTTAATTAAATTATCTGTAAATAATTCTGCATATAAAATTCTATCAAAAGCTTTTTCAAGACTTAATTCAAAATTATGTCTTGTACCCCCACCTAATTCAGAAATATTTGAAACAATTATTACTTTGGCATTGCTTCTAATTAAATTTTGACAATATGAAATTAAAGTATCAAAATCACTAGAAGCATATCTTTCTAAATCATCTAAAATAACAATTGCAGATGGATTGTTATTATTAATTTTTAATGAAAAATCTAAGTTATTTTTATTATTTTCTAAATATAATAAAGGATTAATTGCGCTTGGAACTAATGAATCAACGATATGTTTATGATTAATTTCCATAAATAAAGATGTATTTATTTCATCTACACTTCTTTTTCCAAGTAAAGATAAATAAATAACTTTACATTTATTAAATGATTTCATAAATTCGTTTAATAAATAAGTTTTTCCACTACCCCAAGGTCCATCTAGTAAAATTAAATTATCGCTAAATTTATAATAATTCATTAAATAATTTAATAAATATTCTTTATTCATTTATAACACCTCTAATATTTTTTAAAAAATTAAATATTTCTTTTTCAAAACTAACACCATATTTATAATCTCTATTTTCTTCAACAGTTTTTAATATAGAATTAAAAACAAAATCAATTGAATATTGACAAGATTTATCTAAAGATAAACCGTTCATTAAACAAGATATTATACTAGAAGATAATAAGTCCCCAGTTCCATGAAAATAGCCATCAATTTTGTCTGTTTCTACATAAGAAAATTCATTATTTAATTTGTTATATCCTAATACACCAATTTTTCCTTTTTTTATTTCAACACCGCTTAAAATAACATTATTTATATTATTTGATAAATTAGATAACTTAAAAACAATATTTTTAAAGTTATCTAAATTCCAATCTTTTTTATCTAAATATGGAATATCAAGTAATAAGCAAGCTTCTGTTAAGTTTGGAATAATTACATTAGCTTTTTTAACTAAATCAACCATTTTATGAGCATAATTTAAATCAAAGGCTTTATATAATTTCCCATCATCTGCCATAACTGGATCTACAAAAATAATTGAATTTTTATTTTTTAATAAGTCTATATAATTTATTACATCTTCAATTTGTTTAATATTTCCTAAATATCCCGTATAAAAGCCATCAATATCTAAATTTAATGATTTAAAATGATTTACTATTTTATTCATTTCATCACTTAAATCTAAAAATGTATAATTTGTAAAACCACCTGTATGAGTTGACAATAATGAAGTTGGTAAAATACTACACTCAATCCCACATGCTGAAATAACAGGTAATGCTTCAGTAATTGAACATTTGCCAACACAAGATACATCATGAATTGCTAATATTCTTTTTAATTTTTCCATAATATTAAGCCCCGCTTAATATTATAAACCACTTATAAAAAATAATAATAATTAAAGATTAAATTTATAATTAAATAACAAAATTATGATTCATAATTTGTTCCATAATATCGATTATAAAATGGATCTTTTTCTTTACATAAAACTATATCATCAATGCATAATCTTCCTTTATTTCTATCGCCAACAGCCTCAGCATAACATTCGAATTTTAGTCCATAAATTCCTTCATCAAATAAATAGTGATATCTATTAACACCTTCTTCTTTTGTTTTTAATTCAAGGTCATCGGTAATATTTATAAAATCAACCCATTCATTATTGGAGTTTTTTATCCTTAAAGTTGCATCATCTAAGTATTCATAGTTGCTCCATAAACAAACACCAAACATAAACGAGTAAATTGGAACATCAAATTCCATTTGAAAATATGCATAACCTGCATCTTCTCTTCTTGGAGATAAATTGATAAATCTGTTTTCAATATAACCACATCGTAATCTTTGAGTTGAGATACTTATTCCACCTTTAACGATTGTTGTATATTTATAATATTCATTTGAATCTATTTCATTTTGGAAATAATATCGAGGATGAATTCCCCATTCGTGTGGTTTAATTTGAGTTTTATATAAATATCTTGACGGTTCTTTAAATTCTTTTAAAAGGAAAATATCATCATATCCATTAACATCCTCTTTTGTTGGAACGACACCTATTTTTATATAAAAATTATCGCTGAAAGAGTCTACTGCTTGAATAAAATCGCTAGTCTTTAATTTGTAATAATTTTTAGTTAAATTATTTTTTTCAACTATTTTGACTCTATTTGCATTTAAAATTGAAAATTGAAATTTTAAGCCAATATCACTATACCATTTTTCATTTATTAAAGAATTCCATCTAAATGTTGGTAGTTCATCCAAATAAAAATCTTCAACAGTTAAATTAATCGGATAACGAGTAATACAGGAACAATATTTTTCTTCTTCACCATATTCATTAATGCCTATGTAATTATTCGAATGAACGTGCTCCCCATTATGTTTTAAATATAAAATTTCCCTTATATCTGTATACTTCATTTGTTCCATTGTTGTTATCGTTTGTGGGTTATCTGAATAAATACCGCCTATATCATTCCTATTTAACCAACCAGAATGACAAATGATTTCATCTAACTTTTCATCATAATCATAAGCAATAAATGAGTGTCCTTCCTCACCATCCTCACTAAAAGCATTTACAATTACCGGAACACCATTTTTAACATTCTCAATAATTGAATTTCTCATAAGAAGCGGACTAAAATCTGAATAATATATAGAAATTTTTTTTAACAAACCAATATTATTTGGAAAAAAATAACCATTTAGCAATTTTAATAATTCATGCAACCAAATTCCCATAGGTTCATCTTCATTTTCGTGATATAAATCATATTTTATTTCAGCTTCATATATTAAATAACTATGGAACAATTTATCTTTAGTGCTAACAACATAATCCCAATATTCTTTTGTTGTAAAATTTTTCTTATTAAAATTTGTATCATAAAAGTAATCATTTTTTGTACCAGGTGAAACTTTACATTCAAATATGTTACTGTTCTCATCTAAGTATGAATTTTGTTCATATTTTTCATCTATAATATTGTCATCCCAATAAGTATCATAAAAAGACAGCAGCATTTCAGCAGCTACAAGCGTGCACGATCCTTTTATATTATCGCCAAAATTTGTCGTTAAATTTGAGAAATAATAGGATGCAAAATTATTAGTATTTAAAGTTAAAGTTGTGTTTTCTTGTTTATTTAGGTTTTCTTCATTTTTAATAATTTCTTCTTTAGGTCCTAAATTTGTCGTTGGTAAAATTAAGTTATAAAAACCAATAAAACCAAAAATTAACATTAAGACATTAAAATTCAACAAAATTTTTTTAAAGAATTTTATTTTCATAATACATACAACTCCATATTTTCAATAAATTCGTCTGCTATTTTATTAAAATTTACATTAACTTCTGATAATTTAATTTCTCTCTTGTATGATTTAACATATGTTGTGGCTATTTTAAAACCATTGTTATAGATATAACCACCTTGTACTTCATCATCATTTCTTATTTCTTCATAATATAAATTATCTTTATTTAAAACGAATGACTTATCTAAAGGAGGTGTTACAAAATAAAGTGCAATATCTTTTTCATCGATCCAATAAGTTTGTGTAAAATTAAAATCGATATATTTTAAGTCTAACGCTTTGTCAGCATATGAAGCTCCACGAGTTTCACCATAAAATTTAAAATAAATATTGTTAAATAAATTCTTTTGAGTTTCGAAATCAGAATAAATAATGTTAAAATCACCATTTTTTCCTCTATTTATTAATTCTTTTGCAAAAGAAAATAATTCTTCTTTAGTGTCAAAATATTCATCAAAGTAATTTTTACCAGGTACAAATCGACTAGTTGTTGTTGAATGAGTTAAAATATCAGATGTATCAAAATTATTATCGCAAGATGTTAAAAATAAAGAAAATATTAATATAAATAAATTTAATTTCTTAAAATTTCTTTTCATATTTTCATAATATCATAAAAATTTATTATTAACAATCTTATTGTAAAAAAGTAATTAAACAAGAAATTATAATAAATGAAATTATTAAAAATATTATTGATAAATTAGAATTATATTTTTTGAAATAAACAGGTAGCAATTCTTTAAACAATACAAATAATAAAGCACCAGCAGAAAATGAAAACATAACAGCTGCAAATATTTCATTTATCGAACTGATAAAATAACCTAAAATAGAAAATCCATACGATACTAGGCTTATTATTAGTATACTCATTAGTATATTAATTTTTTTAGTACCAGAATTTAAAAATGAATCACTTATCATAAATCCAACAGTAAAATTATGAATTCCAATCATTAAAATAGCCATAATTATTCCAAAATATTGATTATTTAAGAAGGTAATTCCAAGAGACATTCCTTCTGGAATATTATGTATAAATATAGAAAATAAAAATATTAAACTTGACACTTTTAAAGAATTAGAATTACTCAAATTTAAATCATGTTCTTCACAACTGTGCTCAATTTCTAGATGATTATGTTTATCATATTTATCAAGTATTTTATCACTGATAAAATGAATTAAATAAAATAACAAAAATACTGCCAAAATAATTCCGCACGATATTAAATAACCATAATTTATACTAGAAAAGCCTTCGACTGCTTCAATTATAATATCTAAAAATAACAAAGCTATAACAGATCCAAGAGCAACGCCTTGTAAAATAGATATTAATGTTTTATTAAATTTCTTTTCAAATATGGCAAGAAGATATCCCCCTAAAGAAAATATAACTGTTCCAATAAATGAAAAAATAAACATGTAAATCATACAAGTAATATTTTAATACAAATTTTGAATAAAATAGTAAAATATTAAAGGAGGAAAATTTAATTTTATTTATGAAAAACGAATTAAAAACACAAACAATTTATCAAGTTTATGTCAGAAACTTTTCAAAAGAAGGAACATTTAAACAAGTAATTGAAAAGTTAGACTACATTAAATCACTTGGAACGGATATTTTATACTTATTACCAATTCATGAAATTGGAATTGAAGGCCATAAAGGAAGTCTTGGATGTCCTTATTCAATTAAAGATTATTATTCTATCGCAAAAGAATTAGGAACATTAGATGATTTTAAAGAATTAATTAATGAAACACATAACCATGGAATGAAAATAATGATGGATATTGTTTTTAACCATACTTCAAGAGATTCATTATTATTTAAAACACATCCAGAATGGTTTTTTAAAAGAGATGGAAAATATACATCAAAAGCTGGTGATTGGACAGATGTTTATGATATGGTTCATAATAAAGAATTAGATGAATATTTATCAGATAACTTAGTATATTGGGCAAAAATGGGTGTTGATGGCTTTAGATTTGATGTCTGTTCATTAATTCCAATGTCTTTTTATAAATTAGCCAGAAAAAAATTAAATAAGGTTAATAGAAATATTATTTTCTTAGGTGAAGCAATTGAATATAATTTTACGAATTTTATGAGAAGTCAAAATTATGTTGCTGATTGTGATGCAGAATTATATCAATATTTTGATTTATTATATAATTATGATAGTTTCCCATTTTTAAAAGACTACATTCAATTAAATAAAGATATTAAAGAATATAAAGATTATATGTATTTTGAAGAAGCTCTACTTCCATCAAATGCTTTAAGAATTAGATCTTTTGAAAATCATGATCAAGAAAGATTAGCTAAATTTTTAGATAAACAACAATTGAGAAATTTATTAGCATATTCATTTTTCTTAAAAGGAACCGGCTTTATTTATGCTGGACAAGAAACACTAAATACAAATAAACCATCATTGTTTGATAAAGATGTTATTTCATTAGATATTAATGATGAAAACAAAGACTATGTTGAATTTGTTAAATTAATGATTGAGTTAAAACACAATAGAAAAAATAAAAAATTATTAACAAGTTCTGTCATTCAAAATGAAAAATCCGATGAAGAATTATTTATCGTAGATAATGTTTTTGAAGATCAAAGTCATTTATTAGGTATTTTTAATTTATCAAAAACTAATTCTAGCCTTGAATTTAAAGAAGAAAAATATTTTGGTAAATATAAAAATTTAATTACCAACAAAACTATTACCATTAAAGAAGGTTATAAAGTTAGCGAACCATTAATTTTAAGAAAAATTAAATAATTGACTAAATTTTATAAACATAAATAAAAAGAAGATTCCAAATCTTCTTTTTTATTAGATATTTATTTTTAATTTAGTAATTAAACTTAATTATTTGTTGATTCTTCTATTTTATTTGATGATTTTTTTGATCTAATTAGTTTAACTAAAGAAATTACAGAAATTATTAAAGTAAATAATAAATCAAAAACTAAAATATAACTTCCAACCGGAATACTTAAAGCAAAATCAATTAAAAATAAAGGCTTTCCAACTTGAACAACAAAATTTGGACTTGTTAATTCTAAAATTAAAAATATAATTAAGAATAAGAAATTTAAACTAATAGTAATTATTGTATAAATTAAATTACTTTTATATGTCTTATTTTTAAAATAGTTATAAGTAAAATAAATTATATTATAAAAAGGAATTAAAACGGCAAATATTAAGAAAATATAATTTGCATTTATTAAAACATTTTTTAACGAATTAAAGCTTGCAAAAAACATTCCAAAATAACAGCCAGAAATTAATAATAAAATAATTGAAAAAATAATATTAAATGTTTTATAAGAAATTACATCATAGGCATTAAATAATTCATAATAATAATTTAATTTTTCATTATTTTTAAATGTTTTATAAATTAATGAAACATTTAATAAAAGCATAATTACACTATAAATTATCATATCAATTGGGAGAGGTAAAAATCCAAAGTTGACATAATTACCATTGTTGTTATTATTCCAAAAATAATTAAAGCTCATCAAAATCATTATTAATCCAGTTAAAATTAATATACTTGTAATACTTACATAAATTATTGCACCAATTTTACTAAATTCTTTATGTTTTGATCTTTTTATATGGAATATATAAAAAACAATTGGCATTAAATACATTATTACACTTCCAATAACTGGAATTGTATTTTGATAATGACTAGTAATATAAACTGTAGCCATTTTTAATAAATTATAGATTGAAATTGTTAAAAGAATTAATAAAATAATTTCAATTCCAAAAATAAATGTTAAATCTTTTTTACTAGTTTTCATAATCTACATACACATTTCTAATTTGACTTAAACTAACAACATTTTTGTCATCATTTAAATTCAAATTTATTTCCTTATATCCAAGAGCATTTTCGTTATGATATATTTGATTTGTAGACTTAACAGCATAAGATAAAATAACTTCCTGTTTATCTTCAGATTTTTTAAATAATGAATTTGCATTATTTAAGTGGTCATGCCCGGCAAAAAACATTCTTACATTCATATTATATAATCTATCAAAAGGATGAAATTCATCGGTATATCCTGGAGCTGACTCTTCAAGATAAAAACCAGTATGACTTAATACTTTTGGATAACTATCACTATTTTCTTTGTTATTAGTTACAATGTTATTTGCGTCAACATATTCATATAAAGGAATATGAAAGAAAGCTAAGCCAATAAAATCTTTATCACTTGTATTTTTATAAATGTTTTCAAAATGAGTTAATTGTTCATCTTTAATGACATCATAATCATAAACTAAATTATTATAATAATATGAATTTGAATCAATTATATATAAACGATATTTTAAATCATTATTGTAATTTAAATCGATTGTAAAATTTGTATAACCTGGTAAATCATCATTCATAAAATCAACAAATAAACAATTTGTGTCATCCTTAGAAGCATAAGAATTTAGCGTATCATTAATAAAATATGAATAATAATCTCCTTGATTATCATGATTTCCATATGTGAAAGTATAATACATCTTTTTAGAATTTGTTGACAATTCTTTACAAGTATTATCTAAGAATTCAAAAAAAGAATTAATTATATTTTCATTTGAAAATAAAAATGTATCACCAGTAATTACAATTAAGTTTGGATCACAATTTTTAATATTATTTTCTAAATATTCAAATTGTTCATCTAAATTACTTTCTAATCCTAAATGAATATCACTTAATTGCATAATTTTAAAATTAGGATTATTTAATTCTAATTTCAACATGTATTCACTTATTTCATGATTATCATTATTTCCACACGAACTAATCAAACTTATTGAAAATAATAATAAATTTGTAAATAAAAACTTATTCTTTGTTTTTTTCATCTTTCTTATCTAATATTTTTACATTAATAAATTTAAAGCCTAAATAAAATACAATAGATCCTAATGAATTAAATATGATTACTAGTACTAAATTTAATAATGCAAACCAATCAAATACAAAACTAAATCCGAAATAAAAAGCATTTGCAATACAGTGTTCAAAACCGCAAAGAACAAATATAAAAATTGGAATTACAATTCCAAGATATTTAAAAACAGCAGTTTTTGAAAACTTATAAATATAAGTTGCAATAAATACTAATGCTCCACACAAAAATCCTTTTGCCATTAATTTTAATGGCAAATAATAATCAGTTAAAAAATTAATCTTATTTAAAGTTAAATTATTAACACTATTTATTAAATTTGTATCATTTTGAAAAATAAAATAACAAACTAAACCAAATAAATATGCTGAAAGTAAATTAAATAAAAGCATCGTTATTAATTTAGTAAATTTATAATCATCTTTTTCAAAAACATAACCGATTCTCCCGGTATATAAAAAGACACCAAGAACACAAACAAAAAATAAACCAACTGTAAAAATTAATGATCCTAAAACTTTTGTAAGTCCTTGGTCACTGATATAAGCTAAACAAAAAATATAAGAAATGCCACCTAAAGCAATGAAAAAACCAGCAAATATACCAGATATTGCCGATTTTAATATTACATTAAGTCTTTCATCACTTATCATAAATCTTTTTTATTTATTGTTATCAAAATGATACAATTAAACCTTTATCTTCAGCATAAAATGCACACAATCCTCGATTTTCAACGATTCTAACATCTTTGAATTTATAATGAGAATTAATCATTTCTTTTAAATAATTAGCATCATCTTTGTTTCTTGTGTGACAAATTACACAAATTCTTTCTTCAGTATTTTTAACTAAAACACCGATATTAAAGACTAATCTTTTTAAAACGCCTTTAAAAGTTCTAACTTTTTCTTGAATTTTTATTTCACCATTATTTGCAACACATAAAGGTTTGATAATTAAAGCTTTTGCAATAAATGCAACTGCTTTTGACATACGACCGTTTTTAACTAAGTTATCATATTTATTTAAGACAAATAATAATTCTAATGAATCTCGATATTCGTTCATAGCTTGTACAAATTCATCCCATGGAATATCTTTTTTCATTAATTCATAAGCTTTATCAACTAATAAAATCATTGTACCAGCTGTAGCTTTTGAATCTAATACTAACACATTTTTATCAGTGTTTTCAAAACTTTTACTAGCTAAAACAGCACTATTATAGCAACCTGATAATTTACTTGAAATTGTAATAATAATACTATTTGAAGCTTCTTTTATAGAATTTTCGAATTCAAAAGGGCTAGGACAAGCAGACGTCGATTTACTAGATGATTTTTCCATAACTTCTAGCATCTTATCAATATTTAATAAGTCATTATCAACAAAAACATTATCTCCCACTCGTATTGTTAGTGGAACGACTTCAAAGCCAATTTCATCGTCTTTTATGTAATTTGATAAAAGATTACTAGAAGAATCAACAATAATTTTATATTTCATATATCACTCTTCTTCTATAATTTATTTTTTAAATTTAAAATCTTGCCATTTACCGCCGTTTAATCTGTGAGTTTCTTCAACTAAAAATAACCATTTAATTGTAGATTTATTTTCAGGTAAAATTTCATAAAATTCACCATCATAATAAACAGCAAATTTAGAAGTATCAGTTACCATTCCGATTGTTGGAAATTCTAATGGATCTAAATGGAAAGAAAAATCTACACCGTGTTTTTTTCCAACGAAATCAAAACCATCTTTAGAAATTGAAATATAACCTTCACCATCAATTTTACTAGTTAATTGTTTGGTTAAATATTTATTTTTTGGAAGAACACCGAGTTTTGCTTTTTCTTTAAAATAATAATCTGGATGTTCTTTTAAATATTTTTTAGTTACTTCTCTTTCTAAATCAAACCATTTTGAGATTGTTTCAGGAGCAACAGTATCATCACTTGTTTTGATAATATCATAATAATCATTTATTGTAACGGTATTTCCACAGTGTTTACAATATAACTTATCTTTTTCACCATGCATTTCAAATTCATGATGACATTTTGGACAATAATATAATAATTGATGAAGGTTTTTACATACTTCACCATGAGTATCAAAAGCAATTCTTTCTTTTTTATTCCATTCAAAATCATCATGATATAATTTTTCATTTAATAAATCTTGAATTTCATCTGCATTATGATTTTCTAAATCTTCTTTAGAAAACATCAAATCAATGTCAACATCAACTCTACCTCTTCTTACATCAAGACAATATTTAGTATTTGATAAATATCCACCTTTAATAATGCAAGAATAAACCGGTACACCAAGAGCCTTTAATAATTTTCCACTTCCAATTGCAACAGGTTGATTATGTCCAGAAATTGATGACATACCTTCTGGGAATAAAATTACTCTTCCACCTTTTTTAATAATATTCATAATTTGTTTAACGGCATAAACATCTGTAACAAAATTCTTTTTTGAAATTACTTGTGCAGCAGAAAAAATAAAATGTAAATGACTTCTAAAAAACTCATTATAACCTGCGACAAAATTACAAGTTTTTGGTAACATTGGAAATGCTGTATACAAATAATCAACCCTTGATGCATGATTTGCAACAATAATAAAAGGTCCATCATCTTTTCTTGGATCAGTAATGTAATTATAATGAACATTATATTGGTGATTCAAAATTGGTTTCATTACATAACCAAGTATGCAATAAAATAATTTATTAGGAGATTTTAAATTTTTTCCACGAACCTTATTAACAATATTCATTTTTATTTAGCTTTTCCTTGATTTGCTACTGCAGACATTTTTGCTTTAATTGCTTCTTGATCTCCTAAATAATGCTTATCTAAAACATTTAAATTTTCATCAATTGTATAAACTAATGGGACACCGGTTGGAATATTAACTGCAACAATTTCTTCATCACTTAATTTATCTAAATATTTAACTAAAGCTCTAAGTGAATTACCGTGAGCTGCAATTAAAACTGATTTTCCAGCTAAAATATCTTTTAAAATTACTTCATTAAAATATGGAACTGCTCTTGCAACAGTATCTTTTAAAGATTCTGTTAATGGTAAATCTTTTTTATCAATTGTACGATAATGTCTTTGTAAAGCAGGATTTCTTGGATCATCTTCTTTTAATGCTGGAGGTTGAACATCATAACTTCTTCTCCAAATTTTAACTTGAGATTCACCATATTTTTCAGCTGTTTCTGCTTTATTTAAACCTTGAAGAGCACCATAGTGTCTTTCATTTAAACGATAATCTTTAATAACTGGGATGTATTCTTCATCCATTTCTTCTAAAACATGATTTGCTGTATGAATTGCTCTTTTTAAAAATGATGTATAACAAATATCAAATTCAAAACCAGCTTCTTTTAATAATTTACCGCCGTTTTTAGCTTCGTTAACTCCATTTTCACTTAAATCAACATCAGTCCATCCAGTGAATAAATTTAATTTATTCCATTCACTTTCACCGTGTCTAATCATTACAAATGTAAATTTTTTCATTTTAATCACCTCGTCTAAAATATTTTATCATTTATTTATATAATATAAATAAATATTATTTATTTTTTAGTTCAAGTCTTAATTTTTTTATCTTAGTTTTTTCATCATCATTAACTTGGAATGAGTCAATTATTTTTGAGATTGCTTTTAATTTTATATTTAAATTTAATGGTGAATTTTTCAAAAATATGTAGGTTTTGCTTGGAAATTTCATATATAAAAAAGAAATTAACCAAGCCTCAGCCATTATTACATAATATTGGTCATCATCTTTAAATAATTTAAAAATTTTATCAAGATAATCAATATTTTTGTATACATCTTTTAAAAGTAAAACATAACCAAGTCTTACAATAAATTCTTCTTTATAATTATTAATTAAATATTTTGCAAATTCATATAAAGAATTTATATTTACATTATTTAAAAATTGATTAATTTGATCAACGTGCCACCAATCATTTAAATTGTTTAAATTATTTTTAATAAAATCAAGTTGTTTATTAAAATCATCTTTTAAATAATATAATGAAACTTGAAAATAAATTCGATTAAATAAATAATCTTCTTTAATTACAAAAGGTCTTAAAACACTAACATCTAAATTATTTTTTATAATATATTTAGAAATTTCATCTAAATCTTTTGTTTTTATTTTATTTTTATTAGTTAATTTATTTTTTATATAAAAATATAAATCCATTTTAATTAAATTTTAAAATTTTAGATATTGTATCTTTCATTTCAGATACTGTTTTTATAAATTCTTTAACATTTTGATTTGGATTTAAGGCATACATTACGCCATATGGAACTTTAAAAGATTTTTCAAAACTAATTAAGTTTAAATTTGTATGTATATCTCTCCAATTTTCAAAACTAACAATTGGAAAACCAGTTCTATTTGCAGCTTCATAAGATTTAAAATTAAAGAAATCAACATCAGAGATTTCAACATCATTGTTAGTTAGGTATTTTCTTAATAAATCAACATAACTATTTATACCTTTTTTAACCATTAATATTGTTTCGCCTTTAATATCATTAAGTGTTAATAAAATTTTATTTGATAATGGATTTTTAATTGGAACTGCAAATTTCATTTCAAGTTCTTTTAGTTTTAAATAATTACACAACTTATCTCTCTCAATTATTTTTTCATCAAAAATACCAAAAATAACATCAATATTTTTTCCTAATTCAGTTAAAATAGCATTTCCATAATCTAAGGCATTATTATAAGGTATTATTTCAATTTTAAATTTATCTTTTAAAACCGGACTTTTACTCCACACATCAAAAATATAATTAGCAGGAGTCATTAAAGAAATTCCAATTCTTACTAAATCAGTTGTATCTCCGTATTGAGCCGATGTTGCACTTAATAAAGCAGTTTTACAAAAATTGCTAATATACTTCCCGGAATTATATAAAGCTTGTCCAGCTTTTGTTAATTCTAGTCCTTTGTTTGCTCTTATAAATAATTGCAATTTTAATTCTTCTTCTAATGAGTTAATTTGCTTCATGATTGCAACTGGTGATATGAATAATTGTTCGCCAGCCTTTGAGAAGCTCAAAACTTCTGCAACTACCATAAAGTTTTTAAATTCTTTACTTAACATATAAAAAAGTATAAATAAAAATAACAATATTCGCAACAATTTTACTTAGTTTTAAAAACTATATATCAAAAAACTCTGCAAAACCTCAATATTTTTTTTAAAAAAAGGTTTAAATTTATTTGAAAAAAATTAACAATATTGTCAAATTTATCTTGTTATTTTTTAATTTAATTAAAATTTAAAGCTAAAATATCACTAAATTTTGATAAATAATCATCAAATTTACAAACAAAACAATCTAATTTATCATATGTTTTTATATAATAAGTCATATTTTTTGGATCTAAAATTGATGTATAAATTGTAATTTCACTTTTATTATCGCTTGTTAAAGCTTCACCTTTAATAACGCTAACTTTCGAAAATATATGGAACAACCCATTAATTAAATTGTCTTTATCATAAATATTCTTTAATAAATTTTCTTTTAAATAAACACTTCTAATAAATCTTGAAGGACTTGAAGAATCTCCTGGTAAACCAGTAGCATTGCTTCCAATGCAAAATGGTTTTAAATCATAATTTGTATTTAAATTATTTGAATAATATTTATTTGTTAAATTTAAATATAACTTAATATTTTCTAAATGATATGTAAATGGAGGATTATTTGTTAATACTTCAAATATATTATCATATATTTTTAATCCATCTTTATCAGGTTCTAAAACAATCGAGCCATCTTTATCACTAATTAAAAAATGTAAATAACTTAATGGCATATTATCTAAAAATGGTTTATTTATTAATTGAATATTTTTACATACTTCTTTTACTTCGTTAATATTTGAACAATTATTTAATAAATAAATTATTAATTCATAAGGTGCTAAATTAATTTTATCTTTATTTATTTCATTAAAATAATAAGCGTTTTGTGGATAATTTAATCCTGCAATACATAATCCTTTTTCATTCATTGCTTCAGAAAATAATGGATAATTATTTACTAAAGCTCCAATTCCCATCATATTATAATTAGATTTTTGTTCACTTAAAAATTTAAAAGTGAATTTGTAATTTTTATTTAATAGTATTAATTTTTCATTAAAATGATAATCTAAATCTAAATTTCTACCAAAAATATAATTATCTTTATATTTTAATTTTATTGCTGTACACATAATTAATATTCCTTTTTAATATATTTTAATATTAAATCTTTAATTATTTTATGTCCATTATAATTTGGATGTAGTCCATCATAAAAATCTTCTTTTTTTAATTCATTAAATAAATTAATACTATCTAAATTATATTCATCTTTAATTTTTAATATTTCTTCATTAAATTTTTCAATTACTTTATTATCAAAATATTGACCATAATTATTATATATTTCATCTTTATTTATATTAATTAATGTTAATAAAACAATATTTTCTTTTTTAACTTGATATACATTAATTAATAAATTAATTAATTCTTTATAATCAATATAAAAATGTTTAAGTCTAAAATTTAATTCATTTTGACTAATAACTTCGCTAAGACCAAGATTTGTATCATTAATCCCGATAAAAATAAAAACTAATTCACTATTATTATTTCTTTCTTTATTAAATATATAATCAAGTCTATTTATTAAATCTATTACTCTATCACCACTTACACCACAATTTATAATATTAAATTTATTTTGATCTAATTCATTTCTAACTTGATTTACATAACCTCCATGAACTAAATCATCATGACCATATGTAATAGAATCACCTAGAAAATATATATTTTTAATATCTTTTTCATTATTCATGTTTAATAATACCTTTCTTATCTTATTTTTACGTAATTCCCATTTAAATTAATTGATCAAAATATTAAATTTTTAAATTCAATATATTTTTAATAATTAATTTATCAGCTGGTAAAAAATTAATATTTTTTAAATCTTCTTTTTTAACCCATAATGCATTTTCATGTTCTAATAATTCAATATGAGGTTTTAATAAATGACAAAAATAAACTTTCATATGTAGATGAAAGTTTGGATAATCATAATCAATGTCCATCAAGAAATTGTCAACTTCAATATCAGCATTTAATTCTTCTTTAATCTCTCTTTTTAAGGCATTTTCAGGAGTTTCGTTTTCTTCTATTTTTCCACCTGGAAATTCCCAACCGTCTTTAAATTCCCCATAACCTCTTTGAGTTATAAAAATTAAATCATTTTTAACTATTATTGCCGCAACTACATTTACTATTTTCATATTAATTATTTATATCCTTTTTAAAATATTCATATAAATCACTTCTTACCTCATCGCTTAAAGCAAAATTAAACAAAACATATTTATAATTATTTCTCATAATTTCTTTAAAATCTATCACACTCATTTCACCTAAAAAATAATGTTTGTTACTTCCGCTATTTTCATCAATTGATTTTCTAACAAATAAATAAATTTTTGTATTATTATTTTTAGCATTAATTAAAGTTTGCATGTTTTTTGATTCAATATATTCACCGTGTCTTGAATTCCATTGAAACTTTTGTCTATTTATAAACATATCTTCATATCTAGTGGCATCAGAAATTTCTGGAGTTTTTATATAATTAATAAAAATAGGAAATACATTTTCTTCTTTTAAATATTGATAACCATAAATTGTACTAGCTCTATTCACTTTACAATTAAAAATAATTGAAATATCTTCTCTTGAATATAAAGAATTTAAACATAAATCAGAATTTTTATATTTTTTTCCATAAAATTTATTATTCCTTAATTTAGACATTAATATTAAGTTATTAATATTATCTAAAAATGAAAAATTTTTTAACATTTCATCAAAATCTTCACTAATGTTTAATGAACTATTAATTAAACTTAAAGAATCATTGTTTTTTCCATAAAAACTACAATTAAATTCATTAATAATTGTTAATTTTTTATTTAAAGAAATTAATTTTTCATCTAAATATTTAGTTAAATTCTTATTTTTAATTAGATATTCAAGAGCATTAACTTCATCTAATCTTAATCCAGAAGATATAATTTTTGAAATAAATCGATAATATTCAAGTTCTTTTTGTGAATAATTTAAATCTTTTTCAATTTTTAAAAGAAAATCTTGATAAGATTTAAATTTTTCAATAATTCTATATGGATCAAAATAAGTAAATTCATAAAAATCAGTCAAATTTGGAATTCTATTTATTCTATTTTTTAAATGCATATATTCGATTTTAAAGTTCGACATAGTATCAAAATTAGTTTTCTTAATTGATTCAAATATTTTCTTTTGCGCAATTTCGTCAAATTCAATTGTAGAAATTCCAGGAATAAACGAAGATGTAACAACTAATCTAGCTTGTTCTTTATTACCAGATTCTGAAAATGCTTTAGCTATCATATAATTTGAATCATAATTTCCAATAAAGTCAATAATTGTTACAAAATCTTTATTCTTCCATTTTCTTAGACCTCTACCAAGTTGTTGAATAAAAATAATGCTTGATTGAGTTGGTCTTAACATTATTATTTGATTAACTTCTGGAATATCAACGCCTTCATTAAGAATATCAACAGAAATAATAAAATCTAAATATTCATTATTTTTATTAGTTTCTTCAAGTAATCTAAAGTATTTTTCTCTCTCGCTTGATGAAAAAGAGCCATCTAAAAATTTAGTTTTATAATTTTTTTGATTCAATAAAGTTTCAAGTCTTCTTCCCTCATCTTTTCTTGAGACAAAAATTAAACCTCTTAATCTATCACCGCTATATCCATAAAAATTGCTTTGTTTAATAATATATTCAACTCTTTCATTACTAAATAATTTATTAAAGTCTTGTTTGTCATATGTTTCATCATTAATTCCTTTTAAATCAGTTATTCCATAGTAATGAAAAGGACATAACAAACCATAATCAAGGGCATCTTCTAATCTAATTTCAAAAATAACATTATGATCAAATAAATTAAAAATCAAACTTTCATCATTGGTTCTTTCAGGTGTTGCAGTCATTCCAAGAATAAATTTAGGTTTAAAATAATTCAATATTTTTTGATATGTATTTGAACCCGCTCTATGAACTTCATCAATAATAATATAATCAAATTTTTTAGCGTTAATAAATTCGTCAATTTTTTTAGACATCATCTCACAAGTTGAAAATACAAAATCATATTCATTATTATCAAAATATGAAACATCATTTAAATTTTTAATATAAGTTTTATCTCCAGTTAGAATTGAAAAAGATGAATTAGGAAAAATTCGCTGATAAGCAGATATAGCTTGAATCAATAATGTTGTTCTATGAGCTAAGAAAAGAACTTTTTTAGCGTTAACATTTTTTAAAGCAAATGCACTTGCGTATGTTTTTCCAGTTCCAGTAGAAGAAATTAATAAACCTCTTTTACCATCATTTTCAATAAGTTGTTTAAATTTTTGACTAAACTCTATTTGCATTGAATTTGGTTCTATTTTTTGATTAATTATATTATCAACATTTAATATAACTTTTTCTTTATTGGCTTCTTCATAAATTTTAGTATATGTATTTATATAATCTTTTAAATCGGTCGATTTATTCCATAATAAATTAAATTGATCAAATAATTCTTTTATTAATTTTCCATCTTTTGTGGAAATTAATTCAGTATTCCATTCTTGATTAACTGTTAAAGCTTTTGCAGTAATGTTACTAGATCCGATAATAATTTTATAGATATCATCTTTTTGTTTAAAAAAATAACCTTTTGTGTGAAAACCATCAAGATCAGATGATTTATACATTTTAACTTCAATATTATTAAAATTATCTTGCAAAAATTTCAAAGCTTTTGGTTCAGTAAAACATAAATAATCGCTTGTTAAAATTTTTCCTTTAATACCTTTATCATTAATTTCTTTTAATGTTTCTTTTAAAATTTGAAGTCCAGAATATGTAATAAATGCAACGGAAATATAAAATTCTTCACATTTTTTAAATTCTTCTTTTAAAGTTGAAATTATTTTTTTATTTTCTTCTTTATTATTATATAAAAAAGATGGACATAATGAGTCGACAGAATCTAAGTTATAATCTATAAATGCTTTATTAAGAGCATTTTTAATATCATTATAAGTTTCACTCATATAATTTATTTATCTTTTTTAATAATTTTATCAACTTCTTTTGGATTATAACTTGTTTTATAGCCATTATTTTCACTAGGTCGATAATTATTTGGATAAATTATATCTGATTTTATATCATTAGCTATTTTTTGTAATTTTTCATAAATAAAATATGGATCTTTAATATCTTCTAAAATATATTTTTTATTATCCGCAACAATATAAATATCTCCAACTTTACATAATCTTTCAATAATTCCAATCTTTAAATTTACACTAGAAATTGATGAATAATTAATACTAGATATATTTGCACCAATAAAACCAGTTTTAATAATAATTCTACTTCCAGTAAAGGCATATTCTTCTAATTTTTGTCTTCTTGAGGCAGTAATTATAGAAGAAATCCATATCCAAACTGGTAATAAATGTAAGATAAAAAAGATTATCAAAAAAATAATTCCAGGCAATGGTATCTCAGAGAAAAAACTAGACATCATTACAATTAAAGATATATCAATTGCTAGCCATATAATAACAAATGGTAAAAATTTGAAAATGATAGATAAAATAAAAGATAATTTCCTTGGTTTTCCTTTCCAAAGAATAACTTCATCATTTGTAAGCACTTGTTCAATTGAAGGATTATAGTTTACTTTTTTATCTTTAATAAAATATTTATCGTCAATTTTTTTCATATAAAAATTATAATTAATTTTTGCTTTTAATAATAGTATTTATTACCATAAGTTTTACAGATATTTGCAATATCTTCTGCTTTTAAAATTTCATAATGATATTTTACCTCTATCTCATCCAAATTATATTCTTTCTTAACTGGAATAATTAAACTTTTAAAGGCAATATCTTCAGTAACAACCTCTCCACAATATGAATAAATGTTCACTTTATTATCTTTCACATTTGCAAAATGAACATATGAACCTGTACCCTCATATTTACAAGTAACAAGTAAATTTAATTTGCTAAAATCAATTTCATTTTCTATTCTAACTTTAATATATTCATTATTTGTTTCATATTTAAAATAATATGGATTGTTTAAATAATTTAGCAAATCATCTAACGAAGAAAATAATTTCATATCAATATATCTAAAATAGTTTTCATCATGATTTGGCTCTTCTAACAAATCTGCCCACCTTGGATATTTTCCAATTCCATAAATCAAGCTAACATCATAATTTAATTTATAAGATGTTTGACATCCCGTAATTAAAAATAATGACACTAGCAAATTTAGTAAAACACTTTTTTTCATGTTTTTATTATACTAAAAAATTGTCAAAAATATACTAATACAATCCTAAAAAACTACTTAAAAACTACTTTTCTTAAAAAATATTGAGGTTTTGCAGAGTTTTTATTGTTTTTTATGTGCAAATAAACTTAATTTATTTATTTTAAAATCTAAACCAAAAATATTTTTAACTTCAGTATCTCCAACAATTCCAGTTGATAAAGTTAATGTATCAATATTATTAAAACCAAGTGAATGATAAAGTTTTAAAGTCTTTAAATTTGATGGATTTACTTCTATTTGAACTCTATCTAATCCGTCTTCTTTCAATATTTCTTTAATTTTACTTAAAGCAAAAGATCCTAATCCATTACCTCTAAATTTTTCTTTTATATATAAATATTCAATGTTATTAACATATCCATATTTTTCATTAATATATATAAAACCCGCAATATTATCATCACACATTATTAAATAAGAATAACATTTCGGGCTTAATAATCTTCTAATATCTTCTAAAATATCTGCTTTACTTGCTTCTACGAGTTGTGTTGTCCAAAAATCTTTTAACATCGTTTGTAATTCTTTTAAATCATCTAATTCAATGCTTTTTAATTCTTTTTTCATCATTAAATACCTCCTAAAAACATTAAAGAAAAAGATAATAAAGTAATGTTTTATTATCTATAAGTCTTGCTTAATTATTATAGCATATCTTTAATATTTTTAAAAATCGACGACTATCGTTGAAACATTATGTTTTCTTTTTTAAACAATTTTGAAACAATAAATACAATAATAATTGATAATAAAATATTAATAACAATTGTAATACTTAAATATGGAATTAAAGAATCTATATTAGAAGTTTTAATTATAAAATTCATTGATGAAACAATATTTAAAATTGGAATAAATGAGTAACCTATATTTGTCAAATCTAAAACAAATGGAATAATTGATAAGACTATTAATATAGAAGAAAATGGAATTAAATAACTTGATGCTTCTCTTCTTGACTTTGTTAAAGCTGATATTAATAAACCAATTGAAACAAATAATAACATTGAAGTTACAATTAAAAATAGTAACAAAATAAATGAACCGACTGAAAATATACTACTTAAACTACTTCCTTCTCCATATAATTTTGGAAGAGATAAAATTAAACCAACAAAAGATGTAAGACCGCTTGCTACACTTGTTAAAGTGATAGCTAAAATTTTTCCTATAACTAATTCATTTCTTTTAATTGGTGTCATTAAAATACTAGCTAAAGTTCCTCTTTCTTTTTCTCCCGCAATTGTTTCAGGACAAATTGAAGATATTGTTGAAAATAATAATGATATTGTAATTAATGGAATAATAAAACTCATAATATTTTTCATATTGTAGTCTTCATTAGATAAATTTGGATTAGTAATTATATTATTTTCAAAATTAGTTGTGAAATTAGTATAAGTTTCTTTAACAATTGCAGAAAAAATATTATATAAATAAGATGACTCTGAACTACTTCCATTATAATAAATTGATACATTCGTTTTACTTGTTAGTTTATTTTCAAATAATTTATTTTCAAAATCGTCATCAAAAATTACTAATAAATCATATTTATCATTTATTAATTCATTTTTATATTGATCGATTTTACTTGGATCTATATAAAAATATTTAATGCTATTAGTTTTTTCACTAACTTTCAAATAAGAATCAAATACGTCAAAAACCAAAGGTGCTGCATCTTCTTGATTATTATAATTATTGGTTGCGACAATTTTATATTCATAATTTTGAGGTTGATTTGAAGTTGCAGTAAAATTCGAATTAACAAAAGGTCCTAAAAAAGAATACAAAATATAAATTAAAATTCCTGGTAAAAACAAAGCAAGCAACATTCTTGGTTCAGTAAAATATCGCTTAATTTCTTTTAAAAATATTACCTTTATATTTTTCAATTCTTTACTCCTTTTTCTTCTTTTTCATATAATTCAAAAAATAGATCACTTAAGGATTTATTTTTTGTTAATTCATTTAAATTTCCTTCTAGAACTTTTGAACCATTTAATATTATTGCAATTTCATCGCATAAATCTTCAATTAATGAAAAAATATGAGTTGAGACAATAATAATTTTATTTTGTTTTTTCAAATTTAGTAAATAATCTTCAACATATTTACAACCAATTAAATCAAGACCGTTCGTAGGTTCATCAAAAATGATAATATCTGGATTATTACATAAAGAAATTGCTAAATATACTTTTTGCTTCATTCCAGTAGATAAATTACAAATTTTAGTATCTTTATATTTATCAATTTCAAATTCTTTAAATAATTTTTCTTTATTTTTAATTGTATCTTCATCAGATATTCCATATAATTTAGAAAAATATGTAAAAGTGTAATCTGGAGTAAAAAAGTCATCTAATTTTAGTTCACTTGTTAAAAAACCAACTTTACTTTTATATTCTAAAGCATCACCAGTTATTTTTTTATCATTATAAAAAATTTCTCCACTATTAGGTTGAATTAAAGAAGACAAAATTCTAAGTAATGTCGTTTTTCCAGCACCATTTGGTCCTAAAATACCATAAATATTTCCTTCTTTAAAATCCATTGAAAAATCTTTTAATGCTGTTAAATATTGCGCGTTGCTTTTATTATTTTTTTGTTGTTTTTGATTTATTTTAAATTTTTTAGTTAAATTTCTAACGCTTAATGTATTCACAAAATTATTAAAACATAAAACGCAATGATAAACAATTATATTGTCAATTAAAATAAAAAAATAAGGCATTAATTTTAATTATTTTGATACTTTATTTATTATTGTTTTTTTATTTATATTTGTATATTAATTTAATATTTAATAAATGAGTTTTTATTAATTATTTCTAGGTAAATATGAATATAAAGCATAATATTTATTATCTTTAGAAGAAACATATGCTTTATCATTATTTTTAAAATAATCTTCTACTGATTCGTATTCTAAATCATTATTTAAAATAATGTTTTCTGGTAATTCATCTTTAATTGTTAAGTATTCATCATAGCTTATTTCTTTTAAATCTGCCTTAATAACAAGTAAGTCAATTACTTCAAAATCATTAGCTAATTCTACCGCTCCAGGATAAGTTTCTTTAATTAAAAAATTACCATTATAATATAAATAAAGTAAATCGCCACCAATTAATGTATTTAATTCTTCATATTTAGACTTATCTAAAAAAGGTAATGTATATCCATATAATAAAGTTGCTTTATTTTGATTTGAAATAAAATTATAGTCATAATTTATTTCAAAACTTGTATAAGAATCATATGGAGATTCCACTAATCCATTAAAAGTTGTATATAAAGTAGTATCATAATCTGGCATTGTTAAATTCACTGTAAAATAAAGTGGATTGTTATGTTCATCAAAAGTATAATTACCTAAATAATAATTTTCTCCTTCAAATAATAAACCAACTCTAGGACCAGATCTAAATTGAAGTTTTACTTCAATAACATCACCTTCATTATAAGTTAATTTTGGCATTTCATATAAAAGATCCCAATTATCAACAACTGTTAACTTATATTTATCAAAAAGAAAATCAAACTTACAAGAAGTAATCGTTAAAATTGTTGGAAGTAATAGTAATAGGTTTTTCTTTTTCATTTACACATTAATTATAACAAAAAAATGAAATTCAAATTTTTTTTATTTAAATTGAATATAATTTGTCAACTAATTCAGGATAATCAATAAATGGATTTCTGTTTCCTTGAAATTCATAAATTCTATTATTTCTTTGAATTTCAAAATCATCTACTGGATCTAATTCATTCCACTTTAATAAAACAGAAAGTTTTCCAATTTGAGTATCTGTTGCATTATTAATATCTTCAACAATACTTAAAAAGTCATATCTTAAAGCCATATAAAATAAAATTCTTGCAACATCACCTCTATGATCACCTTCAAATTTATGTAATACACTACCATTATTTGCTACATTTGGAAAAAATGTATTACTTGAATCTGTATTATCATAAAATTTATTTCCATGTAAACCATTTGTTGTTTGACAACATGCTCTTAAATTAAATAAATCAGTTGCATGATTTTTAGTTGAATCTGATGGTCGAGGATCTTTTCCGTTTTCTTTCATTAAAGAACATGGCCAGACATGTTCTTTATTCCATGTTCCATTATAGCTTGCACTTAATTCATCTCCATCAAACATACCATATAAAACACCTGGTTTTTTAATACTTTCATCGGTATAAATAATTGTATTAGAAACTGTTCCATAATTAATTTTTGTCATATTTGAAATTAAAGAATGTAATTCATTTTTTAATATTGTTGAATCTGCTTCAAAATCAATATCTTTATAATAATCTTCTTTACTAGTTAATGTATAGTTTGCATTTGGAACAACTCCTTCTCCAGGTTTTGCTGCAACTAAATCAATTTCAGGTTTCTTTAAATTTAAATCTACATCACTTGGAACAAATACTTTTAAACTAACACTATATAAATAAATGGCTTTTGTTTGATTAGATAACGATAATTTAAATGAGGTTGTATCAATTGATATATCATTTTCTCCCCAAAGTTTTGCAATATTTTCTTTTGGTAAATTCTCTCCATGGCTATAGTTATCCATTGTTACATCATATCTAGCAGGTGAGTTTGTTTTAATGATTAATTCATAAGATAAAACTGTCACTTCACCATTAAATTGAGTAACTATATTCCATGGAGTTTTATGAGGTTTACTATTAGATCCAATTTGAATTCCTTCATAATCTTGACCTAAATAATTAAAAGCATCATAATTCCAAGTTAAACCATTTGAAGAAAAGCTTCCTGCACTTGTAGATCCTCCATTAAAATCATCTTTATTAAAGATATGTTCATAATATTGAACACTACCATCTTCATTTGGAACTACTGTAACTTTAATACTATCTTTAACTTCATCAATAGAAGCTGTTATTATTGCTTCACCTTCTTTAATTGCACTAATTAATCCACTTTGATTAACACTTGCAACATTAGAATTATTACTTTCATATAATATTGAACCTTCAATATTTTCTAAACTAACATTTAATTGTAAAGTATCACCTAAATTTAATGTTATTTCTTCTCCATTTAAAATAACTAAACTTGGAGGAACTTCTTTTTCTTTAACAATTATATTTATTGAATCACTAATTCCATTGGCTGAAGCACTAATTGTGACGCTGCCTTTTGAAATGCCACTTATTAAACCAGTATTTGAAATTGTCGCAATTTCATTATTAGAAGATGAATAAGTAACATCTTCAGTTAAATTTTCAGTTTTCAAATTAAGTTGTAAACTACTTTCAACTTCTAATTCACTATTATCTGGGGTTAATATTTCCAAAACAGGTGTAGGAGTTATTGTTTTTTCTTTTACAATAATTTTTATTAGATCTTTAACATTGTTAGCTTTTACTTCAATTAATGTTTCACCCTTACTTATGGCAGTAATTAAACCAGAATTATCAACTTTTGCAATAAATTCATTTTGAGAAGAAAATACTAAATCTTCAGTTATGTTTTCGGTTTTAACATTTAATTTATAAGTTTGTTCAATTTCTAAACTAAGCTCATCTCCATCAAGAATTTCAATACTAGGATTTAAAATTGTTGTATTTTTACTAACAAGAACTTTAATTGTATCTGATGTATTATTAGCACTTGCAGTAATAAAACTTTCTCCTTCACTTAAGGCAGTTATTAAACCAGTATTACTGACACTTACAACACTTGGATCTGATGAAGTATAAATTATTGTTTCGGTTAAATTTTGACTTGATATATTTAATTGAAGAGTGTCATTAACTTTTAATTGAACTTCTTCTCCATTTTCAATATCTAAAACATATTGAACAACTGATGTCGTATTTTGATAAGTATTATTGCAAGAAGAAATACTAGATAAACTTAAAAATAGAGCTATTATTATAAAACTTAAACTTTTAAATTTTTTTGGCATATTAAAGACCACCTTTATATATAATTATTTTACTCTTTATGAGCAAATATATATAAAGTTATTTTTATTAATTAAAATAATTTAAATTAATGTTTTTTTATAATTTATTTAATTTTCTTCAAATTCCGCTTTAAATAAATAAGCAATTTCAAGAACTCCACCTTCTCTAGAAGAACCTTTATTTAAGAAAATTCCTGAATTAACAACATGAATTAAATCATATCCTGCTTCTCCTAAATCTTTAAAGGTTGTGCAATTCCATTCATCAAATTTTAAATTATTAATAATATTATAATCTTCTTTTTCACCAACAAGTCTTAATCTGATACCATCTCTTCTTGTATAAACCCTTTGTCCTTCACCACTTTCAACAAACATTAAATAACTATATTTTTTCATAAAATCCTCCAATTAATATTCATCATCTTCGTCATCATCGTCAAATTCTTCATCAATTAATGATTGAAAAAAATCTCTTAATTCATTTCCAAACTCTTCATTAATTTCATCGGTATCTTTATTACCAATATTGAAATTATTATTGTTTTTGTTAATCTCACTCATTTTAAAATCTCCTAATACAAATATTATTTCATATTAATAAAATTATTATTAAGGTTTGTATTAAAGCGTAATATTTAATGTTTTTAATAAATTATTTTATCCTGATATCCGTATTTTATTAAAGCATCATTTAGTTTATTTAAATCAAAATTACTACTTTCAATAAAATAACGAATAATTAATGAATAATTAGAATTAGAAGCTAATGTAAAATTAGCTTTTTTTAATAAATATTTACATTCATGATTATTGACATGCATTGCAAAGACAATTTTGATAATAAAATTAATACTTGGTTTTGATTTATTAGATATTACACTAGAAAATAATTGCTTACTAATATTTGCTTTATTATATAAAGTTACCGAATCAAATTTATATTTATCCATTAAATAATATAAATAACTTACAAAATCTAATGATTTTTCTTTGTTAGTTTTATGAAATTTAATATATTCTTCTAAACTCATATTTATATAATACCATATTAGTCAAATGAGATTTTACCAAAACTAATAATTTATGTTTTATATTTATTTTGTAATTACTGGAGGTAAAAAAATGAATAAATTATATGGAGAAGTAATTAATTATTATAGTAAGCATAAAAACATTACAATTGACCAAGCAAAAGAGTTATCTCAATATAGTGTATTTTTGTCAATAATGATTGCTTATTATGCTCATCAAGATCAAGTTAGATTAAACGAAGAATATTATTATTTTCATCCACTTAGATGTATGGAATTATATCAAGATTTAATTGGAATTAATAATAATCCTAATTCGATAGATTTAGATAAATTAGACGAATTAGAAATACCATATAGAGGTGTGCAAGAATTATGTTGTCTTCATGATATAATTGAAGACACAAAATTGACAATAAATGATTTAGAAAATTTATTTAATGAAGTTGATTTATTAAGTTATTTTCAAGTTAATATTAAAGCATCACTTTTACTATTAACTCATAATAAAAGTGAATCATATGATGAATATATATCTAAACTAATTATAAATCCAACGGCAAGTCTAGTAAAAGTTATTGATATGTATAATAACTTAAATGCTTTAACTTGTGGAGAAATTGATGATAAAAAAATTGAAAATTTTGGTATGTATATGAAATTTATAATGGTAATTTGTATAGTGTACAAATTCCCTGATAAATTTAAAGAATACAATAAATATCGAAAAGAAAATAATATGATGAATAATTTATAAAAGTATTATCTAAATACTTCAAATCTTATAATAGAATAAGTATAACTATCTTTATTTATAATTATGCCGTTTTCTTTGTTTTCTGTTTTATTGATTTTGATATTAAATAAATTAGAATTTTCTTTAGTTAAAAATTCTTGTCCTTGACTTGTTAATATTAATATAATCTTCTTTTCAGTTAATATTTTATTTATTAATTTATTAATTCCTAATTGATAAGTTAAATCAAAATCAGCTCCATCTAATATTAAAACTAACTTTTCATTATCATTTATTTGATAAGAACTTAAAAAATTAATTAATTCTTCAGCATTTTTTAATAATGGTTTTAATAAATATTCTTTATCTACATCATATTCATAAAGACCTTTATCATTATATATAACAAACTTATAATTATTATCTAAATTAATTAAATCTGTTATTAGAGATGAAATAAAAGTACTTTTACCAACTCCAGAAATTCCTTGATACCATATATTATCTAAATTACATGTAATTAATTTATTATTTTCTTCTCCAATTATAAATGTATTGTTAATATCTATATCTAAATTCAAATCTAAATTTTGAAGAATATTTAAACCATTTAAAAATTCTAAATTTAATTCAAGATAAGTTAATTCTTTAAAATTTAAATGTCTATATAAATATATTATTTGATCATTATCTAAGTTTTCAAAAATATCTTTATTTGATTTATTTTTAAAATTATCATAATAATAATTTTCTGCTATTTTTAATTTGCCGTTAATAAGAGGTTCTTCAATTAGTTTATTTCTAATTAAATAATGTTTTAATTCATCACTTTTTTCTCCAATTTTATATTTAATTGCAAGAAGTTTAGTTAAATTATCTATATAAGTTAATTTATAATTTCTTTCATTTTCTATATTATATTTATTAATTAGTTCTTTGCGATATTCTTCTTTTGAATAAATAATTCTCAATGGTCCTGAAATATCTTTTTTAAAAATTAAATAATCAAGTTGATACATTTTAATATAAGAAATAAATGATTCCATCTTAAAGTAATCAGTATTAAATCGGATCGTATATCGATATTTACTACTTTCTTTTATAAGCTTATTTTGTTCACTTTTACTTAAAGATATCACAGAACTATTTTTTATGTCTTCACTAATATTAATTTTCTTTTTTTGTTTTTGAGTTTTAAATGGTAAGTTAAAAAAATCAATTAAAATTTTAAGTCCATAAATAGATTTTACAAGACATATATACCTTATAATATTAAGTTGTGCTGGATGAAATGTTCCTTCTTTTATAAATGTTTCTCCATTTATAAATTTAGAAATAAACATATCAAAATTTATTTTGTTATAAATTTTAAATGGTGTTGAAGTATCTAATATTTGAATGTTTTCCATGTTTTGAACATAACATAAATATATTAGATATTTATGATTCAAATTACTCTCTGGTTTTAAATAATTAAAATTAGTATTCGCAACAGAGCCAATAACAATTTCCTTACCATTTTTAGAAAATATATAATAAGGAGTCATAGTAATTGTTGTTTTCTTGTTATTAAATGCATTTTTTAAATCTACTTCATTATTAATTAATCCTACACCTGTTTCAAAAGTTATATCTTTTTTATTTTCTTTAGCTCTAGTTAATAATGATAATTTATCTAGTGTTGAATTAGTTTCTATTTTAATTAGTGATGAATTATAACTATAATTTTCTTTTACATTTAATAAATCATGAAAAGTAATATCGCTTTCTCCTAATTTTAATATTTTTTTGATGAATTCTTCACTTTCTTTTTTAGTTAGCGATACCGATGATAAAATTGCATTTACAATAAAAGCGATCTCTCCAAGAGATAATTTTTCACTATCTAATAAAAAGAATCCAGTTTTACCCGCTTTTACAATTGTAGATTCATTAAACTTATCAAAAGTATTTTCTTTTAAATCAACATAATTTATATAACCAATTTCTTCTATGGCTGCACTTATTGTATCTTTTGATTCAATTTTAACACCATAATCCTCTTCAATTTTTTTAATAATATCTTCTCTTGTTAATCTATTATTTACAGATGAATACTTTTTTAAAATGCTATAAACAAGATATGAAGTTGGTTTTTTAATTAATTTTCTTTTTATATCTTCCGCTTCTTTTTTTGTAATTTTTCCAGCTTTAAGATAATCATTTATTATTTGAATTCTTTCTTTTCTATTTTTACAAACTTTACATTGATTATATACATAATATACATTACTTTTTTTCATAATAACAAACTCCAATATAATATTATTAAAATTTTAATAATATTAACACGTTATTATAAAAATATTAATTAAAAACATAATATATTATGTTTTAAATATCTGTAAATTACAATTTTAGCTTAACTGATGATATCACTTATTAATTTATTTTTTCTTTCTGTTAGTTTTAAGTCTTTACTTACATTTTGAATTTTAAAAGAATCTATTGTTGGTAAAAATGTATCATTAATTTTCGTTTTTGTTCCAAACTCATCAATCTTAATTAAATAATACTAAAAATAATGTTTTTTTATATGAATTTAAAGTTTTAAAAATTGAATAATTGTGTGTCTTAAAAAATATTATAGATAATATTTTTCTGAATTATGGTTGAAATTACTCAATGAAAACTCAAGTAAAAATATTTTAGGGGATATAATTTAAAGATGGCTCTCAAGGTCAAAATTATTAGTTAAATAGGGTATGGCTCTCTAGCTTTAAACTGGTAGCTCCGAAGCGTTAGAATATTCACTTTTTCTAGTCTTACCATCAAATTCCTCAATAGATCTAAGATTAGGATTTAACTTATCTATCATTTGATGGAGCTTCATATCAGTGAGTCTTCTAGGAACTTCATAATAAGCATAAAGCCTAAAAGCAAAAGGAATACACTCGCTCCTGTTTAGTTCCTTCAGACGCTTTTGAACATCGTCAGCTTATCCAATCTTAACGTAATCAGGGAATGATGGGTTGGTAAGTATATAGATTACTCCTTGTGATTTAGTTTCCATAGGTTAGTTGCCCTCACTTTAATTTCCATGACAAAAAGTCTTGAGTGAATTTATTCTTGCTTTCATAAAGAACTTTGTTAACTTCTTTTTTAGAAACGCTCAAAGCTTTAGCTATCTTTTTAGAACTCATACCTTTAGTGTTAATTTTCAGTAAAGATATTATCCTCTCTTCTAAACTATCCTCATCGTTAGCAGTTTCGCTTTGTGGTGTTTCTTCAATATCTAAATCAGCATCGGCATCAGCGCTAACCATATTACTATAAGAAGCAATTTCATCTTGAACAGCTTTAGCATTTGTTTCGTTAACATAATCTTTGACTTCTTGCTCAATTTTATTAAAGCCAAACCAGCCAAAACTATTTCGGTATTGATCTGACTCTTTCCCATTTGATGTTAAGTCTTTACCAATAGATTCATTAACAAAGAATTCATGAATATAGTTATTAAGAGTATTTTCTTCAAAGACACGATATTTGTTTAAAGTTTCAAACTCCTTCTTTTGGATGCCAACAGCCTCAAGGAATACATTAGGGTCAGCGTTTTGAAATATTTCATTAAATGTTGTCTCTCTATAAACACTGATATATAAGAATTCAACTAACCTCGCTAAAATATGTCTTAGCACATTATCAGCATCATCTATTGTTGTTCCACCATCTTCGTCTTTTATAACTGGTCTCAAACAATCTTTCACTGCTCTCACAAATGATTCAATGTACCATCTTTTATATAGCATTCCTCTATATTGTAGTGGTATATGATTGATGTTATTTAAATATGGATTAGTAAAGTTCATTATTTGAGGTCTAGTCTCTCTTGTATAATGAATATTTTCACCGAATTTTTTCTTAACCTCGTCAACAAATTTCTTGCCATCATCATAGCCACAATTTAGTTTCTTAATAGGAACATTAACTCCGCTTTCATAGCCTTTTTTAAATCCGTTTGAATACCAGACTTTTTCTTTATCTCTGTATTTTTTTGGCATGTTTTCAGCGATATATTTTTCAATGTTATCTTCGAAAGCTTTTTGAACATCTGAATCATCTAAATCAAGATAATTCTTTGAGTCTTCCATCCCTAGTCTATAACCAAGATCTCGACCTTTTTTCGCCACTTCAGTTTCAAAACCATCTTGTTCAGGCTTTGCAGGCTTTGTTCTATCTTTACTCTTAGTTAATTTAGAGTGAGCAAAAACTCTTTTTATTATGTCGCTGACTTCAGGATCGTTAAGCATTGCTGCCATAGTTTCTTCATTTAAAGCATGCGTAGTAGCCTCAAGATTTGTAATCTTTCTAGATAAAGGTACATTGCTTTGGTCACCAAATTGAGCTAATTGATAAAACACTTCATATTCGATAGGCTTATCCATATCACCATTCATAAAGATAGGTAAATATTTAACTATGAGCTTAGCAATTTGGAGTTTAGTAACTGATTGATCAGCTGTTTCTTCTGCATACCTTAGAAGTAAGGCTGAGGCTCTATCAATGTTAAAATCATAAACATATCCAACCTTCTTTTTTATTTCTCTATCTATTACAAGTGGAGTTTGAATTCTAAATATAGATTGGAAATATTGTTCAGGTGACGCTAAATCTTTTAGTACAAAGACGCTAAACCAATCTTTAACGGTTACACCTGTTGTTAATTTATTAACTGTTAATGCAATGCTGCCTAGTTTATTTATGTTATTAGCCTTATTAATGTTTTCTAGCAAAAAATCATAAGCATCAACACCTGAACCTACTTCAGGAGAAGAGAGATTAATAATTTGATATTTGTTAAAATATTCGTCTTTTTCAAGTAACAAACTCATTGCAATGCAACAATTTACTGTAGGCATAAGCCATAAAGTATGCTTGTTGTTATCTAGCATTTCTTGTTTAGAATATGGAAAATTACGACCAAAATCAGAACGACCTTTTATGATATCAAGCCATTTTTTGATTTCTTTTTCATAAACAAATGTATAAGGTTCGGTGTCGCTGCTATCTTTTCTGACCTCAAAGAAGCGATTCAAAGAAAAGTATTTTTTTCCTAATATCTTATCATCAGAAAATACCTGGGCTGTTAAATTGCCAAATAAAGCCGACATGTTATAACCAAATATCTTCATATCTGGAAATTGAGCATATTGAGGGTTAGGATGAGTAATATCGTCGTTTGGATATTTGTTCTTCTGCTCATCAAAATACGAATAAGTAAAAGTATTCTCCTCAATAAATTCGCCCCTAGCAATAGCTTTAAACGGAGTACCAGATAAACAAATAATTTTATCAGTCTTAATACCGAATTTATCAATTACATCTTTTGTCTTACTTAACTCTTTTTGATATTCAGGATCAAAATCCTCTAATTTTTCTTGAGTTCTTTGATTCCAAGCACCGAAGTGATATTCATCTAATATTACTAAATCAAAATGTTCGTCTTTTAACTTCTTAATTTTATCTTTTACATCATTGTTATTTCTATCTTTGCCCAACATGTTCTGCAACGACAAAAAGAGTACATAAGGCTTATCTATAGAATATAATTGAAAAAGAGGCTGTCTTAAATTTTCGTCCGTTAAATACAAATATTCAGTTTTAATGTGTGTTAAATCATCTTTCCAAGAAGACTCAACAGCAGGAATAAAAGTAAGAATAAGAATTTTCCTAAGATTAGCTTCTTCACAATATTTATATGTGGTATAAGACTTACCAAACCTCATCTTGCAGTTTAAAAGGAACCTACCGCCAGTAGGATGTTTATCAAAATATCTCTTTAATGCATTAATACAGTCTTGTTGTTCTTTTCTAGGCACATATATTTCTTTGGTGAGCCCTCTGCTTCTAATTTTGCTAAAAGTATCGATTAGTTCATCTATTGGAACACCATTAAACCACTCCTGCTCTTTTTCAGTTAATCCTGCTTTTGCCTTTAAAATCTCATCATGAACTTTATAATCTTTGAAATTCTCGTTTTTAGCATCTAAGCAAACACCCCAATAAATCACTTTACGAGTTTGCCCGTATTTTTCAAATTGCTCATCAGATAAAGCTAATTCATTAACTTGTGATCCAATTCTCTTTTTAATAGCGTGATAAAAAGTTTCGTTAGGATGACAAGTACACATACCAATCTTAATACCATGTGTTTGAAATTTAGGAAGGATATACATATATAAAACTATAAAATTTTGCGTTGTGTCATTTGTCTTATTTAACTCAAAAGTTAGTGTTTTATCTTTAAATTCTATTTGGTCAGACTGGTTAATATAAGGAGAAAAAACAACTATATATGCCATATTAATTCATCTCCTGAATAAGACCTTCAATGTAGTTAATCTCATCATTAGAAAAGCCAAATTTTAAATATAACTCACTATCGTTATAAATATGATCAAATCTAACAAGTGGAATTAACTCAAATGATTCTTTCGATATGTTTAGGGAATGTCTATTAAAAAACAAAAGTGCCCTAAAAAATTTAGTTTTAATATATGATAAACAACTCTTTGCCTCTTCCTCGCTATCCCAATTACCAATAACTAGAAATGTCTCAGTACATATTTCGTTTGGGTTTCCAATAATAATTTCAGGTGGCACAGTTGCTGTAGTCATATATGCTTTAGAAAAAAACAGCTTATACTTGTTTATTGATTCTAATCCTTTTTTGATTAATTTTGCGTCTATATAAGCTGAAACTCTTTTTGCTCCCCCTTTCTTACCTTCAACACCATATATTTTCACTGAGCCTACGAATGGATCTGTTTGATATTCTTTATTTTCTTTATCACGCTGTTTATTAAAAAAATCAGAATTAAATCCGAAATGATTACGGTAAGAAACGATATCACTAAATTTTCTTTTTTGATTGGCATTTACTTTTTCTAAAATAGATAATTGTCTAGCATCACGAATAACAGTAGATGAAACGTTTGTTTTTAAAAAACGATTAGATTTTGTAACTTTTCCTTCTCTATCTTGATAGGTGTAATCAACCATTCCTTTATAATCTCTATCCCAAACAAAATAACAAACACCCCCATCTATAGTATTATTAGGAAAACAGACTTTACCATCTTCGTAGTCGAATATTTTCATAATTCGAGTATCATTAATCATAGATTGTCTAAATGAGTCCAATCCTTTACCGCCTTTCATCCAACGAGATGGCACAATCATGCTTATGTATCTAGGATTTAAGCTTCTAGCAAGATTAATAAATAAATGATAAATTGGTTTTGCGCTGTCACCTGTTCCTCCGCCATCCGTCAATTGGTATGGTGGATTCGAAATAATGATGTCAAATTTCATGTTTCTGTCTCCTTTGAAAAATAATTCTTGTAAAAATGTAAGTAGCTCATTTGAATTATGGTGAATAAACTCATAGGCGTATTGTTCCCTTTGAAGAGAATCTACATACTTTGATGTTTTAGGTAGTTTACAATAAATACATCTATCATTTTTATCGAATGTATGGCTTGCTCTAGGGGTTTTAATATTTCCTTCTTCGTCATCAAACCACGTGCCATTCCCGATTGAATAACCATTAACATAATGCCCGTCTTTTGCTTTGATTCCATCACATTTTCTATTCGCTTGAGAACAATAATAAAGTGTTCTTCTTGCTACGTATGAAGTAAATTTTGTGAGCCCAATTGCATAAATCATGTTTTGGAGAATGTGTTTTCTTCGGGCTTCTTGATTAGGGATTATTTCTTTTAAGCCTCTATCTAATCTTATAGCTATTTCTCTTTCAAAAATGCCATTCTTAGTAGCAGGATTTAACCATTTATAATTAGGATTATGCCAAACTTCTTCAGGTAATGAATCAAGAATCATGTCACATGTTTTTCTTGGTGTAAAAACCTCATCATTACCGACATTGGTAATAGTCTCCAAAATATCAAAATGTTCTAAATAATCATAAGCATTTTCGACAGCTGTCTTTTGATCACGCTCAGCTTGTAATGCAACATTTATCTCCTCACTCATAACTATCCCCCTATTTCTGGTGCTTCATAATGAAGGTTCACTTTATTTTGCGTAAAATTCCACACAGGAAAATTAATCGAAGTATATTTTTTCTTTTCTGCTTCAGGCATTTTAAATGCTACATCACAAATTAATAATGTTGGTTCTTGGTAAATATTCGTTTCAGCCCAAGTAAAATTTGAAACAATCAAAAACCTTAGTACAGCGTCTTCTGCTTCAGTTAATTCTCTTCCGTTTGACTTCAAATACTTTAATAAAATTGTGTATATATTGTTTCTTTGTTCAGAGATTAAATCTTTATCTATTTCAATAGAATAAATTGTACTTAAACAGACTAAAGCCTTTTCAAATAAATCACCTAAAGATTTATCGATCTTATTAAGCCTCAACTCCAAAATTCTACAGGTAAAAGCACCATCACCAGAAGTTGGTTCTAAAATTCTATAATTATTATTTGTGATGTTATCTATACCTATGCTTTTTAACATGTCATCGACTATAAAACGTGGTGTAAAAATTTGAAAATTATCTAATGAATCATTATGACCACACGTTTTTAAACTAACTTTATCTAAACAAGTTAATGTTGACAGTTTTTTGTATAAAGTCTTTTTTTCTTTAAGAATGCTAAGTACAGCATCATAAGTCTCATTATTAAACTCTAAATTCACTAAAAACGCCTCATTATTAATCATCTAATTTCATGCCAGCTTTCTTAAATAAACCGACAAGTTTCTTTTTGGTTTCCATGTTTGGCTCGAACTTTCCTCTTTCCCAACGAGAAATAGAAACAAAACTAACATTTAATATTTTAGCAAGTTCCTCTTGAGTTAAGAATTTTCTCTCACGGTATTCTTTAATCTTTTTGGCGTAATCAAACATATGAAACCTCGCAATAACTAATCAGTATTTTAACATAAACAAGGTTTAATTTCGATATTTTCATGGAACTTTTACAAGATTTGTTCTCAAAAAGAATAAAAAGTTCTTTGTGCAACAAAAAGTTTATTGTGCTATAAAAGTTTTTAGTGTAAAATCACAAGCTAAAACTTCACTTGTAGAGGTTAGGATGTTTAGTCATTTATACTCAATTTATGTTAAAAATATGCTTAATTTTGCTAATTTTGGCACAAAAAAGGTTTGAATAGCCTTTTAAAGCGTATCAAACCTATGCTTTCTTTATGGCAAAACTAACTATTGTGATGCACTTGCGACCCCTTGTTTATTTTTTTGCAACCCCTTTGCTAATTTTGCCACCCCTAAAGAAAGTTTATGTTATTTGCTATCATTTGAAACCAAAGAATCTCAACCTTGCCTTTTCTATTAAACCATATAATTTTGCCAACCTATTATGGTCATTAATTAAACGTTTAATGGACTTAGTAAATTTCTTGTCCAGTTCTTTACTTTGCTCATAAACAAACTCTGTATAACACTCATGTGCATAATAATTTCTAATATCTTTAATTGAATTAAGCAGTTCATAATATCCGTATGAAAAGTATGGATGACCATCTGAATTATCAAGTTTTTGCAATTCATTTAGTGTTTTACCAAGTGTCCATTTTCAATCTCTTTCAGTTCTTTATTACTTATGGTTTCACACATACCATTATATACAAGCTTAATATCATGTTCGATACATTGGCAAAAAAACATAATTTTGCCTACACAAAAATGATATTCATTAATACTTTTAATTTCTCTAATTGAATCACTCATCTTTATTTCTCACGTTTTCCGTATCCTCTGATAGGTTTCTTATTATTTTTATCTAACTGATACAAAATCTTATCAATATCAGAAAATTCTATCCCAACACACTTACAATTATCTTCCCAATATTTATAACAATCTTTTATATACTTTACATAAATATCACATGAATTCTTTTCAGTAAATCTTGGAGCTTCTTTTTCATAAAGTTCTCGATAAGCCCTTTGATCAATAATAGGAAATGTCTCAGGATTATAAAAATGCAATATTGTCGAAGCCATCGGTAGTCTTATTCCTTTTGTTTCAATTAAGGAAATTAACAAGTCTTTAACTCGATCTTCTGTTTCTTTTTTATTAGTACATAAATCATTAAGTTGTATCTCATGCACATGTAGCAATTCTTCAAGCACTGAAACTTTAGGTTCAGCTTGCCTATTTATTTTCCACAAAATAATCTTGTTAATAATCTCTGATAGAGTCAAGAAATTTTATACCAAAAATGTCACTTAAATTTGCACCACATTAATTTTCCATTGATGCAATATAT
>CALVNF010000001.1 GCA_944349595.1 uncultured Bacilli bacterium | reverse complement strand
TGGCGGAGGTTTAGAGATTCGAACTCTAGCGGGACTTGCATCCCCTATCGGTTTTCAAGACCGACCCCTTCAACCACTTGGGTAAACCTCCACTTTAATTGGTGGACCAACCAGGACTTGAACCCGGAACCAACCCGTTATGAGCGGGGAGCTCTAACCAATTGCGCTATTGGTCCATAAATCACTGGTGGCTGCGGGGGGGATCGAACCCTCGACCTATCGGATATGAGCCGATCGCTCTAACCAGCTGGGCTACGCAGCCTTAAAGTGCTCTAATATTATAAATTATTGAATATATTATGTCAAACTAGTTATTAATATTATCTTATAATTGACATGTTGTCGTTATAAATGTAATATTTAGTTATGGAACTAAAAAAATTTCAACGAGCAAGAACATCGTTTCAATTAAATTCAAGAATTGATGAAATATTAAATTCTTGCGAAAATATTTATTTAAAAACAGATTTTACGAATATTACAATTCAATTAATTTCTGAAAAAACAACTATTAGAAGAACAGCAATTTATAAATATTTTCAAAATAAAGAAGAAATTCTTTTAGAAGTTTTAAAAAAACATATCGAACTTTTAAAAGAAGAATTTAATGATGAAGAATTAATAAAAAATAAAGAAGATTTTTCAAATAATTTTATTAAAATTTTTGAAAATCATGTAATTATTTTAAAAATTATGGGTGTAAATTTAGCCGAAATCGAAAGACAAGTTAGAGTCGAAAAGTTAATTGAATTTAAGAAAACTTTTAAAGAATTTCATGATAAATTTATTGATATATTAAAAAAAATATATCCTAATAATTCAAATAAAGATTATGAAAACGTTTATATTTTATTATTAACGCTAATGCATGGATATTATCCTTTAACAAATCCAACAATAAAGCAAATTGAAGCGATGGAAAAAACAAATTCTCTAATTAATTGTAATTTAGATGAGTTATTAAAATTATCAATTCCATTAATTTTTAATACACTAAAAAATTAAAATACATTTTATTTTAATTTTAGTATTAATTTTTATTGAAAATTTTATTAATTAATAATATTCTAATCAAGGTTAAAAGGAGTCTTTTATATGAAAACACAAAAATTATTAACTTTAAGTTTATTAGTTATTATTTCATTAACATCTTGTAATAATAATGATGATAATATTACAAGTTCAAATAATACTACAACAACTACTTCAACCACTACAACTAGTAATACAACAAGTGATATTATTGATTTAAGAGGTGATTTAGTTAATGTTTTAAAAGAGAATAATTTATCATATAAATCAACTCTAACCGAAACTATTAAAACTCAAGCAACTGGAAATACTTACAAAACCTCATATAATTTGGCTGGACATATTTCAAGTGATAGATATTATTTACAAATTGAAGATAATATAATTTATGACTTTTTTAAAGATAGTTTAGGAAGAGCCGTTGTTAAAAAATTAGATCCAATTACAAATGAAACAAAAGATACATTTACATCAAGTATTGCCATAATGTTTGATGCACAATTTAAAAATCCATTAACTAGTATTGAAAAAGAAGATTTAAATGTAATAGATTCAAACACAATCTCATATAAATTAAATAAAGATGATGGAATTCAAATTGGAAGAATATTTGCAAATGAAGATTTTGAATTTGAAGATACTAGTTTTATTTTTGATGATAATAAAAACTTAACAAATATTGAATTTTCATATTCAGTTGAAGGTTATGATTTAATTTATGGAAATAATACTACTACTTATACTCTAAATCTTAACTTAATATCAATAGAAGAATTAAATTTACCAAATCCAGAGCCTAAAAAAGAAACTGAAAACTCTGCAAAACTTAATGATTTTTTTAAATTATTACAAAATGGTAATTATTCATTTATATGTAAAGCAACTTCTGATAATTATTTATTACACACTTATAATGGTAAACTAAATTCAAATGGATATATGATTACATATTCATCAGCTGGTTTAGATGATGAGGTTTTTGGCTATATGCAAGATGAAAATCAAATAATTCCAGTTAATTTAGTTAATAATGAATTAGTACAAACTACATTTCCATTAAATGGAAATGTTAGTCAATTTAAAACTTTATTTAATTATAATTCTAATGTCTTTTCTTATTTAAATGGAATATATAATTTAGAAAAAGGAATTGGATTATATGACCAAATTAAAAATATGTTAGTTGAAACAAATATTCCAGATCATGAAGAAATTGCAATTATTGATGGTTCATTTAATTTAGTATTAAATTCAAATGATACACTAACTTATACATTTACATCTAGTTTTGATGTTGGAGAAAGTGAACCATTAATTGTCAATTATGAAACAACTATATATGATATAAATAATACTAATTTAAATTATACACTAGAAGATGTGTTAACTCTTCCACTTGGTGCAAGTAATTGGTCTGAAGTAGAAAATGCTAGTGAATTATTAAATCATTATAAAATTAATCAAAATATCCTACCTTTTTATAATCCAAACTTAGATGGATATTGGATTTCAAGCGGATTAGATGTTGAATATCCAAATTTAAGTATTGTTTTAAAAAATTCAAATGACTACACAAAAGTTATGGAATATTATAAAGAAAATTTAGTCAACTTAGGTTGGCAAAATTATGATAATGGAGCTAGTGAAGAATTAATTTACTTATACAAAGATGAAGAAAACAATCTTAAATATAAAATTGGATTAATATCTAGTAGCACTTCTTTTGCAATTTATTTTTATGAAGCTCAAGTATTAAAATCAAATGTCATTGAATTTATTAAAGATAACTTTAAAGATAATATTAATTATACAATCGTTGGAGAATTAAACTCGTATCTAACACAAGTTAATATTTCTAGTGATGGAAGTATTATTCCAATAGATGGAGCAGAGGTTGAAAAAAGAAATAATGCTAATTTTACATTAAAATACACAAATGATGCAGCATATTTAGCATGTGATGGAGTTTTTGGAGAATATTTATACATTAATAAAGAAAATATTGGATATGATAAATATGAAAAATTAAATGATGAAGAAAAATTTAATTTAATAGACTCAAATAATTCTAAAAAATATTATGATATTGGTGCATTATATACCTTAACAAGACTTGCTAATACAGATGAAGATGGATATGATTATCAATTAATTGATAATAATTTAAATAAAATATATACAACTCATTTTTGGCCAATTTATATTCTTGAATCATTTATTAGTGATTTTGGATTATCATTTGGAGGATATTCTATTAATTTCATGGATGCAACAATAATATTAAATGAAGATAATACACTAGACATTATTAGTATATGCAAAACTCAAGCTTCATATTTTCAAGAAACTATTAATGATGAAGTTAAATATTATACAGGATATCAAGAAATTACATATCATATTCAAGATATAAATAATACTCAAATTGATACAACCCAATTATTAAAATAATAAAAAAAATATTACTAATTTATCGTTTTTAATTTTAAAAATCACTGCAAAACTTAATTATTTTCATCTGTATTAGTATTTTGACTAATTAATTTTTGTTGTTTTTCTGCTTTGATCCAAGTTATTAAACTATAAGTATTTATAACTATATAAACACAATTTAATACAATATATAAAATTCCAGAATTAGAACTTTCTGGACTCAAAAAATTAAGACTCCAAATTACCGCATTTGTTGATGAATAAAAAGTCCAAAATAACCACTGCCAGGTAATTCCTGCCGAGGTTAAAAATACTGCCACTATTGCAAATGATGTAGCCATCGCATTTAAATAAGGTAGATTTGAATTTAACAAGGATAATACATAACCATAAACACCGGTAATTAATGGAACAAAAATAACAATTAAAATAACCATTAATTTAGTTAATTTATTAATTTTAAAATCTGATGAATCACCACTATTTTCGGCTATATTTTCATTATTATTCTTTTTCTTAAAAATTTTATCTTTTATGTAATATTTATAAATTGTATATAAATAAATTGGTAAATTTATACAAGTATTCAATATGCCTTCGCCATATTGAACTTGTATAAATGCAAAAGTTCCATATAAAATTACATAAATTGCATATACAAAAAAAGCATATTTTTTTCTTTTACAATTTAGTGCTGCAGAAATTAATCCAAAAATAACAGATATAATTTCTAACCACCATGAATTATAAACAATTGATAACGTAACAAGTAAAATTAAACTAGCTAATACAAAAATCCATTCATATAATTTAAAAATATTAATTACTTTTTTTATAAACTTCATACATAAATATTATATTAAATTAAAAAGATTTAATTAATAAAAAAGAGAATAAAATCAATTTTATTCTGTTATTATCTTATTAAATATTTAAATATTAATGATTTTTAGTGTCTATTTGAGTATTCATCCATCATCTTTTCATATTTTTCAATATATTTAGATGCATCTTTATAATCTTTAATTTCTAATAAATTATCATAAGCTTTTTTAATAAGCTTATAATTCATTTCGTTATCAATAAATCCAAAATATAAATTATCTTTATAAATTTTTTCTTTTTTATTTATTTCTTGTAGTTCATTATCAGATTTTCTTAATTTATTAATACTATCATCATCTAATGAGATACTTAAATTATTTGTATAAATTAATTTTCTAATTGTATATGAAATATTTTCAACATTTTCCATAAAACAAAACATACAAAATTTTGAAGATGAAGTACCAACTCTTATAAATCCTAACCAATTCCAAGATGAAGAAATTGCAGAGATTTCTTTAATTGGTAAACATCTTTTAAAAACAAAGGATTTAAATACTACTTCATTTTTTCCAATATAAATTTCTTTAACATTATTAATTAATGCAACAATTAATAATACTAAACCAAACGCCATTAATACTCCACCAATTACTTTTAATTCTTCTCTATAAGTCATTGTAAAGCCAACAATAAGTATAAAAAATCCGATAGTTATTAAAAGAACTGAAATTACTATAAATATTGTCTTCCATCCAATACTAACTTTAAAAGTTGTAACTTCTGAATTATCTTTATTATCTGAAATTTTATAAACTGACATAAAAGACCTCCAACTTTCTTTATTATAAACTATTTATTATTTTCTTTTTAATTAATAATCAAATATTAAGAAAATTTTGGTAAATTTTAATATAATCATTGTATTAGTAAAGAAAGTATTTTATATTAAAAGAAGAATATTTTTTAGGAGGGCAAAAATGAAAAAAATAATATTGCCATTAATTGGTATGTTGACATTGTCACTTGCATCTTGTAATAACAATCAAACAAGTAATACAACAACAAGTACAACAAGTACAACTACAACAAACACTACTACTACTACGACTACTACGACTAGTCAAGTAGATGAAAATAGTATTAAACAAGCAATTTTTGAAAGTTTAAATAAAGATGAAATTGTCTTTAGTGGAAGTCTTAAAATACTTCAAAAAGATTCAACTGGAATTGTAACTGCAAATGTTACTCATCAAATTGACTGTTTAATTTCAAGTGATCATTATTTTAATAAAGAAACAGGTGATTTAACTTATTACGTAACATCAATTTATAAAGATAAAGATGGTGAAACCGTTCAAAAATCAGTTGATCCTGAAACTCTAGAAGTTAGTGAAACTAAAGTTGGAGCAAATAATAAAGCTTATGTTTTTGATGAATATTTAAAAAATCCAATTAAAGATTTAACAAAAGATAATATTGAATTAGATGTTAGAAATAAAAAAGCAACTATTAATTTAGAAGTTAATTCTGAAGTTGCAAGACAACTTGGATTCTTGTTAACTTATTATACAAATATTTATTTAGACACAGTTGAAATTTCTTATTCAATTAATAATGATGTATTAGAAATTACAAATATTTTACTTTCTAATAAAAAAGCATTAGAACAAAATAAAAAAGAAGATCAAATTTCTTTAGATATTAAATTCTCAAACAGACAAGATTTACAAATATTTGAAGCCGGAGAAGATTTAACTAGTGATAAAAGTGCTGAACTTGAAGATTTATTTAACAAATTAAGTGAAGGAAATTATACTGCAAACTTTACACAAACAATGCAAATGGGTGGAGTTGCAGAAATTGTTCAAACCGAAAATGAATTACTACAAGTTAATGAAGATGGTATCTTTACAATTTCAAACGATGATCCAAGTCAAGTTTATGGTTATTTAACCAAAACTCCAACAACATTAAGTGTAGTTTCACCAAGTGAAAAAGAAGAAGGAAAACTTCAAGAAACTCAAGTTATTGAAGGTAATTATAAAGATTATGTAATGCCATTTTCATATGATTCTTCATTATTTTATTTTGATGAAGACACTTCTACTTTTAATTTACCAGCTGGAATGGGCTTATATGGAAAAGAATTTAATGTATTAAGACCAGAATCATTTTATTATAGTCCAATGGTTTTTGATGATGGTTCATTTTCAATAACATTTAATGATGATGATACATATACATTTAATTACTCAGAAACTTTTGTATTCCAATCTGTATCAGTTCAACTTTTAAATACAATTGTTGTCTCAGATGTTGGAAGTACAACTCTTAAATATTCATTTGATGATGTTATTTTACTTCCAAGTGCAACATCATGGGATGATGTTACAAATGCCGTTGATATTTTAAATGATTTTGATTTATATAATGTCTTACCATTTATGAGCGTAGATGGAGCTACATGGAAAGCAACAAAATCTCAATTTGCTAGTGCTCCATATTTTAATTTAGTATTTGATGATACTAGTGTTGCTGATAAAGTTTTAGAAGATTATCAAAACTTATTAAAAGAAAAAGGTTGGAATTCAACTGATAACCGTAGATTTACATATCAATTAGAAGATTGTATTGCTAATATTGATGTATTCTTATCAACAAATAAATCTCAAATGACAATTACATTTGTTGATCCAACTTATCCTTCTACAAATACCGAATTAGATACTTATTTGAAAGAAGAATTTAATGATTCTACTTACAATTATACTCTTGATATGGAATTAGTTGAAGTATCTACTCCACTTGATGCAAATGGAAACCTAGATTTAAGTAAACAAGTAAAAACTACATTAATGACCGGTAAACAAGTTTATACAAATGATGCAGCATTAATTAATTATGAAACTTTAAAATGGGGTGAATTTAAAGAATTATATGTAAATTATGATGAACATAACGTTCAATTTGTATATAATCCTGATACAAGTATTTATGAACCAGCTGGTCTTGGCACTTATTTCCATTATGATTCAATGCTAATGCCACTTCAAAAAGCATTTGCAAATACAAGTCATGGAAATACTAAAGTTGAAGGTACTGACAATCAATTTATTACCACTGCTCCAGATACTTTAAGATCAATTGCTACTAGTGCTTTTTATTCTCTTCCTGAATTTAATTATAAAAATGGCGAAGCATTAATTACTCTTGATCAAGATAATAAAGCATTTTCAATTGATATGACATTAAATAAAGAAATATTAAGCAATGAAAATGGTAATAAATCAGAGCACTACTTTGTATATCATTTAAAAGTTAGTAATATTGGAACAACAACTCTTGATTATGAATCATTAATTCCAGAAGATTTTGATTTCTGGACTTGGGCTGAATCTTTTTAATCTTTAGTAAATTAATTAAATAAAAGAAAAGATATTTCTATGAAAGAAATATCTTTTTTATTAATCAAATAATTACAAATTATTAACATTTTATATTTATTATTTATTTAAAATATTCTGATCTTTATCAACCGCATGAAAGCGTAAATATCAATCATTATCATTTTTCATGATCGATTACCCATTGCAAAAGGTCATCATAATCAACTTCACCGGCTGCTGTTTTTAGGAAAACTGAAGCCAGTTCATCTTGTGTATAAAAAAGTGAAATTCCGTTCAATGCAAGGAACACAAGCATTGTATGTGCAGCGATTCTCTTGTTGCCATCTAAGAAAGGGTGATTTTGAACAAGGCCACAAGCTAGACGAGCCGCTTTCTGTTGTATTGATTGAAATAGTTCGGTTGAATCAAAAGTTTGGAATGGGGCTGCAATAGCCGAATCTAAAAGTCCCTCATCGCGCAAACCATCCAAACCCCCTGTTACTACTACCAAAGTATGGTGCATAGCAATAATTTGTTGTTTAGAAAGAACAATCACTTCGCTAGCTCCTTATAAGCTATTATATTTTTTTCAATGAGGTCCTTGGAAAGTTTTTCTACAGAACTATCTGTTGCTGTCTGAATCATAGTTCCTGTACGTTTGACCTCAAATGGGATACGTTGTTCACGAACAGCTTGCTTTACAAACATTGTAATGGCAGAACTAAAAGAAAGTCCAAGATCTCTAAATAATTCATCAGCTTGAGTTTTAAGTTTCTTATCAATTCGAATCGTAACATTGATGTTAGCCATAATAATACCTCCTATTTGAATTACGCCCACATTATACAGCAAAACGAATGAAAAATAAATCGTTTTAAGTAATATTATGTGCAATTTATTTGCAATATCATGAATAATATAAATTTTTCTATATTTATTTAAAACCTCCCAATATCCACTTTTGTTTTCGCTAATACGTTTTATAAATCCATTATTTATTAAATACATTATATTATTATCAATTACCTTATCGCTAATACCGATTAAAACGTGTAGCTCAATTTAGTAATATTAAGATTATGTCTCATTTCAAAAAGTATTCTTTCTCTAGTTGAATTTAAACCATGTTTTCTTGTAGCTGAAGTTTTATCACAAACTTCTATTAAAAATTTAGATTTATCAAATAATTGGTAACAAATCAATATTAAAAGTAAATAAAATAACATCTATCATTTCTCTAGTAGGATATCGTTTATCTAGGAGAGAAACGTTTATCTAGTAGGCTTTCATTTTTCTAGTAAAGCTAATTTTTGAAAATTCAGCAGTTTGAACCCAGTTTTATCAACTAGGAAAACGTCAAAAATAAAAAAACTCGATTTCTCGAGTAAATATTGTTCACTTGTATACCATTACTTTATATCAAATTATTAACTATACAATGGTCCGCCCTTAGAGAATCGAACTCTAGACCCACTGATTAAGAGTCAGTTGCTCTGCCAGCTGAGCTAAGGGCGGATAAATTAAGACTTGCATTTGCAAGTCTTAATATTCTATAAAATTTTAATTAAATAATCAATTTATTAAAGAGCGTTATTTTTAGCTTTTTCAAACCAACCATTAATAACTTCATCACTTGGTTCACCACCTTTATAAGATAAAGCATCAATAGCAAGACCTGCTGCTGCTTCTCTTAATTTAGAAGATGTTCCAGAATTTGAGGCATAAGCTGGAGCTGTAAAGTACATATCATTTTCAGAATAAGTTGCAACAACTTCTGCGGCTCTATTTACAATATAATCAGTTGTTCCTTTTTCAGCTGTTGTATCAGAAATTAATTCTTTATAAGCAGCATTATCATAAACTGATTTTCTAAATGGTAAATAAGAAGTATTTAAAGCCCATGTAACAGCATTTTCTTTATTTGAAATAAATTTAAACCATTTCCATGTAGCTTCATTTTCTTCTTCACCTCTATCAAGAATACAAATAGAAGCGCCTTGAGAAATAACTTTCTTATCTTGTCCTTCAGCTTGTGGAATTGGAGCAACACCGATTTCAAAATCGCTTGTTTTTAACCAACCAGCACCAGCTGTTGAATTAATATTTAATAAACATTGTCGAGAAAATAATAATTCACTTGTGTAAATATCACCAGTTGAACCCATTGTAGCAAGGTAATGCTTTTGAGCTTGAATTGATAAATCTTTTACAAATTGTTTTGCATCGCTAGAATCAAATAATGTTGCAGTTCCAACACCTTCTTTAATTTCAGAATATGGGACTCCATATTGTTCTGACATTGTGATATATAAATTATCATCGCTTTCCCAATCCATTAAACTATAATAATCTGTTGCGCCTTCAGCTTCATATTTATCTGTTCTTAAATATTTTTTTTCTTCTGGTAAACCTTCATCATGTTTAGTGATTGCTGGTCCTAATTTATTAAAGATTTCTTCCCAAGTTAAATTATTCATATAATTTTCATCAAGAGGTCTACCATTATTAATAGAAGGATCAATTTTTGTTAAATCCATACCAATCATAATATCGGCATTATAATACATAACTTCTGTTGATGAATAATAAGGAAGAGAAAATGTTCCTTCTTCAACATAATTACTACCAGTTTCAAAACCAATATAATCTTCTAATTCTTCTTTACTTAATGCTAATTCTGAATCGCTGCTATTAATATATTCTTCCATATTAACAACAATACCAGGTTTATTAAACATAAAGTTTGCGACATTATCTGGATATGCTTGAACCATATTTGGATAATTATCTACAGCAAATCCTTGAATAACAGTTTCTGCTAATTCATTATAATTTCCTTCATCTCTTGGTGTTAAAATAATATCGATATCAGAATTTTGTGCTTCAAAAGCTCTTTCAAAACCTTCTAATACTGTTTGAGTTTCATCATTTTTTCTATACCAATATTCAACTCTAATTTTTTGATTATTATCTGTAGTTGTGTTTGTTGTAGTTGATCCGCTTGTTGTATTGTTATCACAACTAGCAAGAGAAAAAACAACGCCCAATAAGGCAATAACACTTAAAAAATTCTTTTTCATTATACCCTCCGAAATTTTATAAATATATAAGTTAAATAATAAATGATTAATTATTATTTAACGCAAGATTCTTGAACAAATGTATTATTTTGGATATCTTTAACAACATTTTGATAAGTATTTTTAGCTATTACTCCACGAATTAATAAATAACTTCCAAAAATTGCTAAAATTAATCCAACAGAAATTAATACACAAAAAACAATAAATTCGACTCTTGTTGTATCTAAAGTATGATTCTTTTGTAAATCAAAAGATAATGCAAAAAACATTAAGCCTATTGCCGCCAAAATTATGCCAATGACTAAACTACACAAACCGGAATTTATATCATATCTAGCTTTGTGAATTTTACCGTGTGCAACTTGATTTAAAGACTTCATTTCCTCTTGACTTAATTTGTCGTGAATGATCTTTCCACAAGTTGGACATTGATAAGCAACTTTAATTTGTTTATTTGAATCAAAGTCCGAACTAAGACTAGCTTGTTCTTCAAGTTTTGCCTTACCAATATTTTTTACTTTATAACCACAATTTGGACAAAACATAAGTGTCTCCTTTACTTAAATATTATATCAAAAAATGATTAATTATTATAATCAAAATTTGGATCTACTTCTCCATGAACTTTTATACCTTTTTCTTCGGCGATTCTTAGGGCATAATCGACAAAAAATGAATAATTAATTCCTTTATAATTCATCTCATTATAAACTTCTGTTCCAGATTTAAATGCATAACCATCTCTTATAGTTTCATAATTTAATAAACGATAATCTTCTAAACTCGGATTAACTTTATCACTATACCAAACTAAACCTAAAACTCTACCAAAAGTTTCATGAACTGGAGAGCCAATACATGATTGAACTATAATTGAAGTTGCATTTCTTAGTTTTTGATTATTATAATCTTTTGCTGCATATCCCCAAGGTTCTGCTTTAATATAATCAAGCTCACCACCATGGTCAACTTCTGGAGTATTAATAAATAAATATCTAGTTGAATATGAACCTTCCCCACTATCTAAATTTGCTTCACTTGGATAATAAAAATAAGTTGTATCTCCATCACCAAGAGATTCAATAGTTGTTTCAAAAAATCCACCTAATGAATTTAATCCATCACTAAAAGATAAATCAGCATATTTTTCTTCTAATTTTGGACCTTCTAATAATTCGACTTTAGTAAGTGGTAAATCTAAGTTTCCTAAATAGTCAATTACACCTTCTGATAAACAATAATAATTCATATAATCAAATTTAGTAATCGAATATAAAGATTCTTCATTTCTAATTGGATTTCCATATAAAAATTGTTTATCATAAAATCTTTCATTACCTAATATATCAACAAGTTCATTAGTTTGTTTGTTAACAATTCGATAACATCTATTTTTATTTAATATATCATTAGTTAATTGTAAATTTACATTAACTTTATCTTTTGCAATAAATGAATCATTTGCAATTATAAATACTTCATTATTATTTAAAAAACCTTGCAGATCTAAACTATTTTCTACTTCCATTGATTTAATTATTTCAAGTTTATAATTACTTAAATCTATAACACTATTAGAAGTATTTGCAATTTCAATAGCCACATCATATACTTTACTACCTTTATATAATTCCGAAATAAATATTTGATTTTCAACTTCATCATTTACAATTATTTGACTTGTTTGACTAGTTGTATTTGAGGTGGTTGAAGTTGTCAAGCTTGTAGTAGTATTTGTTAGTGAATTATTTGTAGTTGAATTAGATGTAATTAGATTACTAGTATCATTACCACAAGAAAAAAGCAAAAAGAGAAAAGTGAAAGAAAGGAAAATAATTTTTTTACTCTTTTTGCTTTTATTAATCATAACTTTTTTATATCTTTTAATTTGTTTTAAGCAGCAAATTCAAAATCAGCATTTGAACCAACTGTAATAATATAGTTAGTTCTACCATTATAAATATAGAATGAATATGCACCAGTAATAATTAATTTTTTACCAACAAACCATGAATAATCAGTAATTAATTCACCTTCATCAGTTCTATAATCAAATGGTACTGAAATATTAAATGAATAAGAATCATCTCTTCCAGTTACATATAATGTATAACCATTTTCTCCTGGATTATCATTGTTATAACCACCAGTTGGAACTAAAGCACCATCACTTAATCCACCAATTCTTACAACTTGATATAAATAATCATAGTAAGAACCGTTTGTATGATCTAAGTCTTGTCTTGTTACATCATAGACATGTCTTTCATTTTCTGTTCCAACAACATCTTTTGCATATGCAAGAACTTCTGATTCTTCTTCTGATCCAAAGGAAACAATTGGAAGAGTAACATTTGTCATTTGTAAACCATGAGCCGAGGTTGCTGTTATTGTACCTTTAAAATTAACTCTATTGTTAATTGTTCGATACATAGCAGGAGAGTTATATCCTAAGAAGATTGGAAGTGAATACCATTCTCCACCATCTTTATCATATTGTTGAATATAAACAGTATTATCAGCATAATGAGCGACAGTTCCTTCAATTGCAACATTTCGATATTGGAATGTAAATACATTATTGCCTTCTTCATCAACTGATTCTGGATCAATTCCGTTATCTAATAAATATAAATATTCATCTAAAATACTCTTTACAGGAGTTGGTGTAAATGCACTATTTGGGAATAAAACATCAACTTCATCACTATAAATGTGTAATTTAAATTTTTGAGCTTGTAAACATGCATCTCTAAATACTGGAGTTAAATATGCAAGTCTTTCATCATTTGCATCTTTATCTGGAGAGAAACCTTCTTGAACCATTAATAAATTTAAACAATATAATTGATCAATTGGTGCATCTTTAACAGTTTCATTAATCCAAACAACACCAAGATATCTAATACCTGTAGAGTCGTGTTGAGGAACGTCATAATTAACAGATGGAATAGATAAGACTATTGTTCCATTTTCTTGGGCAGCCATTAATCTTTCTCTACAATAATTTTTTGCTGGAATTCCCCATTCTTGAATATCACCAGTTGATTCTGGTGTATCAATTCCATAAAATCTAACTTTAATTGTTGTATCATCACCAACTCTTGATTTAAAGTGAGCAGTGTCTCCATCAATACAAGATTGAACACCACTTGCTAAATCAACTTGAGCAATACCATCTTCAAAGAAACCTTTTGATTTTGTATAATCAAGTCTTAACATATTTTCTGGAAGATGAGCATAGTCAATAAATGGACCTAAATCGGTAGTTGTAGTTGTTGTAGTAGTTGTGGTTGTTTGAGTAGTAGTTGTATTACTACTTGTTTCTTCTGTATTACAAGCAACTAAACTTAAAGATAATACAGTAAATAATAGTAATGAAGCTAATTTTAATTTTCTCTTCATAAGTAATTCTCCTTTATAGACTTAATTTTATTTATTATAAGGAAGCTTTTGCTTGGTTTTCAGCTTCTTCAAATAATTCATTAATTGTTTTTCCACCAGCTTTTACTTGTGAAAATCTACCAACAATACCTTCTACAGCAGTTCTAGCAACATCACTACCTTTAAAAATTGGAAGGTTGTAATATGCTCCATTAATATCGTTAATAACACATTTTGCTGTTTTAACTAGTAATTCTGAATCATATTCTAGATATGCTTGATATTTTGCAGAATTAATAGCAGATTCTCTAACAGGAACATAACCTTCACTAGATAAGGCTAATCTAACATTATTTTCTGGATTTAATAAATATTTAATAAATCTAAAAGCATAATTTATTCTCTCTTGGTCAAGTTGAGCACCACCATGACCTTCATTTGACATGATACAAAGAGTAATACCTTGAGAGACATATAAACTATCTTCTTCATTTTTTGCGGCACTTGGAATTTTATAAACACCAACACCTTCAATAGAACTAGCACCTAAATCATTATAACCAACACCACCTGAAGAGCCTAAAGTAATTAATACTTTACCTTCTTTAAAGGCGTTTGATCCATAGTCTCCACCATTATTTCCTTTTGTTGTAAAATAACCTTTGTTATAGCAATCATAAAATTCATTAACCATTTCTTTTGCTTGAGGGTTATTGAATAAAACTTTTGTATCAGGAGTGTCTCCATCTCCTAAATATGGAATTCCTCTTTGCATTGATTGAGTAATAAAGAAGTTAGAATCACTATCAATCCAAAGTGGAGTTTCTAAATCAGCTGGAAGGCCTTTAATACTATCTTTATTTTCAACGATGTATTTACAAATATCCATTAATTCATCCCAAGTCATGTTAGCTAAGTCGTTTTTTTGGATTGGTCTATCTCTACCAAAAGTTTGACCTAAAACATAATCTTGGTTTACAACCATAACTTCACTGGATTTTAAAAATGGTAAAGAATAAACGCCTTCTTGGGCATAATTTGTTCCTTCTTGATAATATGCTTGAACAAAATCATCTACTCCATATTTATCATCTAATTCTTCAATAGTTTCTTTAGTAAAACCAATTTTTTTATCATTAATTAATGGTAAAAGATTAACAACACTACCAGGTTTATCAGCCATATAACTTGCAACATGATCTGGATATGCAATGGCAATTGTTGGATAGTTTCCAGTACTTAAACCTTGAGTAATTTTATCTTTAATTCCATCATAATTTCCTTGGTTATTAATGCTGAAATTAATTTTTCGACCTTCATTTTCATAAATGATTTCTTCAAAATCATCAGCCAATTTAGCGATATTTTCTTCAATGCCTTTACCAGTTGTTGTCCAAAATTCAATATCTAAAACATCGCTTGGTACATTTGAAATGTGAGAATTATTACTTGTCCCACTTAATGTATCATCTCCATTGTTACAAGAAGCAAGTGTAGTAGTCAACAACATACAACTTGCAAGTAACATCATCTTTTTAAGTCTCATAATTTTTCCTCCAATTATTATAATGAAACTCCAAAATTAAATTTTGGAGTTTCATATTTATATTTTATTAAATTTAATTATTAACCAGCTATTGCAATTTCGTATTGTTCATCAATGATGCCTTTAACAAAACCAGCGACATCATCTCCAGCTTGGCTACTTCTAGCACCTAAGCAAATTTGATTAACAACACCTTGAACAGCGTTTCTTGAATCACTTGATTTATCAAATACAGGGGAAGTAAATGAACTATTTGCTAATTCATCAGTTTTTTCAAATGTAATTGCACCAATGTATCCTTTATCAGAATGATCTGGATAACTTTCTGGATCATAAATTGCTAAATATAGATCACTATTAGCAACACATTTTCTAATTGGGAAATATCCACTATTGCCAGACCATGATAAATTGTTAATTGGTTCAGTAATAAATTTATAGAATAACCAGCAAGCTAAGTTTTCATTTTCGTTTCCTCTGTCTAAAACAACAAAGCTTGGTCCTTGAGAAATAGTTCTCTTTTCAACACCTAATCCAACTTCGGCTTGTGGAATCATTGCACAACCTACTTCAACATTTTGAGTTGCAATATGTGAATAACCAGCTGTTGAAGAAATTGTAAATAAGATACTACCTTCTTGGAATAATGAACTTGTAAAGGTTTGTCCGACTGATTCTGGAGTTACAATATAACCTTTTTCACACCAGTTATAAATCATTTCACCTAATTCATAGCCTTCTTCACTCTTCCAAAGAAGTTCACCTTTATTTGTATGACCTTCTGAAATTTTTGTATAATCAATTCCATATTGTTCACATAAAGTAATAAAGAAGTTAGCACCAGAGTCATAACCTAAAATAGCATGTCTATCTGTTTGTTCACTTGTTAATAAACCAGCTCTTCCAGCAGCTTTTTCATCTTTATCATATTTTAATAAAGCAGGACATAATTTATTAAAGAATTCATCCCAAGTAATATTTTCAATATCAGAAGCTTGAAGAGGTCTATCATATCCATCAAGAGGTAAACCTAAAATCTTTGTATTGTAATACATTAATTCACTAGATTTTGCAAAAGGAACACTATATAAACCACCTTTTACTGGTCCATTATAGTTATAACCTTCTTGTAAATAGCCTTCATAAATATCAGATCTATCAAATTCATCCCAACCATATTCTGGATTATCTGCATATTGTTTAAGATTAACTGGTAATTTATAATCAAAATAATCAGCAACATGATCTGGATAACAATATGCCATATTTGGATAGTTGCCTGTACTTGCACCAGTTGTAATTTGTTCTTTTAAAGAATCATAATTTCCACTTTGTGGAGTGTGTTTAACAGTAACATTTGGTTCTAGTGCTTCAAAAGCTTTAACCATTTGTTCCATCCAAGGTTGTTTATCTTTACCCATTGTAGTCCAAACTTCAATTGTTGTAGGTTCTTTAATATAACCACCTTTATAATCTAATTCAGGTATAGTTGTATGAACAGTACCATTTGAAGTAGTTGTAGTTGTATTAGTTGTTTGAGTTGTATTAGTAGATGAATTATTACCTGGATTTGAAGTATCATCCCTATTACATGAAGCTAGACTTGTTATCATTACTAATCCGACGAGTAATGATAATGATTTGTTAAATTTCATAAACTCCTCCCTTTTTTTATATTATTAACTTGTTATATCTTACAAGATAATAAATTAAATAAATTAACCTTTAATGCCAGCTCTTCCAACACCTTTCATAATGTATTTTCTGAAAAATACAAATAATAAGAATAATGGAACAGTAACAATAACTGTAGCTGCCATTTGATAACCATAAAGTGGGTTACCTTCAATATCAGTAAAACTCGAACTTCTTAAACCGTTTGAAATAAGTCTAAATTCAGATTTATTTGCGACTAAGTTTGGCCATACATATGAGTTCCAAGTTCCCATAAACTTTAAAATTGTAATTGAAATTAGCGTTGGAGAAGCAAGAGGAACCATAACTTTCCATAAGAAATTCCAATCTGATTTACCATCTACTTTACTTGCTAAATATAATTCGTTTGGAATTTGTCTAAAATTCTCTCTTAATAAATAGATATAAAAGACACTAACCCAAAATGGAACAATCATTGCTAAATAAGCATCCATTAAATCAGCATCTAATCCAACCCATCCAAAACTTGCAACGGTAATATAGTTTGAAATAACCATCATCTCTCCAGGTATCATCATAGTAGCTAAAAAGACCATAAATAAACTATTTTTACCAGCAAAGTTTAATCTAGCAAATGCAAATGCGGCAAATATTGTTGTGATTAATGTTCCAAGAGTGGAAAATATTGCAACAACAATTGTATTAACCATATAAGTTGTAAAATCAAATGTTCTAAATACTTCAATATAGTTTTCCCACATAACAACAGTTGGGAAGAATGTTTGAGTTGAAGCTCTAATTTCATCATTTGATTTTAATGATGTAATAATCATCCAATAAAATGGGAAGACAACAATTAAAGCAAGAAAAACAATTATTACATAAAGTAATATTGTTGATAATATCTTCATTATTTTTTCACTTCTTTGAAGAGATTTTACACTTCTTCTTCCTTCTTTTATTGTTAAAGATACATCACTTATTAAAGATCCTGGTTTTGCAAAATTAATATATAAACCAGCTAAATCTTTATTATCTTCATTTTGGAAGCTAACTTTCATATTTTGATTAACAGAATTTTCTAACATAAGTTAACTCCTTTCTAATAATGGACTCTTCTTTTACTTACCGCAAATTGAAGAGCTGTAAATAAGAGAATTAATAAGAACAATAATACAGCAGCTGCGGCTGCATAATGAACTTTATTATCTTTCATACGATCATAGACATAATAAACAACGGTATATAAAGAATAATCTCCATCGGCAGTTCCTGGATTATTAAACATACCAACAATACTTGAATATTCTTTAAATCCACCAATAAATGATGTAATCATAATATATAAAATTTGAGGTGATAATAATGGAACAGTAATTCTAGTTAATACTTTATATTTTGGTGTAGCATCGATTTGGGCAGCTTGATAATATTGTTTATCAATACCTTGTAAACCACTTAAGAAGACTAAAATCTTAAATGGTAAACTACTCCAAACAATATAAATACAAAGAGGTAGCATTGCATCCCATCTAGCGGCACCTTTGATCCAATCTTTATCAAGTCCAAATATCCAGTTTATAACACCATTTCGGTCAAAAATAACTGCAAAAACCATACCAACAGCGATTGTATTTGTAACATATGGTAAGAAGAATATGGTTTGAAGTATTTTTTGAAACCATTTTAGTGAATTTAAACCAACTGAAATTAATAAGGCTATAATAATTGAAACTGGAACTGTAATAAAACAGATTATAAGAGTATTTGGAATTGCGTAGTCTATAACCCTATGTTCATAACCACCATTAATCTCGGTTAAACCTAAAATAAATCCATAATTATCAAGTGTAAAACCATTATATGTTCTTAAAACATAGTTATAGTCTTTCATAAATGATATAAAAAATGTATCAATTAAAGGATATATTAAAAATACTGCCATTAAAACTAAAACAGGTGCTAAATATAACCAGGCTTTCCAGTTATTTTTAGCATCGTCATCTTTTACATTTTTTAATCCATTATAATTATAAACATAATCCTTATTTCTTCTTGAAACAACAACAACATTAAAATCATCTTTTAAAGAATCAACATATTCTTCTTTTTCTTTATCTAATGTCTTGTTTGTTTCAATGATATTTTTTAAATATTCGTTTTCGACTTCAAGTGCTTTAATTTGTTTGTCGTTTAAAGAACTTGTTTCTTTTGATTCAAGCTTTTGATTATTTATTAAAATTTTTGACTCAAGTTTTTCAAACTTATTTACTTCGATATTTGAATTATCCATTATAAGTAAATCCTCTCTTGAGTTTGATGATCAAAAACAAACATTTTATTTTCTTTAACTTTTAATTTGATTTTTCCAAGTTTTACATCATTTTCAGAGTTAATAATAACTTTAAATGATGGTTTTAAACAATATTCACTCTTACAGACAACTGATAAATCTCTACCTAAAACTTCAATAATTTCAGCATCACAAGTTAATTTTTCACTAGATTTATCTTCGTGTAAATTAAATCCTTCAGGTCTTATTGCAACATAAACTTTCTTATCTTCAAGTTTTTTAGCTGATTTATAAATTAAATCATCTCCAATATAAATTCCATTATCTTTAATATAACCTTCAAAAACATTAATTGGAGGAGTGCCTAAGAATTGAGCAACAAATAAGTTTTTAGGATTATTATAAACTTCTTGTGGTTTATCTTTTTGTTGTTCTTCACCAAGTTTCATAACAACAATTTCATCAGAAATTGACATTGCTTCTTCCTGGTCGTGAGTAACAAATACAGTAGTAATTCCAGTATTTTTTTGAATACGCTTAATTTCTTCTCTTGTTTGAAGTCTTAAACGAGCATCCAAGTTACTTAATGGTTCATCAAGAAGTAAAACTTTTGGTCTTTTAACTAAAGCTCTTGCGATTGCAACTCTTTGTTGTTGACCACCGGATAATTGACTTGGTTTTCTTTGTAAATATTCATCAATTTGAACAAGTTTTGCAACTTCATAAACGATTTCTTTTCTTTCAAGTTTATTTAATTTTCGATATGAATAAGCAACTGTTCTTTCATCTTTTAAATTAGCGACATTTAATCCATCGCTAATTGATTTAATTAAGTTATCTAAAACCATTTTTGTAGCATGTTTAACTTTGAAAAATCCACTTAAAATTGTTTTTTCTTCATTAAAATAAATTTTTAAGTCCATATTTTGAACTTTTAAGGTTTTAAAAAGATACTTAATAAATTTTTCGCTTCTAAGTCTTAATAATTCTTTTTCATCAAGTTGAGCATTATTTAAAACTGGGATTAAATCTTCATTTTTAATTCCATTAATTTCAAATCTAATAGTTGAATCAAATAAAGCTTCACTTGATAATGTGCTTGATTCATTTAATAAAGCATAATCTTTAATTCTTGATAAATTTTCTTTAAAAGATTCATATATTTTCTTTGAAATATTTAATAATTTAACATTAACTTTTAAAACACCGTGTAATTTTTTATTATTAATTTCTTCATTTAAAGCGTTATATTCTTCTTTAAGAGTTTTATCAGTCAACATTTTATCTTTTAAAGCTTCTAGTTTTTCTAATAAAGCTTTATCTGAATCTTTTAAATTTAATTCATATTTAATTGAATTATGATAAATTGCAAGTTTCTTAATAAGAGTTGAAATTGATGAGATAATTCCTCTATAAACATCTTTTTCGCTTAAATCAAACGAAATATTAATATCAAAATCAAAAAACTCAACTAATGGAACTTCAACTTTAAGATTAGTTAATGGGAATTCAACATTTTTATAAATGGTCATGTGTGGATATAAAGCATAGTTTTGGAAAACTAAACCAATACCCCTTTTTTCAGGTGATAAGTTAGTAACTTCTTCATCTCCAAACCAAATTTCACCACTTGTTGGATTTAAAAGACCAGCAATCATATAAAGAGTTGTCGATTTTCCACATCCAGAAGGACCAAGTAAACCAACTAGTTTACCATCAGGAATTACAATATCTAAATCATTAACCGCAACGGTATCACGGATATGTTTAGATGGATTACCTGGGAAAATTTTTGTTAAATTTTTTAATCGAATTTCCATAACTAGATGTCTCCTTATTAATTTTATTTACTTTCTTGAGCTTTTTTATTCTCTAATTCTTTTTTATCTTCGCTTTTATTAAATGCAATTGCAACACCAGAAGAATCTTCTTCGTTAACGCCTAATTTTAATTTTTCACGTTTAACTTTTTCCATATGATCTTTAATTGCAATATAGAATCTTCTAATAAAGTAACAGCACATTAAGAATGCAACAATTGTAAATACAATAATTATAATATCCATTATATTCATGACTCTTGGAGTGTTATTAAATAATGTTACTCTAAAGCCAATAATTATAAAGTCAGCAATCATTGTATAAGTACAAATTAAAGCATATAAACTTGTAATAAAGAATGATTTTGGTCTAACTCTCTTAAATTCATCATCTTTATATTTATTTTTCATAAAGAAGAATAATCCAATATCTCCAAGAATAAATACAAGAGCATAAATTATTGAGAATAATATAAATATAAGATTTAAATCAAATTGATCTACTATAACACCATCTGAAACTTTATTACCATTTACATCATAAACTCCACCATATTGAGTTGATAAATAACCAAACTTAAATGTAATAGAAGAATTTGCAATAGTTGTATCAGATTCTTTTGAAGCAATTTCGTATTGTAATGTAATACCAAATATATCAATTGTTTTAATATCATCTAAACTTTCTAATCCTTCTAAAAAGAAATTAACACTATTTTTTCCAGCATAAACTTGAATTTTAGAAGATACTTTATTTCCAATATAATCAATACTTCCATCGTTATAAATTACTCTAAAATAACTTCCTTCCATTCTTTCTTCATTAAAACTTGAAAATGAGAAATAAGTTCTATAGTAATATAAACCATTTTCAATATTTTCAAATACTTCATCTCCACCAGAGATTGAAAGACTTGGGAAATAGAAATTATCATACATTTTCTTATAAGCTTCTTCGACTGTTAAATCTAAACCAAGTGATAAACAATAAACTTCACCAAATTTAGAAATTGTTTGAGAAGTTATATTCATATAATCATTTGCATAATACTTTCTTGATCCAATTTTACTTATTTCAATTTCATATTCATCAGAAAATCTTGGGAATACCTCATAAAAACTTCCATTTGATAATTCATCAATAAAGAATACATTAACTAATTCAATTTTTGCAATATCAGATTCTTGAGTTTTATATGGTAATTGAACATCACAAACAGAATTTAGAGAACTTGCATAATTAATACCTAAACTTGCTGTAATTCCAACACCAGTTTGTCTTTGTAAATTACCTTCGTATTGTTCTCCAGAATTTAGAGTAACTCTTAATTTTGCTGGTCGATAATTAGTTTCATCATAATAACCGACTGTATACATAATCTGATCTTCTTCATTTTCTCCAACTAAACTTAAATCTAATTTGACAGTTATTGAATAAGAATAAGAGAAATCACTAATTGATGTTCTTGTAACTTCAACGCTTAATAATTGATCAGTTACTTCTTGACTTGGAGTTTCATAATATTCATCAGTTTCAAAAATAAATTCATCATTATAATTGGCTTCTTCTCCAACTACTAATTCTTCATCACCTTCTGGAACATTAAGACTTGAAACATTTGTATAAATATCATGTAACTTATAAGAAGCAACAGCATAATTTTCTTTAAAATTATTATAAATTATGTCACTTCTTGACAATAATCTAATTGAAGTCTCTCCTTCTTTTGGCTCAGTTTCAAAAGATAGTGTTTGATATTGAGGTTCAACTTCTAAAGTAATTAATTGAGGATCTTTTTCTTCTGTATTTATATTTACAGTTTCAATTTCTAAAGTCATTTTTCCAGTTTCTTTATCGCCAAAATAAAAAACTGGGGCAATTCCAAGACTTGAGTCTTCATCACCTTCATAATTAACAGTGATTTCAATTGCTAAATCACCATTTTCATGATAATCAATTCTAGTTGTACGAATATTTAAATATTCTTCATAAAATTGGTCTAATAATGATTCGTCATCAAAAATAGATTTATCATTTTGTTGCGCTAAATTATTTTGTGTTTTTAATTCTTGAACATTATTTTGTTGATAAGAGCCGTCTAAACTAGGAGCATTATAAGAAAATGCTGCCAAGCTTATTCCCATCGCAAATAATGCAGTTAGTACATTCTTCTTCACAACTTTTACCAGCCTATAAATATTATAATGTTTTAAAAAAAGTATAACAATATTAAACTATATTACTTCGTAATATTTTCTTATCGAAGTCTAAAATCAACGCCTTTTTTCGAGTTAATTTCATCAAGAACAATTTCATCTAAAGAATTATAAATTTTATACATTGAGGTATCAACTAATTGAAAATGCATGATGTAATCGTGTAAACATTGTTTATTTTTAGTAAAAAATATCATATTAAATGAAATAATAATTGGAATTAAAAATGTAAAAATGGATAAAATTACCTCTAAAAATAAAAATATCAAAAATCTTAAAAAATATTGTTTATTAGAAACATTTAATAAATTTTTATTGACTACTCCAATTTTAAAAACTAATTTGCCAATTGTTTTTTTACCTTTATTAAAAATTAATGGGATAAATAAATAAGTTATAAAACAAGATAAAATTAATGGGATTGGAATTTCAATAATTACAATAATTCGAGTTAAAAATAGCATTGCATCATTATAACCATTTACATAACTTAAATAAGCTCTACAAGTTTCATTAATGTATGGAATAAAAAATTCTTTTGCAACTGTTTCATAATTACCTTTTGGCATATATGAAATTTGATTAGTTGTCTCATCAATGTAATACACTTCTTTCCCATCAATTTTGATATTTAATCTAAATTCATTGAAATCTTCTTTTAATTCTAAACCTTTTTCATAATTTTCTTCGAGCATAAAATTAATAAAACCATCATTAGAATTAGTTCCTAAAATTGAATCAGTTAATGTTGATAAGACATAATAACTAGTATATTGATCAAAATTTGTTTCATAATAATCAGAAATTAATTCATATTGCCTACTTTTTCCAGTTGGTCCATCTTCTGGAACATAAATACAAGAATTTTGATGGACATTTTCAATAATTAAGTCATTTTCTTGATAGCCAGGAGTAACTTTTGCAATTTGATCAGAAATTATAAAAAAGATTAAAAATATTAAACAAAATATTAAAAAATCTAATAATGCTGAAAAAATTCTTTTTGAAGTTTGTGGTCTTTCATATTCAATTGAATATTTCGCTCTATTTACTTCCATGTTGCTCCTTATAAATTAAAAGTTCATCACTAGCCTTAGTATCAATTACAATCATATTAAAAAATAATTCTTTAATTGACTTATTATAAGAATTACCAGCAGCAATACACAAATTAATTAAGCAATAAATAACTGATACGATACTAAAAATTAGTAAGACTGTTAATGAAAATATCTTGCTAAATCCTAAAGAAATAAATGGAATGAAAACTAACATTGAAAAATTTTCTATCATATTTAAAAAGAATAAAAATATGACATTTCTTTTATTAATAAAATAATTTGTTTTTAAATCAAAATATTCAATTTTTAATATCATTTTTGTTAAAGTTCTTGATTTTTTATCAATTAATGGAATGACTAAATACATCACAATACAAGATATAAAAAATGAAATAAAAGCACAAACTGTATACATATCATCAAAAGAATTATTAATCATATTTATTTGATTATTACAATTTATATAAGTCTGATTTGTTTTTGCAAACTCAGTAATTATATTTGCATAATTATAATTAAAAATATTAGATTTAAATAATTCTAAATCGGCTTCACCTTGTTTTGACATACTAGAATATTCATCAAAATAAGCTTTAAATTCATTTTTATATTCATCTTTTAATACTAAATCATAACTATCGCTTTCTTTAAAAAACTTAATTTGATTTGGATCATTGCTTGTATTATTAAATAGATTATAAATATATTTTTTTGCTTCTTGTTGATTATCATATTTTTTAAAATAATATGTAGAAATTACATCAAATTCATTAATATTTTGATATTTATTATTATCTTCATCTTTAAAAGTATAATATTCTACAAATTTATCACAAGTATATGATGAATTGGTATTATAATCGTATTTTGAATCTTCATTTTCATAAAATAATAAATTATTTTCATATAAAGTGTCCATTATTTTTAATTGATTTGAATCTATTTCTTTAATTTTATCATTATATGAAGTAGTTATACTTGCAAGTGGCATAATAGCAACTTCATATAACAAAATACTTAAAATAAAAGTAATAAAAAAATCACCTAAAAAAGCTAGGATTCTTCTTGTTAATTTACAAGGTGAGATAATAAATTCATCTTTTGAATTATTATTTTCTACAATATTATTGTTTTTTTCTTCCATCTAAATCACTCTTACTAGTTTCAAACGTTTTAGCTGATTTTAGTTTTTCAGTATATGATAACTCTTCATTTCTTGTTTCTTTTTCAAGTTCAGGATATTTTTCAAAAAATCTTAATTCTTCATTTTCATCTTTAAAAATATAACTATCTTTTACATTAACAACTTTACTTTTAACAACATAATCAAAGATATCTCGTTGATCTTTTGATAAAAATAAGACAAAAATATCTAAAATTATTGGAACAATCATAAAAATAATAATTGAATAAATATTTAAAAAATATAACCCTAAAATTAAAAATGGAGAATAAATAAAATATCTAAAAAATACCTGATATTTTTTAATTTTAAATCCAGTTTTATTATTAATTAAGCCAACATTAAATAATTTTGAAATAGGAGTTTCGCCATTTTTAAAAAATAATGGAATAATCATAAAATAAATTACAAATGAAATAACTCCAGAAATTGTATATGAAATGATATTTAAATTATTTACATAATCTTTATTTGTTTTGTAATTATTGATATTTAATTGATATAAAATATTTTCACAAATTGCTAATTTAGAATACATCTCTTGTTGATAAAATAATTTTTCATCTTTATCTAAATCACTATCAACTGTTACTCCAATAATATCATAGGAATAATTCCCATCATTTTGTTGAATATATTGATAATAGCCATCACTTGAAACATGATTATCGTTAGTTGCTTCAAATGGTAAACCTAAAATTACAACATTAAATAGATATTCTGTCGTATTAGATTGAATTACATCTTTATTTTCTAAATTATTATCATAATATTCAAAAACATCTTCTTTAAAATCATCTAAAAAATTAAGAATTATATTTTGATAATAACTTTGATCTTTATTTTTATCATAAGATATATTTAATTGATATCTATTAATTATTTCATTATTATCTTTTATTCCATTTACATAACTAGAATTATTTTGATAAATTGGATAAAAAGTTGAAAAATATAAAAGAATTGCTAATAAAATTGCAACTAAGAAATCTAATAATAAGATGAAAACCTTTAAAATTGATAAAGGTTCACTAATTTTCAAGGATTTGTTCATTTGGATCGTAGTCCTTATGTGATTCTGCATAAATTTCTTCATCTTCTTTTGATTTAAACCATACAGAATTCACTTTATCAATAACAACTGATTTACTAATAAAATCATGAATAGATTTTTTCTTTTTGGAGAAAACATATGCAACATAAGAAATTAAAAACATTCCACCAAAAGTTGCAATGCTACCTAAAATTTCAACTATATAAAATGATAAAAATCTTATCAAATATTTGTATTTTTTAAGAGAATAACCATCGTCTGAAATAACTCCAATTTTAAAAATATATTTTCCAATTGTTTCCCCATTTTTTGAAAACAATGGAATTAAAAAATAAAAAATAAATGCTAAACCAAATGAAATTGGTAAAAGATAAACCAAAGTAATTCCAATAATCATGTTATTTTCTTGTAATAACGAAGCATTTATTGGTGAATTTGATATTTCACTTTCTAAATTAGTAAATAAATTTTGATATAAATCTAAAGTTAATTGGACTTTTGAACTAGTTTTTTCATCAAATCCGGTAATGTAATATTTATTTTCTTCATTTAATTCTAAACTTTTTATATTATTTGTTGATTTTTCTTCACTTGATGCGATATTTAAAATATTTTTCTTAATATAATCTAGTGAATAATTAGTATATCTAACATCATTACCATTTGCTTCTTGTCTTTTTTCTAAATAATATCTAACAATTGAATCAGTAAAATTAACGGTAATAATTTCTTCTTTATTTGTTTCATCATTTTGAACTTTAACTTCAAATTCATTAAAATCTTCAAAACTTTTAAAATTATCTTCATTAGCAAGACTTGAAATAGAATAAACTGCTTTATTAATTTCAACATAAAGCCCGGTTTTTATATAATTATCCATTAAAATATTTACATTATCGTTATATTTTTCATCATCTAAAACTGCGTTATATACGCCACATGGAAAAAATATAATAAATGTTAATGCTAAAAGAATAACAAAATCAATTAATGCAGCTAATACTCTTTTAGACATTTTTGCTAATAAAATAACTTTCATAATAGTAATATTATAATTTTTATCTTTTATTTTTAAAAGATAAAAATATTTCACAATATTAGTAAACTGTTAGTAATTTTGTCAAAAAATACAAAATATATAAAAAAAGTCCGCATTTCGCAGACTTTTTTGATTTATAAGGTTAAATAACTATTAAATTATTTAAGAATTTCACTGACTGTACCAGCACCAACAGTTCTACCACCTTCTCTGATGGAGAATTTAGTACCTTTTTCAACAGCGATTGGGTGAATTAATTCAACTGTTAAGTTAACATTATCACCTGGCATAACCATTTGTACATCATCTGGAAGTGTGATGACACCAGTAATATCTGTAGTTCTGAAATAGAATTGTGGTCTATAACCATTTAAGAATGCTGTATGTCTTCCACCTTCTTCTTTAGTTAAAACGTAGACAGATGCTGTAAATTTTGTATGTGGAACAATTGAACCTGGTTTTGCTAAGACTTGACCTCTGACGACTTGGTCTCTGTTGATACCTCTTAATAAACAGCCAACATTGTCACCAGCTTCTGCAAAATCAAGTAATTTTCTGAACATTTCAATACCAGTAACAACTGTTTTAACTGTAGGTTTAATACCAACGATTTCAACTTCATCGTTAAGTTTTAACATACCTCTTTCGACTCTACCAGTAACAACTGTACCTCTACCTGTAATTGTTAAGACGTCTTCAATTGCAAGTAAGAATGGTTTATCGTTATCTCTGACTGGATCTGGAATATATTTATCAACAGCATCCATTAAGTCAACAATTGATTGTTCAGCTTTTGGATCTCCTTCAAGAGCTAATTTAGCACTACCTCTAATGACTGGTACTTCATCGCCTGGGAAACCATAACTTGTTAATAAGTCTCTGACATCCATTTCAACTAAATCAACTAATTCTGGATCATCGACTAAATCAGTTTTATTTAAATAAACAACGATGTATGGAACACCAACTTGTCTTGCAAGTAAGATGTGTTCTCTAGTTTGAGGCATAACACCATCAGTTGCAGCAACAACTAAGATAGCACCATCCATTTGAGCAGCACCAGTAATCATGTTTTTGACATAGTCTGCGTGCCCTGGACAGTCAACGTGAGCATAGTGTCTTTTTTCTGTTTGATATTCGATGTGAGCAGTATTAATTGTAATACCTCTAGCTTTTTCTTCTGGTGCAGAGTCAATTTGTGCATAATCAGTTGCAACAGCACCACCTTTTTTTGCAAGAACGTGAGTAATTGCAGCGGTTAATGTTGTTTTACCATGGTCAACGTGGCCAATAGTACCAATATTAACGTGGACTTTAGATCTATCAAATTTTTGTTTTGCCATTTTAATTATCCTCCTAAGTTATAAAACATAATTAAATAACATACGTTATTTTATAATATAGCAAATTAAGTTATTTATCAATTAAATTAAACAATTTTAATCATTATTTATGCCAGATTTGGCAATAATCTTTTCAGAAATGAATTTTGGACATTCTCCGAAATGATCAAATTGCATTGTGTAGTTACCTCTTCCTTGAGTAAATGATCTAAGATCAGTAACATAACCAAACATTTCAGCAAGTGGAACAAATGCTTCAATAATTTTTGCATTACCTCTTTGAGATTCACCAGTCATTTGACCTCTTCTCTTACTTAAATCACCTAAAACATCACCATAATATTGTTCAGGAATTGTAACTTCAACCTTCATGATTGGTTCTAATAAGACTGGTTGGCACTTTTTGGCAGCTTCTTTTAATGCCATACTAGCGGCAATTTTATAAGCAGCTTCACTAGAGTCAACTTCGTGATAAGAACCATCAAATAATGTAGCTTTAATATCAATTGCAGGATAGCCAGCAACTAAACCTCTTTCCATTGCAGCGACTAAACCATCTTGAGTTGGTTTAATATATTCTCTTGGAACAGCACCTCCAACAATTGCATCAACGAATTCAAATCCTTTACCTGGGTTTGGTTCAAATCTAATCCAAACGTGACCATATTGACCTCTACCACCGGATTGTCTAATGTATTTACCTTCACATTCAGCTGCCTTTTTAATAGTTTCACGGTAACCGACTTGAGGTTGACCAACATTGACTTGAACATTAAATTCTCTTCTTAATCTATCAACAATAATATCTAAGTGTAATTCACCAACACCAGCAATAATAGTTTGACCAGTTTCATTATTTGTATGAACTTTGAATGTTGGATCTTCTTCAGCTAATTTAATTAAAGCGATAGACATTTTTTCTTGATCAGCTTTTGATTTTGGTTCAACAGCCTCTTCAATAACTGGTTCTGGGAATTCCATTTTTTCTAATACTAAATCGTAATCTTCATCACATAAAGTATCACCAGTTGTTGTATTTTTAAGACCAACAATTGCACCAATATCACCAGAGTGAAGTTCACTAACTTCTTGACGATGATTTGCATGCATTAAGACGACTCTACCAATTCTTTCTTTAGCATTTTTTGTTGAATTTAAGACGTAACTTCCAGATTTTAAAGTACCTCTATAAACTCTTACATAAGTAAGTCTTCCAATGTATGGATCAGTTGCAACTTTAAATGCTAAACATGCTAAGTGACCATTATCATCTGGATGACATTCTTCAATTTCACCATTTGGTAAAGTTGCAGTTGTTGGTTTAATATCAAGTGGACTTGGAAGATAATCAATTACACCATCTAATAATAATTGAATACCTTTATTTTTATAAGCACTTCCAGCAAATACTGGGAAGAATTCACCTGTTAAAACAGCTTTTCTAATTGTTGCTTTAATTTCATCAACACTAATTTCTTCGCCTTCAAGTACTTTTAACATAATATCATCATCGAAATTTGCAATAGCTTCTAATAATTTTTGTCTATATTCTTCGACTTTTGATTTATATTCTTCTGGAATTGGTATTTCAACAGGATCATGAGCTCCTGGTTCCCATGTATAAGCTTTTAAACAAATTAAGTCAATAACACCTTTGAATTGAGATTCTAATCCAATTGGATATTGAACTGCAGCAGCATTAGCAGCTAATCTTTCATGTAATGAATTAACACACATTTCAAAATCAGCACCAATAGCATCTAATTTATTTACGAATACAATACGAGGAACTCCGTATTTACTTCCTTGTCTCCAAACTGTTTCAGTTTGAGGTTCAACACCGTTTTTACCATCTAAGACAGTAACTGCACCATCTAATACTCTTAGAGATCTTTCAACTTCAACTGTAAAGTCAACGTGCCCAGGAGTATCAATAATATTGATTCTATTACCTTTCCAAAATGCTGTTGTAGCAGCAGATGTAATAGTAATACCTCTTTCTTGTTCTTGAACCATCCAGTCCATTGTAGCAGCACCTTCGTGTACTTCTCCAATTTTGTGGATTTTACCAGTAAAGAATAAAATTCTTTCGGTTGTAGTAGTTTTACCGGCATCAATGTGAGCCATAATACCGATATTTCTTGTATGAGCTAAATCGTATTCTCTAGCCATAATAACCTACCATTTATAATGAGCATAAGCTTTATTAGCTTCGGCCATTTTGTGAGTATCTTCTCTCTTTTTAACTGATGCACCAGTACCTTTTGCAGCGTCTAATATTTCACCGGCTAATTTATCAACCATTGTTTTTTCGTTTCTTAATCTTGCATAACTAACTAACCATCTTAATCCAAGAGTAACTTTTCTTTCTTGAGAAACTTCGATTGGTACTTGATAGTTAGCACTACCAATTCTTCTAACTTTTAATTCAACAGTTGGCATGATGTTATTAATTGCAGTTGCAAATACATCCATTGCTGGTTTTTGAGTTTCTTCTTCTACTTTTTTAAATGCATCATATAAAATAGTTTGAGCAATACCTCTTTTACCATCTAACATAATGTTATTGATTAATCTAGTAACTAATTTTGAGTTATAGATTGGATCAGGTAAAACGTCTCTTTTAGCAACACTTCCTTTTCTTGGCATCTTTCTAACCTCCTAATTAATTACTTGCTTCTTTTGGTTTTTTAGTACCATATAAAGAACGACCTTGTCTTCTTTTTTCAATTCCAGCACAATCTAATGTACCTCTAATAATATGGTATCTAACACCTGGAAGATCTTTAACTCTACCTCCTCTAATTAAAACTGTAGAGTGTTCTTGTAAGTTGTGACCTTCTCCTCCAATGTATGCTGTAATTTCATAACCATTGGATAATTTGACTCTGGCGTATTTTCTTTGAGCTGAGTTTGGTTTTTTAGGAGTCATAACACCGACTCTGGTACAAACACCTCTTTTTTGGCCAGAACTTTGAATAGTTTCCTTTTTAGCTAAAGAATTCCATCTTTTTAATAAAGCTGGTGATTTTGATTTTTCAACACCTTTTTTTCTGGATTCTCTAACCAATTGATTAATTGTTGGCATATCCATCTCCTTTACTTTACACAATACCGTGTGTATCAAATTCTTTTCAATAAATAAGGACTTAACCTATAAAGTCCTTCATTCCGCTTTTTCAAACGCTTAATAATAATACACAATTCTAAAAAAATAATCAATTAAAAATTATAAAATTTTTATTTATTTAGCTTCTTTTTTAATTTTTGAATCGCTAAATTATAAATACTAATAACAATTTTATAGCTTAATTTTAATTCGCTTGATATTTCTTTAAAACTTTTATCATCTAAACGCATTAGTAAAACTTGTTTTTCGCCAGAATTTAAGACTTCAGAATCATTATTTAAAAAGATATCATAAATTTCTTGTTTAGAATACCAATCTCTAATATCTTCAGAACTTGCTAAAACGTCACCAACTTGGAGTGTTGTTCCTTCAATATTTGATTCGATAGATATAGAATTTTTAAAGATCTTATTACCATTTGTCATTGCAAAGCGGTGAAGGTCAATAAATTTATTAGATATAAACCCTCGAAAATATGACTCAAAATTCATATATTTTCGTTCAAGATTTGAAATAAATTCTACAATTACGTTGTTAAAAAAATCATAAACCATATCTAGTGTATAATTGTAATCTTTTAAAATTAAGTAATATTTATACAGTATGAATTTTGCTACCTTATATAAATATAAGATAAGAGATTGTAAAGCTTCTTTATCACCACGTCTTGCAGCATCAATATAAACTTCTACATCTTTAGTTGAAATTTCACTTACATTTTTTTCGTCAACTAATTTATTATTTATGAGCTTTTTAATAATTTTTTACGATATATGTCACTTACAATAATCGAACATGCATTGGATGCATTTAGTGAGTTAACATGACCTGACATTGGAATTTTTATGACAAAATCACAATTTTCTTTAACTAAATGAGAAATTCCAAATCCCTCACTACCAATTACAAGGCAAATTTTATTTGCATAATCGACATCGAAATAATTTTCGCTCCCATCCATATCACTGGCATAAATCCAATAACCTTCTTCCTTTAATTTTTTTATTGCTTGTGTTAAGTTTGTTACTTCAACACAGTCAACAAAATTAATAGCTCCAGTTGATACCTTAATTACAGAAGGAGTTATCCCAACTTGATTATTCTTTTTAAACATTACCCCATCAATATTAAAAGCGTCACAAATTCTTAAAATTGCTCCCAGATTATGTGGATCTTCTAAATTGTCAAGAATAATAAGAACACTTGTTTCTTTATTTTTATTTTTATTTATAAAATCTTCTATACTTAATGTTTTATAATCAAAAGCTTCAGCAAGTATCCCTTGATTTTTTCTATTACTTGAAAGTGAATTTATCCTCTCCTTTCTTAGAAATTCAATAGTTATACCCGCTTTTTTAATGGTGTTTAAAACATTTTTGTTATTGAAAGTATCAGAGACAAAAACTTTTTTAACTCTATTTGCTTGAATTGCGAGCAACACTGGATTAATTCCGTATATATATTGTCCCATGATGCAAAAATCTCCTTTAGATTAATAAAATTTCAAAATTATTTAGTCAAGATTAAATAATTTTCTAGTATACCTTTATTGATAAAGGATAGACATATTCTGATAGTTCTCTTACATAACTATCAAGAATTTTTTTATTCGTTCTTCCAAGTCTAACCATTATTCTTAATGAATCATTTTGTTTAAATTGAACAATACTTGTATCGGTATTTTTTACAACAATGTTATTTCTTTCAGCAATTTCTATTATATCTTTATATATATTTTTACTATCAAGAGGCATTATTAAGACAATAATTGGATTGCTTCTATTTGCTAATTTTTCAAGAGGAACAAAGCAAACTAAACAACAAATTCCTAAGATTGCACCAGTAATTCCAATAAATAAATTACCACTTCCACAAGCAAGACCGATACTCATTGAAAACCATAAAGTTGCAGCAGTTGTTAAACCTTTTACAGCAGTTCCGGTTTGAATAATTACCCCAGCTCCAAGAAAACCAATACCACTTACAACTTGAGCTGCTAATCTCATCGTTTCCATATTGCTATCTTCGCGATAACCAATTGAATAGATTGAAACAATCATAATAATACAAGAACCAAGTCCGACTAATAAATGTGTTCTAAGTCCGGCATTATGGCCTTGATATTCTCTTTCAAAACCAATTATTCCAACTAAAAGGATTGTTAAAACCATCCCAATTAAGCATAATAAGTAATTTCCCCAACCGTTTCCACCAAATAAATTATTAAAATATTGAATAATAATTTTATCAATTGTTAAAACATCAGCTGATCCAAATGTAGATAAAAAATTTGAAAATAACATCTTATATTAGTTTCCTTTCGATAAGTTCTTTTCTAATTTCATCTGATTTAACAAAATCTTTATTAGCTCTTGCTAAATTATAAGCTTTTAGTAATTCCTTATCTTTTTCTTCCAATATTATTATATCAAATCTTAATCCTAAAACATTTATCATTTTTAATAAATTGTTGTGGTGCAAAATTAATGTTTGAATATCTTTATCTTTTTTTCTTAATTCTTGATTAATAATTTTTGTTTCATTAAATAATTCGCTCATTGCATTTGAAATATTTAAATCGTCACATAAATAATCAATGAATTTGTCAATGTTATATCGATTATCGCTCTTATAATCTATTTCATTAAATTGTAAAAATATTCTTACATCATTTAATGTTTTTTGAATCTTATTAATTTCATTTAAATTGTTTTCTAAAAGTTCATCACTTAATTTTAATGGTGCACGATAATGACAATTAAGTAAGGTATATCTTACAAAAAGTCCACCATGTTTACTTATAAAATCTTTGGCATTTATGACATTACCAAGAGATTTTGACATCTTTTGATTATTTAAATCAATAAATCCATTATGCATCCAATAATTAGCAAGTTCTGTATTATAAGTTGCCTTACATTGGGCAATTTCATTTTCATGATGTGGGAATTTTAAATCAAAACCACCCCCATGGATATCAATTAATTTTCCAAAAATCTTAGAAATCATAACAACACATTCAGTGTGCCATCCAGGCCTTCCCTTACCCCAAGGAGAATCCCAAGTAATTCCTTTATCAGTTTTTTTCCATAAAACAAAATCAAAAGGATTTTCTTTATCTTCGTTTTCTTTTATTCTTGAACCAGCAATTAAATCATCTGTTGTTACATTTGATAATTCACCATAATCTGAAATTGAACTAATTCTAAAATAGACATTATCGTTTTTAAAATATGCATGATTTGTTTTAACTAAATTGTCAATGTATGAAATAATATCATCCATATATTCAGTAACTCTTGGATTTTGAGTTGCTTTTAAAACATTTAATTCATCCATTATTTTTAAATATTCTTTTATATAAAAATCAGTTAATTCTTTTTCACTTATATTTCTTTCAATTGCCTTATTAATTATTTTGTCATCAACATCTGTAAAATTTGAAACGTATTTTACATCATATCCTAAAAATAAAAATAATCTTCTTAATAAGTCAAAAACAACGGCTGGTCGACAATTTCCAATATGAGGATCACTATAAACTGTTGGTCCACATACATATATTGAAACTTCTTTATCTTTAATTGGTTTAAAAACTTCTTTTTTATTTGATAATGAATTAAAAACTATTACATCTTTCATAAAAATATTTTACCTTTCTTGTTTAAAAAACTCAACAAATCCCCATTATTTTTTTAAAATTATATGCAAAAGTTCATTAAAATTAGAAATTAAGTATTTTGGTTTTTTATTTTTTATATCAACATAATTTCCATATCCATAATCACATATCACACAATCAATTTTTAAATTATTTGCAAATTCTAAATCATAGATACTATCACCAACATAAATTGATCTATTTAAATCAATATTTAATTCGTCAACAATTTTCATAAAATATGTTGTATCTGGCTTTGGTGGTAAACTTAGATTATTTCCAACGACTTTTAAAAATTTAATGTTTTGGAATTTATTAGAAATACATTTATTTAATATTTCTTCTGGTTTATTTGAATAAACGATTAAATTTATATTATTTTCTTGTAAAACTTTTAAAACATCTAATACATTTTTATAAACAACAAAATTTGAAATTTGTTGTTTATAATATTCATCCATAAATAAGTTATAAAGTGACAAATCTTTATCATTTAATTCAGAAAAATTAAAAGCTCTTAAAAATAATCTTTTGGCACCACCACCAATAAGATTTTTTGTCTCATCTTTGGTGAATTCTTTATCAATGTTCATTTTTTTAGCTGTAATATTAAGGGCCTTTTCAATTCCTGGCAATGTATCTGCTAAAGTCCCATCAAAATCAAAAATGACATAATCGTAATTACTTTTCATCCTATATATATTAATACATATTAGTAATTTTTTATAATATAATTAACAAAAAATTAAACATTTTGTATTATAATATTAACGTTTGAGAAAATTATGAATAGTAAAGATATTAGAAATATTGCAATTATTGCCCATGTTGACCATGGAAAAACAACATTAGTTAATCAGTTATTAAAATATGCTGGCGCTTTAAAAGATCAAAATTCCTCAATGGATTCAAATCCAATTGAAAAAGAAAGAGGTATTACAATTCTTGCAAAAACAACTGGAATTGATTATAAAGGAAAAAGAATAAACATTCTTGATACTCCTGGACATGCCGACTTTGGTGGAGAAGTTGAAAGAATTATGCATATGGTTGATGGCTGTCTTTTATTAGTTGATGCGTTTGAAGGTACAATGCCACAAACTAGATTTGTCTTAAAAAAAGCACTTGAAGCTCATGTTAAACCAGTTGTTATTATTAATAAAATTGATCGATTAAATGCCGATCCAGTTAAAGTCGTTGATGAAGTATTAGATTTATTTTTAGAACTTAATGCACCTGAAGAATTTTTAGATTTTAAAGTTGCATATACTAGTGCATTAAAAGGTACTTCTTCTCTTTCAAATCGACCAGAAGATCAAAAACCTGGAATGGATGCAATTTTTGATTTAATTATTAATGAAATACCAGCACCTAATGTAGATGTTACAAAACCATTTCAAATGCAACCTGCACTTTTAGATTACAATGATTTTGTTGGAAGAATCGGAATTGGCGTTATTAAGCAAGGTAAAGTTTCACTTAATGATTCTGTTACTTGTTTAAGGTTAGATGGAAGTAAGAAACAGTTTAAAGTTTTGAAATTATTTGGATATTATGGATTAAATAGAATTGAAATCGATCACGCTGAAGCTGGTGAAATCGTTGCAATAGCTGGATTAGATGATATAAATGTTGGTGAGACAATTTGTGATAATAACAATCTTGTACCACTAACTCCACTTCATATTGATGAACCAACCCTTCAAATGACCTTTGGTGTTAATTCTTCACCACTTTCTGGAAAAGATGGTAAATTTTTAACCGCTAGACAAATTGAAGAAAGATTAATGAAAGAAGTTCAAAAAGATGTTTCATTAAAAGTTAAAAGAATTCCAAATTCTGAAACTTGGATTGTCTCTGGAAGAGGAGAACTTCATCTTGGAGTTTTAATTGAAAATATGAGAAGAGAAGGTTTTGAATTAGAAGTTTCAAAACCAGAAGTTATTATTAAAGAAATTGACGGAATTGAATGCGAACCATATGAAGATTTAATTATTGAAATTCCAACTGATTATCTTGGAAATATCATGGATGCTTTAGGAAATAGATCAGCTGAACTTATTAATATGGATTCAACTGAAACTATGACTAAATTAATTTATGTTATTCCATCAAGAGGATTAATCGGCTTTGTATCAAACTTTTTAACTCTTACCAAAGGTTATGGCATTATTTCTCATACATTTAGAGAATATCGTGAAGTAATAAAACATGATGTTGGAGAAAGACAAATTGGAGTTTTAGTTTCAACTAATCAAGGAACCGCTACTCCTTATGCTTTAGAACATGTTGACGATAGAGGCGTTTTATTTATTTCAGCTGGAACTGAAGTATATGAAGGAATGATTGTCGGTGAAAATAAATATGATATTGATTTATCAGTTAATGTTACAGAAGCAAAAGCTTTAAATAATATTAGGTCATCAACAAAAGAAAATACTGTTGTCTTAAAAACTCCAAGAAAAATGTCCCTTGAAGCTTGTCTAGATTACATTAATCAAGATGAACTTGTTGAAATCACTCCAAAAACATATCGTATGAGAAAAAGAATTTTAAATACAGCCGAAAGAAAAAAATACGAATATAAAAAGAAAAATGGTTTGCTATAAAGCAAACCTTTTCTTTTCTTATAATATTAGTTATATTTTTTATTTATTAAAAGCCAAAAATGCCTGTTTGAGCATAATTTATTGCACAAATTATTACTAAAGCTAATCCGAAAAATATTAAAGCACCTACAATATAAAGAATTGTAAATAATCTTTTTTCTTTCTTTTGTTTTTTGATAATATCTTGTTTTCGTTTTTCATTTTCAGCTTTTTCTCTTAAAACAGGATTTATCGGTTTCTTTTCTTCTTTTTTCTCTTTATCTACTCTAATTACTGGCATGGAAATATTTTATCAAATTTTTTAAATAAATTAAAACATCGCTGAAAAACACTTTAATAAAGCCCACCAAATTTTCTTAAATATTCCAATTTTTAAAATTTGGTCTTTATTATACAATTTTGAATTTTTAAACATATCTTCAAAATCTAGTTTTATATCTTTAATACATTCATTATTAAAAAGTAAAATATTATTTTCATAATGTAAAAACATACTTCTTAAATCTAAATTAATTGTACCAACAGTTGCAAATTTATCATCTGCTAAAAATGTTTTTGCATGATTAAATCCTGGAGTATAAATATAAATATTAATACCCGCCAAAATTAAGTTATAACAATTTGATTTTGTTAATTGATAAGTTATCTTTTTATCTGGAATTCCTGGAATTACAATTCTTACATCGACACCTTTTCTTTTGGCATTTATTAAAGAGTGTTGTAAAGATTCAGTTAAAATTAAATATGGAGTTGAAATATATAAATATTTTTTTGCTCCATTAATTATATTTAAATAAGTATGTTCTGAAATTGATTCATAGTCAAACGGAACATCACCATAAGGTAGTACATAAGAATCTTGATTATTTAATTTTTTAAAATCATATTTAAATTTTGTAAAATCTTCTTCTATTTTATTTACTAAATCCCAATTAGTTAAAAATAATTGAAGAAAACCATACGTAGCAGGACCTTCAACTCTTATACAATTATCTCTCCAAATTCCAAATCTAGTTTTTAAATTGACATATTCATCTGCTAAATTAATTCCACCCGTATAAGAAATTTTTCCATCGATAATTAAAATTTTTCGATGATCTCGACAATTCATTTTTACATCAATAAATGGTAAATATCGATTAAAAACTTTGCATTTGATCCCACATTTTTCTAATTGTTTGTTAAATGAATATGGAACTTTACTCATACATCCAAAATCATCATAAAGAACTCTAACTTCAATACCACTTTTAACTTTTTGTTTTAAAATTTCTAAAATTGAATCCCAGAATTGACCATTTTCTATAATAAAATATTCTAAAAATATATATTTTTGAGCGTTTTTTAAATCTTCTAACATAAATGGCCAAGCTTCTTGTCCGAATTTAAAATATTTAGTTTTATTTCCTAGATATGGGTATAAGTGATTTTTATTTACAATTACATTTGCATATTGATATGCATCAATATCTATGTTTTTAATTTGTTCTAAATCATTTGTTTTTGGAGTATATTTGTTAATTAATTTATTATAACTTCCAATTTTTCTTCTTTGTCTTTTATTATCTCTTTTATTGGCAAATAATAAATAAAAAATAATACCTGCAACTGGAATACAAGCAACTAAAAGCATCCAAGTAATTTTATAAGTATCATTTGCTTTGGAATTAATAATAAAAATTAATACAGGAATATTTAAAACCCACGCACCAATTAAATAATAAAAACCATATTCACTTGAAACAATTCCAACACATAAAACAACAATTATTGCAAGTTGAGATGATAGCAATAATGCTAATAAAAAAAATCTTGAAGTAATAAATGTTAGAAATCGTCTAAACATATTAATATTTTATCATTTTAGATATTTAAAAATATCCATTAAATTATCAATTACATTATTATTTTTAGTTTCTAGTAATTCTTTAGAATTATGACCTTTTGAAAACGAAATAATTTTAACTCCAATTTCTTTTGCAACTTCGATATCATGAAGTGTATCTCCAATATAAAGACATTGATTTGGATTAATATTTTTTTCTTTAAAGAAATCTAAAGCCATTTTAACTTTAGATTCAGCATATTTATTTTTTTGAGCTAATAAATAATCAAAATAATCTTCAATTTGGTAATATTTTAATTGTTTTTCAATTAATTTAATATAAGATGCCGTTAAAATAATTAATTTATAATTTTCTTTTTTTAATTTATTTAAAACATCTTTAACTTCTGGATATAATTTATTTTCTTTAAATCTTGATGTGTAATAATCAATAAAATCATTGGCAACTAAGTCATAATTAATTTTATTAAAATCAAAACCTAAACTTTCATAATATTTTCCAACTGGAAATGAAAATTTATCTAAATAATCTTTTAAGGAAATTTTATTATTTTTGTCGATGTATTTGTTGTAGCAGAAATTTAAAGCGTCAAGAGAAATAATAACATCATCTAGTAATGTCCCATTAAAATCAAATATTATATATTTGTACATAGATTAAATTTTTCTAATCTTACCTTTTTTAGAATGAACTACAAATCCTCGTTCATTATTGCCAGTTAAATTTTTAACATATTCAATTGCTTCTTTTTGAGTGTTAAATAATTTAATGACCTTATCAGAACCAGCCAATTTAACTCGCCATTTATTTTTTTCTTTGTCTTGGGAGATATGATATCTTCCAATTGGCTTTTTTTCTTCAGATACTTTAGACTTTAATTCACTAGGTTTTTTTGCTTTAACTTCTTCCATAAAATTCTCCTTTAAATAATTATATATTATTTTTTATTTTTCATTAATAAAATACAAAAATTATTATATAAAAAAATGGCAAATCATTAAGATTTGCCATAATTTTTTAAAATATTGAGTTAATTTTTTATAAACAATAACCAATAATAATTAAGACAACAATTACTAATAAAACAAAGATTCCACATAAAACAAATACTTTATAAAATAATGAACCTTTTGCATGATTTATAAAATACTTAATTCCAACAATAATTTCATGAATTACAAGAGGAATCATTGAAATTGCGGTTAATGCTAACCAATGTTGCCAATCAATTGTTGTACAACCAAATACATTTGCAACTGCATCAATTTCAGTCATTGCAACTGTAAAACCAAAACCAATTATAAATGCTAAGACAAACCACCAATTTTTCTTTTGGAAGACATGAATAAATGATTTATTAATATCTGACATTCCAAGCATATGGAATAATTGAGATAAACCAAGAACAATAAATGCGCAAGTTTCAGATTGTAATAATAAATATTCATTATTATTTAATGCATTAATAATTGCATTTAAATCAAATCCAACTTCCAAAACTGGATGATACAAGAATGCAGCTAAAGTAATTAAACCAATAATTAAACCATAGACAACAAGGGTAAATATACCACCTCGAGCAAATAAACTTTCTTTTGGATCACGAGGTTTTTCACTCATAATATTTGGATCCTTTGGATCACTACCTAAAGCAATTGCAGGAATTGAATCAGTAATTAAATTAACAAATAAAATATGAATAGCAGCTAATGGAGTTGGAAGACCTAAACAAACAGCAATCAACATACATAAGACTTCACCAATATTAGATGATAATAAGAATAATACAGTCTTTCTAATATTTGAATAAATTCCTCTTCCTTCTTCAACAGCTTTTTCAATTGATGCAAAATTGTCATCATTTAAAACCATATCAGCAGCGCCTTTTGCAACATCAGTACCAGTAATACCCATTGCAATTCCAATATCTGCTGCCTTTAAACTTGGAGCATCATTAACACCGTCTCCAGTCATTGCTGCGATATTTCCATTTGCTTTAAAGGCTTTAACAATTGAGACTTTATTTTCTGGAGAAACACGAGCAAATACTCGACATTCTTTAACTTTTTCTTGTAATTGTTCTGGTGTTAATTCGTCAATTTCGCTACCAGACATACATTGACTAATATTACTAACAATACCTAATTCTTTTGCAATTGCAAATGCAGTATCTTTATGGTCGCCAGTAATCATAACCGTGACAATACCAGCTCTTTTAAATTCTGCAACAGCATGTTTTGCTTCTTTTCTTGGAGGATCAACCATTCCAACAATTCCATAGAAAATTAAATTCTTTTCTTCTAATTGTTCACTATAAGAAATTGCAAGAGCTAAAACTCTAAGAGCATCAGCTGACATTTTTTTAGATTCAGCTAAAATTTCTTCAATATCAGCTTGATTAATATCTCTAATTACACCATTATCATATATTTTATTTGTGTATTTTAAAATTTGGTCTAATGCTCCTTTTGTATAATTAACTTTACTTCCATCTTGAGCTTCAACTTGAACCGACATCATTTTTCTAACGGAATCAAATGGAAGCTCACCAGTTCTTGGGTTTGTATTTTCTAAATCTTCTTTAAAATTACCTAATAGATTTGAAAATTCAACTAATGCAACTTCAGTTGGATCACCATATGATTTATCCCCAACAATACTTGCATTGGAACATAATGACATACCTTTTGCAAGTTCTATTAAAACATTTGAATTATATGAAGTAAATTTATCTAAAACATATTCTTTATGAAGTGTATATGCCTTAACAACGGTCATTTTATTTTGAGTTAATGTGCCGGTTTTATCACTACAAACAACTGTTACTGCACCAAGAGTTTCAACAGAAGGCAATTTTTTAACATTAACATTAACTTTTGACATTCTTGTAACACCAGTTGCTAAAACAATTGTAACAACGGCAGGTAAACCCTCTGGAACGGCAGCAACAGCTAATGAAATAGCTGTGATAAACATTGTAATAATTGTATTTAATAAATCTTTACTTTGTAAATAAGATTGAATAACTGCAATTGCAAAGAAAATTACAACTAATACAATAGCAATAATTCCTAAAAATTTAGATAAAGTTGCTAATTTCTTTTGAAGTGGAGTTGAATCATCTTCCTCATTTTGAAGCATATTAGCAATTCTTCCAATTTCAGTATTCATTCCAGTTGCAACAACAATTGCTTCACCATGTCCATAAACAACTGGAGTGGACATAAAGGCATAATTTGCTTTATCACCTAATGGAACTTCACCTTCAAAAACTTTGTCAGAATCTTTTTCAACTGGAGTTGACTCACCAGTTAAACTAGATTCATCTAATTTCATATTAACTGATTTTAATAATCTAACATCAGCTGGAACTTGACTTCCTTCTTCTAAAATAACAATATCGCCAGGAACTAATTCAGCAGCTGGAATTGTAAGAATTTGACCATTTCTTCTAACAACACTGGTTGGTGCAGTCATTTTTTTCAAAGCTTCAAGAGATTTTTCAGCTTTATGTTCTTGAAATGTTCCAATTGTGCCATTTAATAAAACAACAACTAAAATTACAATTGGTTCGATGTAGTCAATATTAGCAGTTGACCAGCCAATTTGACCTGGCACTGATGTATCAATAAATGAAACTAAAAATGAAATAATTGCTGCAACAATTAAAATATAAATCATTGGATCATTTAATTGAGCAAAAAACATTCCAATAATTGTCTTTTTCTTTTTTTCATTTAATTTATTTAAACCATATTCTTGTTGTCTTTTAGAAACTTCTTGATCAGATAAACCAGTTTGTTCATCACTTTTGAAGTATTCTAAAACTTCTTTTTTGGACTTTGTTTCAAATTTAACATCATCCTTTTTAAAATTCTGTAATGTGTTTTTCTTTTTCATTTAAACTCCTAATTTTTTGTTATAAAAATCCGTCAAAGTGAAAATTTCACTGCTTTTAAAGTATATCAAATATTAAATATAAAATCATTAAAAAGTAATTATTTATTATTAAATAATTAAAAAAGCACATCCAATTAATTGGATGTGCCAGAGAGATATTAGGAATTTATTTTTAAGAAGTTATTTTTTCATTAGTTTTTTGTCTACGAAGATATTTGATTAAGTATTTAACTCCAAGAATTAATATTAACATTCCAAGAATTGTTAAACCAAATTTGTAAACATTTATAAATGCTGCACAAATAAATGCAATTAAGAACCATAACACAAGTGCAAATATAAAGTCTTTATTATTTGTTAATTCAGATTTTGCAGCACTAACAGCAGCCATACATGGAATACTTAATAAATTAAATACCATGAATGAGAATGTTACGGTAGGATCTAATGCTAATGCATCAATGATTCCGGTTTCACTTGAAAATCCAGCAGCAACACTAACTGAAGCAAGTGATGCAGGAACATTTTCTTTTGCAATTAATCCAGAGAAGCAAGCAATAATGAAATATCCACCTAATTGAACTGATTTTGCACCTTCTGCAATTTCACTTGCACTACCGCCACCTAAATGTAAGATGTCACCAGTTTGAGAAAGTGTTACAACATAATCTCCAAAACCAGTTGGATAGAAGATATATCTTACATAATTAGATAAAACGCCTAATATTGAATCTTCAATTGTATAAATTGAAGTTGCAGCTAATTCTGTTCCTGGATCTGGAATATAATCAAAGTTAAATGTTAAATGTTGTAAAATCCAGATAACTATAATTGATGTTGTAATAATTGTAGCCGCTTTATAAATATAATGTTTTAATTTTTCCCAAAGATGGACACCAATTGATTTAGGTCTTGGGAAGTGATAATCAGGAAGTTCCATTAAAAATGGACTAGCTTTTGGTTTATATTTTGTAAGTTTTAATAAGATTGCAACTAAGAATGCAACAACAATTCCAATTAAATATATTCCAAAAATAATTAATGATCCATAAGCTCCAGCAAATAAAACTGCTGCAAAAGCTAACCAAATTTCTAATTTTGCACCGCAAGAGAAGAATGGTGTCAACATTATTGTAACTTTTCTTTCTCTTTCAGTTTCAAGAGCTTTTGTTGCATAAATTCCAGGAACAGCACATCCAAAGCACATAATTAATGGCATGAATGCTTTACCTGATAGACCTAATTTTCTAAATGCTCGATCCATTATAAACGCTGCTCTTGCCATGTATCCAGAATCTTCTAAAATAGTAATAAATAAGAACAAGACCATAATTTGAGGAACAAATGATAATACCATTGATAACCCATTCCAAAGTCCATCTAAAATTAAACTATCAAGCCATTGCCATTCTGCAGTTAGTCCTTGCATTGCATATCCAAGTCCCAAAGCAACGCCAGATACATCGCCAGTTAAATTTTCAACAATTACTTGGAGCATCGTTCCAGGACAATTTAATCCAGAGCCAAATAAAACACTCAGCCACGCCTGTCCAATTTCATTTCCAGCAACTGAATTTAATACAATAGTGCCAAAGTTTTCACTACTTCCCGTTGCAGCTTGAATTATTGCTCCTAAATATAAGAAGTCATCTCCAAAAGTTAAATGGAAGACTAAGAACATAATTACAATGAAAATTGGTATGCCCCAAATTTTAGAAGTCAAAACTGAGTCAATTTTTTCTGAAATAGAAGTATTTTTCCAAATATATTTCTTTTGAATTTTTAATTTTTCATTAATATCTTTTAAATATTGTTCTTTTTCTTTTTTAACTTTTAAAATTTCTGATTTTTTAACTTCTAAATTTAAATTTTTATTAGTTTTTATATCTTTAATTCGTTTTTTGAATTTTTTAAGTTTATCTTTCTTCTCATCAAGATTTTTTTGATATGAAGTTCTTTCTTTTCTGATTTCTTCTTCATATTCAATGGCTGCCAATTTTTTATCATTTAATTTACGAACAATGATTTTATCAATATTGTTAGTAATAAATCGATATCTTGCATCGGCAACTTTCCCTTGATAATCACCATCAAAAATATCTAATGGTTCTTTTTCTCTTATTTCTTTAATTTGCTTTTCGACATCTGGATGAAATTTAACTTCTTCTTCATCTCCCTCTAATAATTTAACAGCATGATATGAAAGAGAAGTAATTTCACCATTTTGTTTTGATAAAATTTCACAAGATTTTTTATATAAATCAGATAAAGAAGGATCTTTTTCAATGACACTTTTTCCTTTTCTACGATTTAATGATGCTTTATAAGCAATTAACATTAATTCATCAATATTAGTATTTCTTAATGCTGAAATTGCAATAACAGGAACGCCCAATAATTTTGACAACTTCTCTGTATCAATTTCAATTCCTTTTTTATATGCAGCATCAATCATATTTAATGCAACAACAACTGGAACATCAATTTCTAAGACTTGAGTTGTTAAATATAAATTTCTTTCTAAATTTGTTGCATCGACAATATTTATACAAACATCTGGATGCTCATCAATTAAAAAGTTTCTTGAAACTATTTCTTCTGGTGAATATGGACTTAAAGAATAAATACCTGGTAAATCTACCACGGTTACTTTTAAATTTTCAACACCAGTTTCATTATTTTTATAATGATATATACCTTCTTTTTTCTCAACTGTTACTCCAGGCCAGTTTCCAACCTGAGCATTTGATCCAGTTAAAGCATTAAATAATGTGGTTTTACCGCTATTTTGATTTCCAATTAACGCAAACTTAATCATTCAGCTACCTCCACAATTATTTCTTTCGCTTCTTTTTTTGTTAGTGATAAATCATAACCCCTTAGTTTAATTTGAATAGGATCACCAAGAGGTGCAACTTTTTTAAAAAGAATTTTTACACCAGGAGTTATTCCCATGTCATAAAATCTTCTTCTTATGGCACCTAAGGTTATTACTTTTTTTACCACCGCTTCTTGATTTACTTTCAATTTGTCCAAAGTAATTTCCATATTTTTCTCCAATCCTTTGTTAGTATATACTAACGAATATAATAAGTCAATTTTCTTTTCAAATTTTTTTATATTTTTATTATAATAGAAAAAGAAATGAGGTAAATTAAAAATTTTTATGAAAGTATTGACAATAATTGCAAATAAATTTGAAGATTTAGAATTAATTGGAACAGTTGCTTTATTAAGAAGAGCAGGAATTAATGTTGACATTGCAACAATTAATAAAGATAAAACTGCAACTGGTAATTATTTAACAAAATTAGATAACTTATTATATTTAAATGATGTGGATTATAAAAAATATGATATGGTTTTTTTGCCAGGTGGTCCTGAATGGGTTGAAATTTCTCAAAGTGATAAAGTCATAGAAATAATTAAATATTTTATGGATAATAATTTATATTTTGCAGCAATTTGTGCTGCTCCAACAATTTTAGGAAAGCTTGGTTATTTGAAAAATAAAAAGTACACTTGTTTTACTTCAATGAATGAAGATTTCCAAGGTACTTTTATCAATCAATATTGTGTTAGAGATCACAATTTAGTTACTGGAAGAAGTCCAGCAGCTGTAATTGATTTTGCTTTGTTAATTATTGAAACTTTACTTGGAAGTAAAATTGCAGAAAATATTAAACAAAGTATCTACTATTATAAATAATTTATTTTTCTTCCTTATTTAATAAAGAATTTTCCTTAATAACTTTTTCAACTAAATATTGAGGAACTTCTTCGTATTCATAAAATTCTCTATTATAGAATCCGCTACCTTGAGTAAGTGATTTTAATCTATTGATATAATCAAGAGTTTCGCTTTCTGGAATTAAAGCTTCAATTTCAGTAATTCCATGGTCAGTTTCATCTGTTCCCATGACTTTTGCTCTTCTTGAACTTAAATCACTTAAAATATCACCTAAATATTGGTTATCAACATTGACTTTAATTTTTAATATTGGCTCTAAAATTGTAGGATTGCATTTCATATAAGCATCTTTAAATGCAAGAATTGCAGCCATTTTGAAAGCTAATTCGTTACTATCAACTGGATGATATTTTCCATCAAATAAAACACCTTTTACTCCAATTACTGGGAAACCAGCTAATAATCCTTGTTTTAGCGCTTCAAAGAATCCTTTTTCAACAGCTGGGAAGTAATTTTTAGGTACAGCTCCACCAAAGATTTCTTCATCAAATTGATTTTCTTGACTTGGTTCAAATCTCATTGAGACAACACCGTAAAATCCACTACCGCCAGATTGTTTAATATAACGGCCTTGACCTTCAGCAGTTTTTCTAATTGATTCACGATAACAAATTTTTGGAGCAAATGTATTTAATTCAATTTGGAAATTATTTTTTAATTTTTCAAAAACAAATTGTAAATGAGTTTCACTTAATCCGCCAATTAATAATTGTTTTGTTTCTTCGTTTCTTCTAACTTCTAAGCATGGATCTTCTTTTTTAAGTTTATTTAAAGCAGGAGTAAATTTATCTTCATCTTTTTTAGATTTTAATTCAATTGCTTTAAAGCAAACTGCTGTTGGATATTTAACTGGCTTATAAATAATATGATTGTTTTTATCTGATAATGTAAAGCCAGTTGCTAAATTATCTAATTTACCAACTGCGACAATATCTCCCGCAAATACTTCATCAATATTTATTTGTTTTTTGCCACAAAGATAGAATAATGATGAAATTTTTACATTTTCTTTAATATTTGGACAATAGACTTCATCGCCTAATTTTAATTTTCCACTACAAATTTTAAGAATACTAATACTTCCTAAATATGGATCGACTAATGTTTTAAATACGTAAGCACTAAATGGTTCACTAGAAACAGTTTTTCTTGTAACAACTTTTTCTTGATCATCTAATCCTTCATAAGGTTTTAAATCATCTGGACTTGGTAAATAATCAATTAACATTTCTAAAATTGTATGCAAACCGATGTTTTTTGCAGCACTTCCACAAATTACTGGATATAATTCAGCATTTAAAACAGCTTTTCTTAATCCAGTAGAAATTTCTTCATTAGTTAATGGTTCACCAGAGAAGAATTTATCAAGTAATGCATCGTCTGTTAACGCAACTCTTTCTCTGATCATATTATTTAATTCAAAAACTTTTGCTTTTTTATCTTCATAAATTTCACCATCTACACATTTTGTTCCATCAAAAATTCTAGCTTTTAATGTAATTAAATTAACAAAACCATCAAATTTATCTTCGTGACCTAATGGATATGTAAATGGAACTGCATCTTTACCTAATTTTTCTTGGATATCGGATAATAAATCTTCAAAATTTATATTTTCTTTATCCATTTTATTAACATATATTAATGTTGGAATACCTTTTTTTCTTAATAAATTAAAATGTTTAATTGTTTCAATTTGGACTTTATTTGGTGCACTAATTACTAAAATTGCGCCTTTAATTACTTGTGTAACACCAAGAGCTTCATAAATAAAATCATCATTTCCAGGGATATCAATTAAATTAAATCTATAACCTTCATATTTTAAAGGTACAATTGCGCTAGAAGTTGATGATAATCTATTTTTTTCTTCTTGTAAGTAATCACTAATAGTATTTTTTCTTTCAACACTACCTTTTTCTGTATTATATACGACACTGTATAGTGATTCACACATTGTTGTTTTACCACTACCTTGGTGTCCTAATACAGCTACATTTCTGATTTTTTTACCGTATTCCATATCTTTTAAATTCTCCTTATTTGATATAAATATATGTTCGATTTGATAATATTTTATATTAAAAAGAGAATAAATAAAATAATCAATTTGTTTTTAAAACGCAAAGCTTGTAAAAATTAATCATATAATAATGAAATTATTTTTATATTCCAGCATATAAAATAAGTTTTTGTATAACTTCAAAATAAAATTTATTTTATTTTAATTTAATATAATATGTTGACTTACCAACTCCTTCTTTTTTTATTTCACCTAAATCACACAAGTTTTTTAAATTTCTTTCAATACTTGTTGATGAAATTGATGGTATAAGTTCAAGAATATCATTTTTCTTCATGAATTCGAGTCAAATAATTAATTATCTTGTATCCTGTGATTTATTTTTTAAGTTTGAGTAATTAAATTTCTTCATTTCCTCCCCATCGTCTTTGTTTTCCCACCAAATATATCATTTTTGGGGAGATAAAATCAATTCTTGTAATTATATGGCTTTAAAACTTCTATATTTATTTTTATTTTAAATAAAATTTTTAATATTCTTAAAGATCATTAATTTTCATCATTTTATATTTATGCAATAAAAAACCCTTTTCATTTATCTAATTTTTAGACAAAATTCAAGGGAAATGAATAAATAAAATGGTGCCGTCTAACGGAATCGAACCATCAACCTACTGATTACAAATCAGTTGCTCTGCCAGATTGAGCTAAGACGGCATATATGGTGGATGTTATAGGGATTGAACCTATGACCTCTTCCGTGTGAAGGAAGCGCTCTCCCACTGAGCTAAACATCCTTTTCAGTTTTGGTCAATAATGTTTACAATCCATATAATTTATTAAATGGTCCGGATGACTGGATTTGAACCAGCGGCCTTCAGTTCCCAAAACTGACGCGATACCAAGCTACGCTACATCCGGAAATGGTGCGTCTTAGTAGACTTGAACTACCGACCTCGTCCTTATCAGGGACGCGCTCTAACCAACTGAGCTAAAGACGCATAAAAATAAGCGCTTAATAATAATACTACCTTTATAAAAATATTTCAAGAATTTTATGAAAAGAAGCTGACCTTTGTAAAAGCCAGCTTCTTTTTCTTGTATAGAAATTATCTCTTTGAGAATTGTGGAGCTCTTCTTGCTTTCTTTAAGCCGTATTTCTTTCTTTCTACAGCTCTTGGATCTCTTGTGAGCATTCCATTTACTTTTAAAGTCTTTCTATCAACACCAGCTTCTAATAAAGCTTTTGCAATACCTAATCTGATAGCACCTGCTTGTCCAGCAAAACCGCCACCTTTAACATGACAAACGATATCAAATTTATCTTGTGTGTCAGTTAAAGTTAATGGTTGTTTTAAATCTAAAACTAATGTTGCTTGAGGCATATATTCATTGACATCTTTATCATTTACGATAATTGAACCTTTTCCAGGTTTTACATAAACTCTAGCAATAGATGTTTTTCTTCTGCCAGTACCATAATAAACTGCATCATTTTTACTAGCCATTATTTTTTACCTCCAACATATTTTAATTCATAAGCAACAGGTTTTTGTGCTTCGTGCTTGTGGTTTTCATCAGCATATACAAATAATTTTTTATATATTTGTCTGCCTAATCTTCCTTTTGGAAGCATTCCCCAAACAGCTCTTTCAACCATTTCTTCTGGATAAGAAGTAATCATTTCTTTTGCACTTCTTGTTCTTAATCCACCAGCAAAACCGGAAACATTATAGTAATTTTTATTTTCTAATTTGTGTCCTGATAAGTGAACTTGTTTAGCATTAATAATAATTACATAATCTCCACAGTCAACATTTGGTGTATAACTTGGTTTATTTTTTCCCATTAATAAAATAGCAACTTCACTTGCTAATCTACCAAGAGGAATATCTTTTGCATCAACAACATACCATGTTCTTGATACGTCTTTCTTTGTTAAAATACTTGTTTGTCTTAACATAACTTATCTCCTTTAATAGCTATAGTCTTGTATTCTTACCGGGAATTCAATACCTAAACTATAAGGCCGATTAATATTATAATATAAAATATTATAAAAATTCAATGTTTTATTTAAAGTCTTGTTTCGTGAGATATTTTTTGATTATATGTGTATTTAATTTGACCAGAAATTTCTCCACTATAAGTTTGACCACTTGTAATGTTTATTTCACTTATATCACCGCTTGAAGTAATTGAAATAACATTCCCGTATTTGTCATAAATCGCTTCATAATCAATGACTACATCACCAAAAATCTCGATATTTTCACTTTTTGAATACGTTAGTGTTATTTGATTGCTTTTAATTTCATAACTTAAATTTTGAAATAATGAATAATCGAGGTTTTTTAAGTTTATTGATTCATATAAATTAAAATCTTCATTAACTAAATTAAATGCATCATCATCGCTTAATTCTTGAGTTTGTTTTTCATCATTATAAATCAAATCTAAAACGTAATCTTCATCTTGATCTTTTCTTAATTCTGAGAAAAATTTTGTAGAATCTAAAATACTTCCAGCAGTTTCTTCTTGATATCTATATAAGTCATCTTTATTTGAAATATCTGCTAATAGTTTACCTTTTAATTCATATTTATTAGAAAATATTGAGGATTCGTTGGAGATTTTGATATTTGTTGTGGTATTTTGTTGTAAAGAAAATACATCAATTGATGGTAAATTTGATATATAATTTTCTAAATTTTTATCAGTGTTTGTATTTGTATTATTACTAGTTGTTGTTTTTTCAAAATATGTATTTGATGAGTTTTTTAAATAACCATCATTTGAACAAGATGTTAATAAAGTAATTAATGTTACTAATAATAACTTCGAACCTTTCATATATTTATTATATTATTTAAATAATATTAATAAAATATTAAATTAATTAACTAAACTAAATATAACTTAACAATATCTTTATTATATTCAATTTCAATTTCATAATTTGTAATATTATAAACTTGTGTATTTTCACTTCCAATTGGAGACCAAACTTCTAATGTTAATGTTTTTAAAAGACCATTATTATAAAATTGAACATCTCCTCCAATATAATAATCATCTATATTAAAATTCTTATATTCAATTGTAACTAAACCATTTTTTTTATAATAAATAATCTTTTCATCTTCTTTAATAATGTTTTCAAAATCTTTAATTGAAATAAAATAATTTTCAAAATTAATTAAATTTTTTTCGATGAATGCTATAGTTTCATTAGTTGTATAAAAACTTTTTGTTTGAGAAAAATTTTCACCAAAAAATACGCTAATTCCATCATCTGTAATTTTAGTTTCTAAGCCTTGATAAATACTTGGAACTGTTATACTACCACTTTGATAAATTATATCCGTTTTATTATCATAACCAACATAAAAACTATTTAAATCATCACTTAAATCATAAACTAGTCTTTCAGTTATCTTGACAATTGGACTATTTCCTTTTCCTTGAATTTGTCTATTACTATTAAATGTAAAAGTGTTAATATTAGAAAAATCATATGATAATTTATCTTTAAAACTTAGTATTTCTTCATAAGTCATTAAATTAACATTTCCACAAGAAAATAACGAAGGTATTAATGTTAACAAAAATAGCACTTTACTTTTCTTCATCTAAATCTTCCTTAATAAAATAAAGTGGTCTTCTTTTTGTTTCAATATAATTTTTACCTAAATAATTTCCAATTGTTCCTAAACAATATAATAAGACACCTGTTACAAAAACAATTACAGAGATTATAATTGATAAATCAAAATATCTAAACCCAACAAAAATTGGACAAAAAATAAGTGATAATAAACCACCGAGTAAAAATATATAGGATAAAAATTTAATAAATTGTAATGGTTTTAAACTAAATGAAGTTATTCCATCATTTGCAAGGGTAAACATCTTTTTTAAATTATATTTTGATTTACCAGCTTTTCTTTCAAGTCGTTCATAATATACTTTTGTAGAATTAAAACCAATTTGAGGAATAATGCCTCTTAAAAATAAATTTCTTTCATCATACATTCTTAAACATTTAAGAGCTTTTTTAGATAAAAGTCTAAAATCTGCATGATTAAAGATAAGTTCAACTCCCATTAATTTTAAAAATTTATAATAAGCTTCAGCAGTAAATTTCTTTAAAAAGCTATCTTTTTTTCTTGAACTTCTAACACCATAAACAACATCAAAACCTTTATGATATTCTTTAACCATTTCAATTATTGCATTTGGATCATCTTGTAAATCAGCATCAATTGAAATACTTATATCAGCATTGTCATCAAAAGCTTTAAAAAGTCCTGCAACTAAGGCTTTTTGATGGCCTTCGTTTCTTGAAAGAGAAATTCCTTTAACATATTTATTTTCTTTATTAGCATCTTTTATAATTTGCCATGTATTATCTTTTGATCCATCATCTACAAATAATATTTTAGATTCAGAGCTTACTAAAGATTCACTAATCATTTTATCTAAAATATTCGTTAATGTTTTAATACAATCATCTAATACTTCTTTTTCATTAAAAGCAGGTACAACTAAATATAATACTTCATTCATAATATACCTAAAATCTCCTTTAAAGCATAACTTACGCCATCTTCATCAACTGATTTAGTTATAAATTTTGCAACACTTTTAACTTCATCAATTGAATTTCCCATTGCAATACCATTGTAATTTTTAATCATATTAATATCGTTTCCAGCATCACCAAATGTATAAATATTTTCATCTTTAATATTTAAATATTTTGATAAAAATTTAACACCAGAACTTTTATCAACATTTTTTGGAGCAAATTCTAGAAAATATCTATTTGATGCGACAATATTAAAATTATCAATAATATTTTTTGGTAATACTAAGTTTTTAAAATAATTTTGAATCTTTGAAAAACACATAACTTTATCAATTAAAATATCATCATCGTCTTCCATATTAAATTTTAAAGGTTCCATATTGTTTGATTCACATTCAAAATCTATCAATCCATCTTCTTTAAAATAACCAATATAATCATCTTTATAACAAAAAGTAACGACATTTTTATCGTTAGCCATGAAATTATAAATAAGTTTATAATCTTTTAGTTTTAGATTTTCTTTAAATAATATTTTTCCAAAAAAATCGCAAACCGTAGATCCATTTGTGCAGATGATATATTTTTTATCATCAAAATCTTTTATTTTATTAAAAAACTTCTTAATACCAAAAAAGCTTCTTCCAGAAGCAATAGCTACATAATTATTTTTTTCTAATAACTTAGATAAGCACAAAACACTTGTGGAACTTATTTTTTGTTCTTTATTCACAAGTGTTCCGTCAATGTCAAATACAAATAAATTCATTAAGCCTATTAAGCAGCAAAAATTCTAATTTTGTTACTTAAGATTTCAGTAACTAAGTCGCAAACCCAAAGGATGGCGTTACCAATGCCAGTTACTAATCCAAGAATACCTACGACTAATGTAACAACATTGTGTGTTTCAACGAATCTAACAATTCTATAGACACCACCAATGATCCAGCCTAAAAAGATTTGTAAAATAATTTTTAATAACCAAGGTAAACTTTCATATGCTTTTGTCATATTAATTCCTCCATTACTAGTATTATACTATAAAAAATTATAACTCTACATTATGATAAACTTCTTGGACGTCTTCTACTTCATCTAAAGCATCTAATAAATGTTGGAATTTTTCTTTATCTTCACCTTCAAGAGTAATTTTTTCGTTTGGTAAAAATGTTACTTCTGCAGTTTCAAAATCATTGATTCCAATGCCATTTAATTCTTCTTTTGCTTTTGTAAAGCTACTTGGATCAACAATTACTTCAATATATCCATCAGCATAAGTAATTTCTTTAACATCAACATCACCTAAAATTAATGTTTCTTCAACTTTATCTCTTAATGCTTCATCACCTTTAAAATCTAATACTCCAGCTTGAGTAAAGTTATAAATAACACTGCCTAAATGTCCGCCTTTTCTTGTAATAGCAGTTCTAACATTAACTAAAGCACGGTTAACATTATCTGTCAACGTATCAACAATTAAATATGAGCCTCCAGGTCCAAAAGCTTCATATCTTCCAGCGATATAACTTGTAGCTTCTCCACCTTGTGCTTTTTTAATTGCTCTTTCAATAACATCTTTTGGACAAGATTTTCTATATTTTTCAATAGCACTTCTTAATGCTAAATTACTATCAGGATCAGGGACACCACTCTTTGCTGCCATATAGATTTCTTTTGATGCTCTCATATACATAGCACTTTTTTTAGCAGCACTTGCAGCCATTGCAGCGGCTCTAACTTCAAAATGTCTTCCCATAAATATATCCTCCAAAACATTAATATTATAATACAAAGTATTATATTAAAAATTAATTATTTATTATTTTGTTAAATTATTGCACTTTTTGTAATAAATTTTGCATCTATTTTTGTATTTTGAGTCATTTGTTAAGATTAAATTGTTAATATTATTTACAAAAATATAACCGTTTCTTGGATTTTTAATACTCTCAATATCACCGATTAATTTTGCTTTAACATTGGAATATTCAAAGGCTAAATCTGCATTAATCATCTCACAATTTATCAACTTTAAATTTTTACAATAACAAAATGGTTGTGTACCAATAATTATACAATTAATAAATGTCAAATTATTAGAGTACCATGCTAAATATTCTCCTTTTATAACACAATCTTTAATAACGGCGTTTTTACAATGCCAAAAACAATCTTTTGTGTCAAGATTTGAATTAATTATCTTGATATTTTTGGTGTATTGAAAAGAATATTTTCCTTGAAAAGTTAAATTAGAAATATGAATATTTTTTGATTCTAAAAAAGCGTATTCACTAATTAGAGAACAATTATTTATTTCAATATTTTTACTTTTCCATAAAAATTCAGGCGAATTTATTTTTGTATTTAATATTTGAATATTACTACATTCTCTAATTGCTTTAATTCCATCAATTAATGTGTCTTTTATTTTTATATTTTTTGTATACCATAAACTGGCTCTACAATTTATTGTTAAATTACAATTTTTTATATCAATATTTAAGTTATGCCAAAAAGGATATCTAAGATCAATTAAACAATTTTCTAAACTAATATTCTTAGATTCTTTTAAAGGAGATTCACCATCAGCTTTACCTTGGAATTTACAATTAATTAATTTTAAGTTGCTTGAGTCATATAATTCACGTTCATTTTGATATATCTTACCATTAATTGTCATAATGTCACCTCTTAATTATTATAATTTTTATATCTTATTTTTAAAAGAATAGTGATAATTTATTATTTAAAAAAATGAAAATGTCGCCATTTTCATTTTTTAAAATTAAATAACTTCTTTTAGTTTATTTATTCTTGATTTAGATCTCTATATTTTTCTCTATGAAAATTATAAGTTGTATGTAATAACTTATGAGCTTTTGGAGAACCATATTCTCCTAGATATGTTTTATAAAGAGTAATAATATCTGGATTTAAATGACTTCTTCTAATTTTTTTACCTTTATCTATATCATAAAGAACTTTTGCTCTTTTTTGAATGTATGTATCTTGAATATTGTCATCTTCATTTGGTAAGAATAGTGGAAATACATAAGGTTGGCCGCCGCCATTAATACATCCACCCGGACAGCCCATTACTTCGATGAAATCATACTTTGATTCACCATTTTTAATTTGTTCAAGCAATATTTTTGCATTTTTCATGCCACTACACATTGCAAATGAATATTTTTGTCCATTAATTTTAAGCTCCGCTTCTTTAATTCCTTCTAAACCTCTACATGGACTAAATTCAATTGGTTCTAATTCTTGATTAGTTAAAATATGATAGGCTGTTCTAATTGCAGCTTCCATAACGCCACCGGTTACACCAAAAATTGCACCAGCTCCAGAGTATTCTCCAATTAAATCATCATCAAATTCTTCATCTGGTAATTTTTTCCACATAATACCAGCTCTTTTAATAAGTTCGGCTAATTCTCTTGTTGTTAAAACAATGTCAACATCTTTTAATCCATCAACTGAATTAGCAGGTCTTTCTTTTTCATATTTTTTAGCAGTACATGGCATGATTGAAACAACACAAATTTGGCTTCTATCAATGTTATGTTTTTCAGCATAATATGATTTAATAATTGCTCCAACCATTTCATGAGGCGATTTACAACTTGATAAATGAGGTAATAAATCTGGATAATAATATTCAATATAATTAACCCAACCTGGAGAACATGATGTAATCATTGGACCAGGTCGATGAGAAATAATTCTTTGAACAAATTCATTCGCTTCTTCTGTAATTGTTAAATCAGCTCCAAAATTTGTATCAAAAACTCGATAAAATCCTAATCTATGTAAAGCTGCAACCATTTTTCCAGTGCAATTTGTTCCAATTGTCTCTCCAAATTCTTCTCCAATTGCGGCTCTTACAGCTGGAGCAGTTTGAACAATTACATATTTTCCATCATTAAATGCTTTATCTAATTTGTCAATTTCACTATGTTCCATTAAGGCTCCAGTTGGACAAACTAATGTGCATTGTCCACATTGAATACAAGGAACATCATTAAAACTTCTATTTTCACTTGGTCCGACAATTGTTTTAAATCCTCGATTTTCAAATCCTAGAATTCCTATTCCTTGTGTATTTTTACAAGCTTCAATACATCTTCCACATAAAATACATTTAGAAGTATCTCTAACGAGGGATGGAGCGACATCATCAAAAGTTGATTTTGTTTTTTCTCCAACATATTGTTCTGGTCTTGCACCAACTCTTCTAGCAACTTCTAAAAGTTCACATTGACCATTTTTCCTACAAGCTTGGCAGTTATAATAATGGTTAGATAAAAGTAATTCCACACTTGTTCTTCGAGCGATAACTGCTTTTGGATCAACAATTGAAATTTTAATTCCATCTCTAATTGGGTATGCACAACTTGGAACAAGTCTTCTTTCGCCTTCAACTTTGACTAAACATACACGGCAACTTGCAACTGAGCATTCACCTTTTTTCCATGTACACAAATTTGGAATATTGTATCCGCATATTTTTGCTGCTTCTAATATTGTTAAACCTTCTTCAACAACGTAAGCTTTCCCATCAATAAAAATTTGTACTTTTGCCATAACACTACCACCTATTTTTTATAAATTGCATTAAACTTACATGCCGAAATACAAGTTCCACATTTAATACATTTATTTAAATCAATCTTAAATGCTTCTTTTCCAATAACACCACTAATTGCATTAACTGGACAATTTCTAGCACAAAGAGAACATTTTTTACATTTATTTGGATCGATATGGAATTCGATAAGTGATTTACAAACTCCAGCATCACATTTTTTATCTTGTACGTGTCTAATATAGACATCTTTAAATTTTGTTAGTGTTGATAAAACAGGATTTGGAGCAGTTTGACCAAGTCCACACAATGATCCAACTTGAATTGATTCACTTAAAGTTTGAAGTTTATCTAAATCTTCCATTGTAGCTTTTCCATCGGTTACTTTTGTAAGAATTTCAAGTAATCTTTTTGTTCCAATTCTACATTGAGAACATTTTCCACAACTTTCATCACATATAAATTCTAAATAAAACTTAGCGACATCAACCATACAATTATCTTCATCCATAACGATGGCTCCGCCACTTCCCATCATACTACCTTTTTCAATTAAAGATTCATATTCAATTGGAGTATCGATTTCATTTAAAGTTAAACAACCGCCACTTGGACCACCGGTTTGAATTGCTTGGAATCTTTTTGAATTTGGAATTCCTCCACCGATATCATAAACAAGTTCTCTAATTGTAGTTCCCATTGGAACTTCAACTAATCCTACATTATTGACTTTCCCGCCTAATGCAAAAACTTTAGTTCCTTTACTTCTTTCAGTTCCAATTTTTGCATACTCTTTAGCTCCAACTCTCATAATATATGGAACATTTGCAAGGGTTTCAACATTGTTAATAATTGTTGGTTTTCCCCATAAACCTTTTACAGCTGGAAATGGAGGTCTTGTTCTTGGCATGCCTCTTTTTCCTTCTATTGAATTTAATAAAGCTGTTTCTTCACCACAAACAAAAGCGCCCGCTCCAAGTCTAATATGAACTCTAAAATTAAATCCACTATTTAAAATGTTATCACCTAAAAGTCCGATTTCTTCAAGTTCTTTAATAGCAATTCTTAATCTTTTAACGGCAATTGGATATTCAGCTCTAACATAAAAATATCCATTTTGAGCTCCAATTGCATATCCTGCAATCATCATTCCTTCAATAACTGCAACTGGATTTCCTTCAAGAATTGAACGATCCATAAACGCACCTGGATCACCTTCATCCCCGTTACAGACTACATATTTTGTATCATCTTTAACGTCGTAAGCAAATTTCCATTTTTTACCAGTTGGGAAACCTGCACCGCCTCTTCCTCTTAAGCCGCTATCTAAAATTTCTTTAATTACATCTTCTTGTGACATACTTAAAGCTCTAATTAAGCCTTTAAATGCATCAAATCCAAGAGCTTCTTGTACGATTTCAGGGTTTATTTGACCACACCCATGTAATGCAATTCTAAGTTGTTTTTTATAAAAATTAATATCATCCTGTCTTTTTACTTTTTTTCCAGTTGAAGGTTCTGTATATAATAAATCTTCAATTGTTTTTCCACCAATTATATCTTCTTCAATAATTCGTTTACAATCACTTGGTTTAACGGCGTGATATAAAGTATCATCTGGATAAATTTTTACAAACGGACCTTGAGAACAAAACCCAAAACATCCAACAACGTTGCATGTAACTTTATCTTGTAAATTTTTTTCTTCGATCAATTTATTAAAATTATCAATTATTTCTTGAGAATTTGAAGAAAGACACCCTGTACCTCCGCAAACAACGATATGTCTTTTATTATCTTGCCCATCAAATTTTTCTTTCATGCATTTTGAGCAATTAGATAAGGTGTTTTTTAAATCTTCTATTGTTTTTATTTTTTTATTTTCAATATTTTTAGCCATTATTCCATCTCCTTATCTCGATATTCTTTAATAATATTTGGAATATCACTCAATTTTACTTTAGGATATACTTTTCCATTAATTGAAATAGCTGGCGCAATTCCACAAGCACCGATGCATCTTAATCCATCTAATGTAAATAATCCATCTTCAGTTGTTTGACCTGGTTTTATTTTTAATAATTCGCCAAATTTATCTAAAACATTTTGTCCGCCTTTAACATAGCATGCAGTACCAATACAAACACCAATTACATATCTTCCTTTTGGTGTTAAACTAAAAAATGAATAAAATGTAACAACTCCATAAATTTCACTAACTGGAATGTTAATTTCTTCGCTTATAATTTCTTGAACTTCAAGTGGAATATAACCATATTCATTTTGAACATCACTTAAAATCAACATTAAAGGACTTGGTTCATCTTTATACCTTCCACATATTGATTTAATCATATCAATAGCAACTTTTTGTAACTTCATTAAAATATCTCCCTATATCTCAATTTAATATTTTATCTAACTTTTAAAGCGCTTACAATAACATAAAAGATGATTAATAAGTATTAAATTGATTTATAAAATCCCTAAATCAATATAAAATTTTGATTTTTTTGTCAATTTTAGCGTGAATTATTAATGTTACTAAAGAAATATATTTAGTTATTAAAATAACTGGATATATAGTAATTAGAATTGATTTATTAGTCTAATTTGTTTGAATAATAATTAAAAACTAAGCAACAAAAAAAGAAAATAATACATTTATTTTGTCATTTACTTTTTAAATTTTGTATATTACATAAAATAAAAGATGTTTAGCTTCGACCACGCACAAATATAAAGCGTTTATAATCGACCCTACAAAAACCCAAAAAATAAAAAAAGCCGACAAAATCGGCGTTATTTGTAAGATGGTGCCCGAGACCGGAATCGAACCGGTATGGAATCAACTTCCGCAGGATTTTAAGTCCTGTGCGTCTACCAATTCCGCCACTCGGGCATATAAGATGGTGATCCACTGGAGATTCGAACTCCAGACCCCTTGATTAAAAGTCAAGTGCTCTACCGACTGAGCTAGTGGATCAAACTGGCTGGGATGGCTGGGATCGAACCAGCGAAATGACAGAGTCAAAGTCTGTTGCCTTACCACTTGGCTACATCCCAATATCACTGACCTATAAAAGATGGTGGAGGGGGGCAGATTCGAACTGCCGAACCCTCGGGAGCTGATTTACAGTCAGCCGCGTTTAGCCTCTTCGCTACCCCTCCAATTGAGTGATTTTTAATGGTGGACGTTAAGGGGCTTGAACCCCTGACCCCCGCCGTGTAAAAGCGATGCTCTCCCAACTGAGCTAAACGTCCCTAAATTGAGCGCTTTATTATTATATTACTTCTAAAATAATATAACAAGAAATAATTTATCATAATTTTAAGCACTCAATTAATATTTTTTTATTAATAACCTTTTTTACCTAAAAGATGGAACATATTTTTCTTATAAATTTCAACTCCTGGTTGGTTAAATGGATTAATTTTTAACAAATATGCAGACATTGCACAAGCTCTCATAAAGAAATAAAATAAATAGCCTAGATTATATTCATCCATTTTATCTACATAAAGAACGAAATTATCAACATTGCCTGAATTAGAGTGAGCATCTAATGTTCCTAAAAATGCTTTCTCATTAATATATGATAATGTCTTTCCTTCTAAATAATTTAATCCATCTAAATTTTCTTCATCATGTGGAACACTAATGTCTTTAGAAGGATTTTTAACATATAAAACAGTTTCAAATAAAATATGGGTTCCTTCTTGTATAAATTGACCTAAAGAATGCAAATCAGTGGTAAAATGGGCACTATCTGGTAATAAACCTTTATCTTCTTTACCTTCTGATTCTCCAAATAATTGTTTTAACCATTCGTTTAATTGAACGAGTTTTGGTTCATATGTAATAAACATTTCTACTGACTTTTTATTATTTTCATATTCATTAAATCTGTTAACGGCGTATTTATAACAATCATTTGTATAAATATCATCATTATCATATTTAATCATTGAATCATATGCGCCTTTTAAAACTTTTTTAATGTCAATTCCAGCAACTGCCATTGGGAATAAACCAACTGGAGTTAATACACTATATCTTCCACCAATATCATCTGGTAAAACATAAGTTTCATAACCTTCTTGATCAGATAAAGTTTTTAAAGCACCTTTTTCTTTATCGGTAACTGCAACAATTGCGTCTTTTGCTTTTTCTTTTCCAATTTTTGATTCTAATAATTCTTTTAATAATCTAAAACTAACGCTTGTTTCAGTGGTAGTTCCAGATTTTGAAATAACACAAATTGCAAAATTTTTGTTTTTCAAATATTCAAGTTCGTCATAAATGTATTCACTTGAAAATGTTTGTCCCATATAGACAATTTCAATTTTATCATTATTTCTTAAACCTTTAAGTGCATCAATTGCAGCCCTTGCTCCAAGATAACTGCCGCCAATTCCACATACAACAAGAACTTCAAAATTATCTCTAATGAATTGTGCTTTTTTTATAATTCTTTCAACTTCTTCTTTATTGTAATCTCTTGGCCAAGTTGTCCATCCTAGAAAATCATTACCTTTTCCAGTTTTTTCATTAATCATGTGATTAATTTTTTTAACGCTTTCTTCATAATCTTTAAGATTTGCAGCGTTTTTAACATATTTTAAATCTAATTCCATAGAATCTCCTCCTTTATAATGTTCGATCCAATAATTAATGTTTCTTTCTAATTTCTTAAATCCGTTCATTTTATTTTCATAAAGTGAACGTTCTTCTTTTGTTATGCCTTTAATTGTAAAATTGATAAAATTTTTATCTTTATCAATTTTAATTATTTTAACATTTAAAACTTGATTTATGTAAAATCTTGAATAAATATTACTAATATATTTATTTGAAATTTCAGAAATATGAAGTAAACCTCTACTTCCATCTTCTAATTCAAGAAATAAACCATAAGGCTTGATATTAATGATTCTCCCTAAAACTAAATCATTTACTTTCATAAGTGAGCCTCGATTTCATTTATATCTTGAAGTGTTGTTATTTTTAAATTATATTGACGATTTAATAAAAATTTTGGAGTGTCAATATATTTAAAATAAATTGCACTATCATCAAAATTATTAACAAAATTATCTAAAACGGCTTGTTCATGTGCTTTAAGTATTTTTGATAATTTAAAAACTTGTGGTGTTTCAAGTAGTAAAATATCATCTCTTTTTAAATATGTTTTATTCTTTTTATCAAACACAGCATTATTTTCATATTTATATGGGATACATGTTTCATTTTGTTTTGCAAATTCAACAAACTTTTTAATATCATTAGCCTTTATAAACATTCTTGCTGAATCATGGATTACAACAAAATCTTTTTCTTTGACATTTTCAATACTTTTTAATCCATTATAGGTTGATTCTTGTCTTGTTTTTCCAGCTTCTACTAATTGAATATTATTGTAATTTTTAGTTGCTTCTTTAATTAAAGAAAAATAAGAATTTTCTGCAACAATGATATATTTTTTGAATAATTTTGTATTAATTGCTTGTTCTAAAGAATATTGAAAAATATACTTGTTTTTGTACTTTAGATATTGTTTTGGAGTTTCAATTTTCATTCTTTTGCCAACTCCACCGCATAACAAAATAAAATAATTCATACAAGATATTTTATCATAGATTAATAATTATTGTTCATTGTTATTACTTTTATCAAAAGAATTAATAATTGTTTCTGTTGCAATTAAATCAATAATACTTTTAACTAATTTATCAAGTTTGGAATTTTCTCTATAATCGGCTTTACAAATATATTTAACTCTCTTATCTTCAAGTAATTGATTAGTTTTAAGACTTGATAATCTATTATGTTCAATGGCAATTGAAAATCCACCATTATTTTTTACAATTTCCATACATGGAACATCAGTAATTCCATCACCTAAATAAATCATATTATGATATGGAATTCTTCTTTTTTTAGTTTTGGCATTTAAATTATCATCGTCAGTTGCATCTAATACACCTTTAGAAATTCTAAATAAATATTGAGTTTTTTGAGTATAATTGACGGCATTTTTAGGCCAAATTGCGACTTTTGTTGTAGGATCATAAAAAAATTCGCATCCATAAATTTCTTTAAAATATTTTGCAATTTTTGAACCGCTGACAATTTCTTTATTTCCAGAAGAACAAAGATAATGTTCAACTCTTATTCCTTTTTTTGCCCCATAGTCTTTGATTCTTTTAAACCATGTTAAAACACCTTGATAAAATTCGATGTTTTCTCCACATTCATTTAAATATTTTTTTGTTAATGGAATATTTAAATCTTTACATTTTTTTTGCATTAAATACATGTAACCAAGAATTTTTTCAACACCATAATTTTTGCAAATTTCAGTTGTTTCTTTCCAAAATTCATCTGGTGTCATGTTTAAATTTGGTATAAATTTATAATTTTGCATATCAGTTGTGCATAAAGTTTTATCAAAATCATAAATTAATGCAATAATTGGTTTTCTCATAATAATCTCCTAGTAAAATTATAACATTATATTAAAATAAATTGAAATTATGCTCATAAATTGATATTTTATTAATGATTTTGTTTATGAATTTTTTATTAAGCGAAGTTGTTAGTAAAACTATTATTTGTATTGTTATATGTATAGTTCTTCTATACTTGGTTTTTGCAGTTTTTTCTATAATTTCTGCCTTTTCTTATCGAAATAAAATCAAATCTTGTTATAAATCATTTACGATTATTATTTTTGAAAAAATAAAAATTATTCAAGAATTGCATGACTTTTTAAATAAAAAAGAATTAATTAATAAAAAATTTGAATACGATATTCAAAAAAATTTACTTAATAAAACATATTCTGAATGCTACATGGATTTAATTAAAATATATAATGATTTATTAACATCTTTAAGATATAACGATACTTTTAAAGAAATTAAAAATGATACATTATTTGTAAAAATATTAAAATTTAATAATGAAACTGATATTCAATATTTTAAGTTGTTAGAAAATTATAATTATGTCACTGTTGCATATAATTATTATGTTAAAAATAAGTTAACAATTTTATGGATGAAAATATTTAAATTAAAACCAAAAGAAAATTCATTTTAAAGGAGGAAAATATTTATGAATTTTAATGAGATTCCATTACACATTCCAAACATTGAAAAAATACAAAAAAGATATCAAGTATTTTTAGAAGAATTTAAAAAAGCAGACAACGCAAAAGATGTTGAAAAATTAATTTCAAAAATTAATAAATTTGAAAGTGATTTATCAAGTGATATTAATATTATTTACATTAGATACACAATTGACACAACTAATCAAGAATATAAGACTGCGATGCAAACCGTTAATGAAATTTCTCCATTAATTACTGAATGCAGTTGTGAAATTATCAAAGAAATTCTAAATAAACCTTTTAAAGATGAGCTTGAAAAGAAATATGGAAAATTCTTATTCCAAAAATACGAGAATTCCTTATTATCTTTTGATAAAAAAATTATCAATGATTTAATTGAAGAAAATAAACTTGTCAATCAACATGACGAAATCCTTGGTAATTCAAAAGTTATCTACAAAGATAAAGAGTATTCTATTGCACAACTTGGTAAATTTATTGAATCAACCGATAGAAATACTCGTTATGAAGTTTCAAAATTAATTGAAAAATTCTTTAAAGATAACAATAAACAACTTGGTGAAATTTATTCTAATATGGTTATTGTCCGTGATCGAATGGCAAAAAAATTAGGCTACTCTAGTTATGTTGATTTTGCATATAAATTACTTGGAAGAACCGATTATAATAAAGAAGATATTAAAAATTATCGAGAACAATTATATAAGACAGTTGTTCCAATTTATAAAAAATTAATCAAACAACAAGCAAAATTAATCGAAATTAAAAATCCACAATTCTATGATTTAAATTTATATTTTAAAAATGGGAATCCTGCTCCACATGATAATATTATTGAATTAACAAAAAAAGCAAATAAGATGTATCATTTAATGTCCAAAGAAACAGGTGAATTCTTTGAAATGATGATGGATTCAAATTTATTGAGTTTAGAAGCAACTAAAGGAAAACTTCCTGGTGGTTACATGACAAGTATTTCAAAATATAAAGTTCCATTTATATTTGCAAATTCTAATGGTACAAGTCAAGATGTTGAAACTCTAACTCATGAAGTTGGACACGCTTTTCAATATTACTGTGCAAGAAATATTAAAGTTCCAGAATATTTTTCACCAACACTAGAGGCTTGTGAAATTCATTCTATGTCCATGGAATTTTTAACTTGGCCTTGGATGGACTTATTTTTTGGTGATGATGCTGAAAAATTTAAATACCAACATTTAGCAAATTCAATTTGTTTTATTCCTTACATGGCTTTAGTCGATGAATTTCAACATTTTGTATATGAAAATGTGAATATTACTCATGAAGAAAGATGTGCAAAATGGAGAGAACTTGAAAAGAAATGGTTGCCTTTAAAAAAATACAGTGGATTTAATTTTTATAATAAAGGAACTTGGTGGTTAAAGCAAAATCATATTTTCTCATCGCCATTTTATTATATTGATTATTCACTTGCTCAAGTTGTTGCATATCAATTTTTAAATGAATCATTAAAAAATAGAGAAAGAACATGGAATAAATATGTCAAACTTTGTAAGCTTGGCGGAAAATATCCGTTCCAAACATTACTTGAAAAAGCTCATTTAAGAAATCCATTTATCGATGGAAATGTTAAAAAGAACATCAGACCACTTATTAAATTGTTAAAAGAGTTTGATGTTGAAAAATTAAATAAGTAACATAAAAGTCCCATAAAATGGGACTTTTTAATTAATAATATATAGATTGGCGCGCCCTGAGGAACTCGAATCCGCAACCTTTAGTTTCGTAGACTAATGCTCTATCCAGTTGAGCTAAGGGCGCACTTGATAAAACACTTTAAATGGAGCTTCCTGTCGGATTTGAACCAACGATCATTGAGTTGCAGTCAATTGCCTTACCAACTTGGCTAAGGAAGCGTGCTTTAATATTATATATTTTAACTTTGTCAGTTTCAATCAATTAGATTTTATATTACACTAATATTATGTTAAATTTAGTTATCGCAACAAATAATTCTCATAAATTACAAGAATATAGAGAAATTTTTAAAGGTTATAACATTAATATAATTCCAATGAATCAAATAGTTTCCAATCTTGAAATAGATGAAAATGGAAAAACATTTAAGCAAAATGCACTAATTAAGGCAAAATCTTTGCAAAAATGCACAAACTTACCAATTTTAGCAGATGATTCTGGAATTATTATTGAATTTTTAGGAAAGAATTTTCCAGGTATTTATTCGCATAGATTCTCACAAAAAATGGGTGGTCAAGAAATAACGAACAAATATTTAATTAATCGTGCAAAAAAAGAAGAAAATAAAAAAGCTCATTTTGTTTGCACACTTTGTTTATTAAATTTATCTTCTAAACCACTATATTTTGTGGGAAAAGCATATGGAAAAATTTCTAAAGACTTGAAAGGAATTCATGGATTTGGTTATGATCCAATTTTTATTTTAAATAAATTAAACAAAACATTTGCAGAATTAGAAGAAAATGAAAAAAATAGTTTTTCACATCGAGCTAATGCTTGTAAAAAACTATTAATTTATTTAAAAGAAAATAATTTTATTTAGATAAATCTTTTAAAGTTTTTCTTCTTAAAAGTATAAAACCAATATAAGTTAAAGCAAATAATCCAAGTGAAACGCCTAATATAATATAACCTGGGGTTTTATCTTCCATAGTTAGTGTTAATACTAAACCAACAATCGAAACCACTATAAATAATGCTAAAGCAATAAAAATATATTTATATTTATCAGCAGTAACATTTAATTTAAAAACATAATAATCTTGAATGTTAGAATAATCATCAATATTAAAATCAGAATATTTTAATTTTATATTTCCGCTAAAAATTAGTGTATCATCTAATTTTTCACTTAGCTTATAAATATTTGAATCATTTAAATATTTTTTAATAAATTCTTCTTCAGCATTTATTTGATCTTTCGAAATGAAAATTGAATCTTGATATTCTTGTTCATTAAATAACGCAATATTTTCGTTTAATAATTTATACAACTCATTAACATCTAACAAATTTTTATATGCAATTATTTTTTCTTCATCATTGCTTGCAATACTAATTAAATTATCCATTGCTTTTACATATTTAAAAAGACAAAGTAATACTTCTTCAAAAAAATGACCAATTCTAATATAAGTAGTTTGATCTAAAACTAAATCTTGATTATTAAAATCTTCAATAAATTGTTTAAAATAAGTATCTTTTAATGTTGATTTTTTAATTCCGTTTAATAATTTACCTAAAAATGCATCTAAATTATTTGGTAAAAATCTTAAAACTTCATTGTAACAATAAAATGCATCTTTATAAGAATATGCATTAGACTCATATTGTTCGGCGCTTCTTAAATATTTTTTAATATGAATATTTGTAAAATCAACAACGGATTTATATGTAAATGCTTTATGACATTCTGGACATTCAAAAACATCAACATCTTTTTCAATGTCAATTTCTTTATGACAATTTGGACAAATTACCTTAATTTTCACAATTTATTTCCTTATTTAATTAATTCGCCGTAAACTTCTCCACTTGCACATGCAGCATTTGATTCATCTGTATCAATGTGCATATTTAAATGAAATTTTTCGCTAACTCTAATTACAACATCATCAAAAATTAATGCTCTGCCGGTGTTAGAAATCTTAACTTTTACAATGTCGCCATTTTTAACGTCAAAATCTTCAGCATCTTTTGGTGTCATATGGATATGTCTTTTTGCAACAATTAATCCTTCTTTTAAATCTAATTCTTTTCCATTTTCAGGATTTACAATTTTAATTGGGGCACTACCTTCAATATCACCAGATTCTCTAACGGGAGCATTAATTCCAAGAGTTCTTGCATCAGTTAAAGAAACTTCAACTTGATTAAATTTTCTAACTGGACCTAAAATTGAAACTCTACTAATTGTCTTTTTTGGACCAACAATATCAAGTCTTGTTGTTGATACAAATTGACCAGGTTGACTTAATTGGCTTCTAACTTGTAATTGAAAACCTTCTCCCATTAAATATTCTAAAGCTTCTTGTGTTAAATGAATATGTCTTGCACTGGTTTCTACTAAAATTTTATTCATAAATTAACTCCTTTATTAACTTAATTATTTTATCATTTATTAATAATTTTGTTAAAAATAAAAACTTGAAAAAAGTTTAAATTGTAATATGCTTTTAGTATTATGGAAAACAAATTAGAAAAGAAAAAATATTCTAATAAATTAGAAATTTTACGATTTGTAATTGTTGGAGTTATTGCAACTGCAGTTGACTTAATAATTAAAATTATTATTAATACAGCAATAGGAGATAGTTTTAATAATTTAAATAATGGCGATTCATTAAAAACTTTTATAGGTTATACTTGTGGATTTTTAATTGGAGTTGTTGTTAATTATTTACTTTCAACTTTTTGGGTTTTTAAAAATGTTAAAGATGACAAGGAATCAAAATCATTAAAAGGCGTTTTATTATTTTTACTATTTTCAGTTTTAGGATTTTTAATCGGCCTTGGAATTACTTATGGATTAGGTTATCTAATTTTATCAACTTCAAATATTAACATTATTGATTTTCAATTATTTCCAACCGATGGATCAAGTATTTGGGAATATTTTGTAGATTGTTTATCTAATTTAAATTTCTGGTGTTATATTATTGTTTTTATAATTCAAACTTTAATTGTTCTTGTTTGGAATTATCTTACAAGAAAAAAATTTATATATAAAGCACCTAAACAAGACTAATTTGTAGTTTTTTTATTATTAATAATATATAATAATAGCACTGCGCGAGTGGCGGAATTGGTAGACGCGTACGTTTGAGGGGCGTATGGCATTGCCGTGTGAGTTCGATTCTCATCTCGCGCACCAGATTATTAATAAATATTAAAGATTTAAAAGCTATACAAATCTTAAATATTTTTTTATTTTAAGGAGGATTTTGTTGAAATTTTGTTTAATAATTAGATAAATTTATTCAACAAAAATATATAATTAATGACTCAAAATGAAACTATTGAAGCAATCAAAAAAACTCTAAATAAAATTAGACCATTTATTCAAAGAGATGGTGGTGATTTAGAATTTTCAAAATATAAAGATGGGATTGTTTATATTAAATTAACTGGAGCTTGTAAGGGTTGCGGTTTAATTAACACAACTTTAAATGATGGGATTGAAGTAATCCTTATGGAAGAAGTTCCAGGAATTTTAGCTGTTAAATTAGACGAAGAAGATTAAATTTATTAATTTATAAACTTAATAATCGTATTCATAGGCACGAATAGTGCCTTTTTCTTTTATATAATTTGTAATAACATCTCGATAAAAAATATTAGTTCTTACACATTGAGAAACTGAATAATCTTTAAGTGCAACATAATCAATTGCGCAAACATAAACTGTTTCATTAAAATTAATATCATTAATATCAAATTCTTTATTCAAAAATCTTGATGAATCGCTGGACATTTTTGATAAATAGTTACGATCGACTTTGTAAATTAATAACTCGTTTTCAAAAGGAAAACTTCTAAATAATTCTCCGTAAGTTAATTGTCCACTTTCAATATTTGTTCTAGCTTGATTTGATATACCAGCAACAATGTTATATTGAGAATAATTATTAATTGCATAATCATATATTGCACTTGCAGCTAAATTAGCAGCAGATCCATAAGAATACAAATCTCCATCAATTGTTCCAATTACTTTATTTTTTAAATCATCAACATCATATTTTGTTTTATAAAGATTTAAAATTGCTGGATCTTCCTCCAAATTTTGATATTGGCTTTGTTCAAATTTAACTAATTTTGAAGAAACATAAGTTACATCATCAGTTTCTGCATCATAAGAAAAAGTTGATTTAGAAACCATTTCTCCATTACATAATGCATTTAATACAGGGACAATTTTGCCATCATTTCTAAAAAATTTATCATTTTCAGTTGAATGTGAATGTCCACCTAAAACTAAATCAATTCCACCTTCATTAATTACATCTTGTAAATCAAAATCTCTTAATACATTTAATTCTGAGTGTTCAGATAAAATAATAAAATCTACATTTTGCTGGTGTAATTTTTCACATTCTTTTAAAACATATTCATCATCAAATTGATATTCAAAACTTAATCCCTCTGTCATTGTGGCAGTAATTGAATAATAACAACTTGAATCAATATAGCCAACAATTCCAACTTTAAAATTATTTTTGGTAACAATTGTGCTACCTTTAACACCTGGAATTAATTCGCCATTTCTGTCAACAACGTTACATGCAAGAAAATCAAAATTTGCAAAATTTGAATTTTCAGTAATAACTTCTTGTCCCCAATCAAATTCATGATTTCCTAAAGTCATTGAATCAAAACCCATTAAATTCATTGCATCTGTTAGGTATTTACCTTTATTAATACTTGATTCGATACTTCCTTGCCACATATCACCGCTTGAGATGATAAATTTTTCATCGCTTGTTGAATCAGTTTTTAAATATGTCGATAATTTTCCTAAACCTAGTTCATAATAACCGGCGCTTGAATATTGACTATTAACGGCGCCATGAAAATCATTTATACCATAAACATCAAAGGTCATGCTTTCTTTTTGAACGCTTGTTGTTGGCTCGCTTGTGGCAGTTGTCGTGGTTGTATTAGTTGTAGTAATTGATGAATTATTTAGATTTGATGCACTTGATGAACTACTATTTACATTAGTGTTATCACAAGATGACAAAAACAATAACGGTAAAACTAATAAAAACTTAAATTTCATAATAAAATATTCTCCTTGCAATTTGCAATAATATAACCATCACGGTTATAAACGTCTTCACGATTATAAGTCATTTTTGTTAAATCTGGTTTTAAGACGACACCACCTGCTTCTTTTAATAAAATTTCAAATGGTGCGGTATCCCATTCTTTTGTACCTGCTGACATTCTATAAGAAAGTTCGGCTTCGCCTTCTGCAATTTTGCATGCTTTTAAAGATGAACCACATTTTTTAACAAATTTAATTTTATCTTTATGTTTTAAGATAAGTTCTTCTTCTTTTTTATTCATATGGAATACACTTGTAAGACAAGTTAAATTATTTTTTTTATTAGAAACATGAATTTTTATCTTATTATTATTTGAATCTAATTTATAAGCGCCTTGATTTAAACTTGCATAATAAATTAAATCTTCAAAAGGTATTCCAATTACACCAACAACTATCTCATGTTTATATGATAAAGCTACATTAATAGCAAATTGGTTTGTTCTTTTAATAAAATCTTCTGTTCCATCAAGAGGATCTATAATTATGACATAATCATTATTTAATCTATCTAAGTTATCCTTATCTTCTTCAGATAAAATAGCAAAATTTGGATATTTTTCATGAAGATAATTTCTAATTAATTTATTTGATTCTTTATCAGCAATTGTAACTGGAGAATTATCTTCTTTAAGTTCATAAGAAACGTGTTTATTATAATAATCCATAATTAATTTATTTGCTTTTTTGACAATAAAAATCATATCATCTAAAACATCTTCAAACATATTTTTCCTCCTAATAGATAATAAAAAAGCCCTTTGAAAAGGGCTTTATTTTTTAATATTAATTAAGCTTTATTGATGCAACCAAAAATTTCACATTTTTCTCTAACGATTTCTTTAATTCCTTCTTTTCCAGGACCAATAACTTTTCTTGGATCATAGACTTTATCATCGTTAGCAATTACTTCTCGAACAATTTTTGTAAATGCCATTTGGCATTCTGTATTAACATTAATTTTACATGTACCACATTCAATAGCTTTTTTAATTTGATAATCTGGAATACCGCTGCCTCCATGTAAAACTAAAGGTATTTTAACTAAACCAGCAATTTCAGCCATTTCTTTAAAACCTAATTTTGGTTCACCGTGATATGGACCATGAACACTACCAAGAGCTGGTGCTAAGCAATCAATTTTTGTTTCATTGACTAATTTAACACATTCATTTGGATCAGCATAAAGAACACCATTTGATGCAACATTATCTTCTTGACCGCCAACATGACCTAATTCAGCTTCAACACTGACTCCGTGTTTATGAGCATAATCAACAACTTCTTTTGTAATTCTAATATTTTCTTCTAACTCATGTTTAGAAGCATCAATCATTACACTTGTAAAACCAGCATCAATTGCTTTTTTACAAAATTCAAAGCTTGAACCATGATCAACGTGAAGTGCAACTGGAACTGTAATATTAGCATCTTTTATATATCCTTTAACCATACCAACAATTACATCAACGCCACCCATATATTTTGCAGCGCCTTCACTGACACCTAAAATAACTGGAGCATTTAATTTTTGTGCTTCATCAAGAATTGCAATTGTCCATTCAAGATTGTTGATGTTAAATTGACCAACTGCATATTTTCCTTCTTGAGCTTTTTTTAGCATTTCATTCATATTTACTAATTCCATAAAAAATTCCTCCCTTTTTACAAAGTAATATATAAATTAATATTCTTCACTTTCAATATTTTCATCTTCAGAAGATACTTCATCACCGTCTTCATCATCAGATTCGTCGCTACCTTCTTCAACATCTGCATAAACAGCGTTTAAATCAATGTGAATTTTATCATATGGTTGACGGTCTCTTAAATCCCACATATTTTCACATAAAGTAACAAATCTTCCATCTAATAATAAATGTGTATAAAATTTAGACATTACATCGGAATTTTTTCTTTCTTCTTCACTGAAGCCACCATTATCACAAACATAATTCCAAATGTCATCAAAACTTTTTGGTTCTTTTGAACTCTTTAAAAATTCATATGCTAAATCGCCGTTTGATTTTCTATCGCTCATATTAATTCCTTTCTTTTTTACATCTCATTTGGAGCACTGACTCCAACTAAATTTAATGCATCTTTTAATACTATAGAACATGCTTTTAGTAAGCTCATTCTAGCTCCGCTTAATAATTTTTGATTTTCATCACTGAATTTAAATTTTGCATAATATTCATGAATTTTGCTTGCTAATTCTTGAATATAATTACAAATTTTATAAGGAGCTCGTTCCTTACTTGCATCACTAATAATTTTATCATAATTAGTTAATGTTTTCATTAAATCAATTTCTAAATCTTTATCTAATAATTCATAATTATTATTTAATTCAATATCTGAAGTAGATAATACTCTTGAAATACGTGCATATGCATATTGTGCGTAATAGACTGGGTTTGAACTATTGGTTGCTAGAGCAACACCTAAATCAAAATCTAAATGTGAATTAGATGACCTTGAAACAAAGAAATATCTACAAGCATCAACACCAACCATATTTACTAAATCACGCATTTTTATTGCATTACCAAGTCTTTTTGACATTTTTACTTCTTCACCATCTTTAATAATTCTGACCATTTGAGTCATTTCAACTTCTAAAATGTCTTTGGAAAAACCTAACATCATTAATGCACTTTTCAATCTATTAACATATCCGTGATGATCGCTTCCTAAAACGTCAATTAAAAAGTCAGCGTTTCTTTTAATTTTGTCATAATGATAAATAATATCTGGTAAAAAATATGTATAATCGCCATTACTTTTAATTAATGGTCTATCTTTATCATCTAAGAAATCTGTCGTTCTTAAATAAAGTGCTCCATCTTGTTTATAGCAATATTTTGATAAATCATTTATTAATTTATTTAAATCATATTTATGTCTAATATCAGTTTCGCTTGTAAAAACATCAAATTCTACTCTAAATTCTTTTAAATCATTTCTAATTTTTTCCAATTCTTTTTTAATACCAAAATCTCTAAATACATTTAAATTTTCATCATCTATTTCAACAAATTTATCACCGTAGAGTTCTTTAAATTCCTTAGCAATTTTAATTACATCTTCACCTTGATAACCATCTTCTGGAATTTCATATTTTATATTAAATAATTCGAGATATCTTGATTTTAAAGATTTAGCTAAATTATTAACTTGAGCTCCAGCATCATTAATGTAATATTCTCTTATTACATTATATCCAGCTTTTTTAAGAATTCTTGAAATTGAATCGCCGAGCGCTGCGCCTCTTGCGTGTCCTAAATGTAAATCACCTGTTGGATTTGCGGAAACATATTCTATATTATAAGTAATATTTTTCTTATCTAAATTTCCATAAGATTCTTTTTTAGTTAAAACTTCATCTATAACTTTTGAAATTGAATTATTTTTTACAAAAAAGTTTATAAAACCAGGTCCTGCAATTTCTAATTTTTCAATATCATCGCTTTTAAAGTTACTAACAATTAAATTTGCAAATTCTCTTGGATTTTTATTTACTTTTTTTGAGAATTTTAAAGCAAGATTGCTAGAATAATCACCATGAGTTTTGTCTTTATTAACAATAACTTCGATGTCATTTAATGAAAAATCACTAAAGCCTAATGAATTTAAAATAGATAATAAATTTTGTTTTAATGAATCTTCAATTTTCATTTGCTTCTTACCTCCGAAATTCTGTTTAATACCTCATCTTTTCCAAGAATATTTAAAATATTGTACATTTCAACACCGTGTTCATATCCAGTAAGAGCTAATCTTAATGGCATATAAAAATCTTTTCCTTTTAAATGAACTAGATTAATTAATTCATTTACAAATGGTTTAAAAGTTTCTTTTGTAAAATTAAGTTGTTCGCAACTATTAATTTTTTTATAAAATTCATCAAATAAAATTTTAAATTTCTCATCTTTTAAGTATTTGATTTCATCCTCATTTAAATCATTCCTAACATAAATTTCATTAATGAATTTATTAATTTCTTCTCCATAACTAATTTCAGATTTAAAAATTAATGCAATTTTTCTCAAAAATTCATCATCTTTATTCTTTAGATGTTCGTTTGTAATTAAAAATGGTTTAATAAATTCGAAATATTTATCATCATCCAGCATTTTAATATATTGAGAATTCATCCAATATAACTTTTTATTATCAAACATTGAAGGAGATTTTGAAAGTCTTTTTTCATCAAAAATTTCAAACATTTCATTCAAAGAATAAATTTCCTTACTAGAATCTGGTGTCCATCCTAACAATAACAAGAAATTATCAATTGCTGCTGGTAAAAATCCCATTTTTCTATATTGAGAAACAAATTGAACAATGTCATTATCTCTTTTAGATAATTTCTTTCCTTTTTCATTAACAATTATTGTCATGTGTCCAAACTTTGGAGGTTCCCAGTTAAAATATTTATAAATAAATAATTGTTTTGGAGTATTTGATAAATGTTCTTCACCTCTAAAAACATGTGTTATATCCATGATATGATCATCAATTACGACAGCAAAATTATAAGTTGGAATTCCATTTGATTTCATGATAACAAAATCACCAAAATCATTAGAATTGAATGTAACTTTTCCTCTTACTAAATCTTCAAATTCAATCACTTCGTCATCCGGGACTTTTAATCTAATACTAGGTTTAATTCCTTTTTTTCTTAATTCTTCTTTTTCTTCATTTGTTAAATTTAAACATCTTCGGTCATATTTAAAAGCAGTAATACCTCTTGCTTCTTGTTCAAGTCTTGATTTTTCTAAATCCTCTTCACTACAAAAACATTCGTATGCAGCACCCATATCTATTAATTGTTGGGCATACTTTTTATAAATGTCCAATTTTTCCATTTGTCGATAATATTTATATTTTGGATTAGGATTTTCAATTGATTCATCTGGAATTATATTAAGCCATAATAAATCATGGAGTTGGGAATATTCAGCCCCTTCAATGTTTCTTTCAACATCTGTATCTTCAATACGAAATACAAAATCACCTTTATGCTTTTTTGCATACAAATAATTAAATAAAGCACTTCTAGCTCCGCCGATATGTAAATATCCAGTTGGACTTGGAGCATATCTAACTCTTACTTTTTTATCCATTTAATTTTCCTCCACACAAACTACACAATAACTAATACAAGAAAGTCCCTTTCCAGTAGAATCTTGTTTTTCGTTTGTCATTGCTTTTACACTAACTTTATCTAGATTAATATCCAGTGTATTAGCAATATTTTTTCTTATTTCTTCAATATAATTTCTAAGTTTAATGTTTTCTAGTTCTATAGAAATATCAATATTTGAAATATGATAGTTTAGTTTTTTTACCATTTCATAACATTTAATAACGATTAAACTCGAATCATAATTATCATATTTTGGATCATTTTCTGGAAAATATTTTCCTAAATCACCTAATGCAAGGCTTCCTAATAATGCTTCTGCTAAAGAATGAAAAACTACATCACCATCACTATGAGCAATAAATGACTTGTCACATGGTATTTTTACTCCACCTAGAATTATAAAATTACCATTTTTAAATACATGTATATCTTTAGAAAAGCCAACTCTCATACATTAAACCTAAAGAAAAACACATCACCATCTTTAGCAATATAATCTTTCCCTTCAATTCTAATTTTTCCAGCTTGTCTTAAATTAGCTTCTGATTTATATTCAACAAAATCTTCATAACTATAAACTTCTGCTCTAATAAATCCTTTTTGGAAATCGGTATGAATAATACCGGCGCATTCTGGAGCAGTCATTCCGTTTCTAAAAGCCCAAGCTCGACATTCATCTTTTCCAACAGTAAAAAATGTAGATAGGTTTAATAATTTATAAGTTTTTCTAATTAAATTATCTAAACCAGACTCGCTAATTCCAAGCATATTGAAATAATCTTGTTTTTCATTTTCCTCCAATTGAGAAATTTCATATTCTATTTCACAACTTATTGGACAAACCTCACTATTTTCATTGCTTGCATATTCTTTTACTTTTAAATAATATTGGCAGTTTTCTAAATTGCCATAGTCAGTATCTAAAACATTTGCGACATAAATTACTGGTTTATCTGTAAGAAAATGTAGATTGACTTTTAAAAATTTTCTTTCGTCATCGCTTAAATTTTTAATTAATCTAATTGGTGTTCCTTTTTCTAAATTTTCTTTGCAAATATTTAAAATATTTAATTCATAAATAGCTTCTTTATCTTTAGAAACTCTAGCTTTATTTTCAATTTTTGCAATTCTATTTTGACATTGTTCCAAATCAGACATTGCTAACTCTAAATTAATAATTTCAATATCTCTTATTGGATCAACACTTTCTTCAACATGAATTATATCTTTAGAATCAAAACATCTAACTAAATGAACGATTGTATCACATTCTCTGATATGAGCTAAAAATTGGTTTCCCAAACCTTCTCCTTTAGATGCGCCTTTAACAAGACCTGCAATATCAAAAAATTCAATTGTTGAATAAATCTTTCTTAAAGGATTAAAAACAGAAGCAAAAAAATCCAACCTTTTATCTTTTACAGCAACTATTCCAGCATTAGGTTTAATAGTTGCAAAAGGATAGTTTGCAGCTTCAACATGTGAATTTGTAATTGCGTTAAAAAGAGTCGATTTCCCAACATTTGGTAAACCAACAATACCTGCTTTCAAACCCATATTAATCAACTTTCTTTACATTTATTGCTCTTAAACCGCGGTCAGTTTCTTCAGTTTCATAAGTAACTTTATCACCAGAATTAAGAGTTTTATATTCTTTATCACTAACAATATTTGAATAATGAAAGAAAATATCTTTACCTTCATCGCTATGGATGAAACCATATCCTTTTCTTGCATTAAACATTTTAACAACACCATTTAACAAATTTGAATCCATAAATTAGTCTCCCTTAAGACAAGCAATATTTTATAATATATTTTATAAAAAATAAAATATATTCATTTTATATTTTGTTTAAATTTTTAACTAATTCTTTTTCTTTAATATTTTTTGTTAAAGAAAATGTTGAAATAAAGAAAATAACAAGTAAAAATAACGTTAAATAAATCAAAACTAAATAATTAAAATTTGGGATAAAACTTACATGCAAGATATTGTTAATTAATTTAGCAATAAAGAAATGCATAAAGATATTAAAAAACATTGATGATAATAAAACAGAAATCAAAATCGTTAAAACATATACTTTAAAAATCTTTGCAGATCCTGATTTATTTTTTCCAAAACAAAATAATATCGTAGCGTCGTTTGAATATTCCATCATTAAACTTTTTGATATAAAAAATAAAATCATAATTGAAATAATGGAAGTCATTAAAGAAAAAACAAGCAAAACTATTTCAATGATAAATAAAATTGAATCAATCTCGTTATTTATTTCATTTAATGGTGCAAAAACATCAAAATTTTTAAAATTATCTTTAAAAATTCCTTGCAAAACTTCATTATTTTCTACATTGTTAACTATAATTGAATAAGGAATAAGATCATAATATTCATAATTAAAATTTGTTAGAAAGAATTTATACGACCATATTTGATCTCCATAAATATAAAAACCATTGTCATTAATAATATTAGCAACTTTAAAATTTCCATCAGTTATAAATTCTTTATTTTTATTAACAAAAACTAAATCATCGCCAACTCCAATATTTAAATAATCTGCCATTGCTTTTGATATTGCAATTTCATTATATTCCTCATTACGTAAATCTTTTATGTATTTAAAACGGACTATCTTATCACTTGTTAAATTTAATCCACCATAAAGAATATTTTCATAGTTATCAACATTAAGAACTTGTTTATCGCTACTTCCAGATATTGAATCAATAATTTTGTCTTTGCTTTCAAGATTATTTGTAAAATATATGTCATTAACAAAACCAGACATTACTTGATGACCAAGAGACATATAGCCACCAACATTAGTTAAATATATTTCATTAAAATTATTTTCTGTTAATTTTGATATAACACTATAATCAAAATCATCATAATTTTTATATACTAAATATTTATTATTTACTAAATTTCCTGCATTTCTCAAATATTTTTTACTAACTTTTGTAAAACTTAAATTATATAAATTTGGATCTGAATAATAATTATCAAATATTTTCTCACCATTATCATATAAATTTAGTACTACAGTCTTTTTTAAAATCCACGGTTTATCTTGTTTTTCTTGATAAATTGTAGATGGAAACTTCATCATTTTTTCAAATACAATTTCATTGAAAAACGGATTTGAATGATAAATTATTTGGTCATTATTTACTACAAAGCCAACCAATTTAAATAATTGCTCATCTTCATAACTCCAATCGTAATTTTTTAAATAAAAAGATAAATATAAGTCATTTGTTTTAATATATGAGTACAATGTAGAAAAACTTGCTTTTATGCTCAAACAAGAACAAATTTCTTTTAATAAATCATTGTCTAATGATATGATGATTTCATCATCAAATAAATTTGTAATCTTAGAAACATATGTTTTATCTTCTATTAGATCTATATCTAAAAATTCATTTACGTTTCTGATTGTATATTTACTTAATTTTTGACTTCTGTTTTTATAATTTACTCTTAACTCATTTTTGTCTTTAAAAAATGATTCAAAGTCACTTTCGTAAAGATAGCCATAATTTTTTATGCAATCACTATAATCCTCCATTAATGGAAATAAATTGTATTCTTGAACAGAATCTTTTTTATAAACGTCATTTTTTATTTCATCTTTTCTTTCTAAAATAATTTGATTTTCTTCGTAATATTGAGAAAAATTATATTTTAAAATTTTGCTTACATTATCGTTTAATAAGAAACTAAAAGAAAATGATATAAGACTTATAAAGGTTATAAAGATTGCAAAAAAATTTCTTATTTTCTTTCTTTTATAAATGGTAAAAATATATTTTAATGCAAAACTTAATTTTATTTTATCGTTTCTTGAAGTTTTTATAATTAAACTTAAATCATTATTTTCAAATTGTAAATTTTGTTCTTTATTTATTATTTTTCCATCTTCTAAATGATAAATAATATTTGAATTTTCTTTTACAAATTTAAAATCATGAGAAACTAATATAACAATATGATTTTTTGAATATTCTTTTATTAAATCAATAATTATCTTTGAAGTTTCAAGATCAACGTTGGCTGTTGGTTCATCTAAAATTAAAATATTTGGTTTTTTTATAAATTCTCTAACAAAACAAACTCTTTGCTTTTCACCACCGCTTAATACATTACAGTATCTATTTTGAATATTTTCTATTTTAGTTTTATTTATTAGTTCTTTATACAAAGATATTGAAATATCCTTCTTATTTAAATCAAAGAAAATATTGTCTTTTACTTTTAATTCTTCAAAAAGTAATGATTTTTGGTGAATATATCCAATATTATTGTATCTAAATTTTGATAATTCATTTAAAGATAATCCACTTAATAATTTATCGTTAAAAAAATAACTTCCCTGATAATCATTATCAAGTCCAGATAATATATTTAAAAGAGTTGATTTACCTGATCCAGATTTTCCAAAGAAACTATAAATTCCAGGTTTATCAATAACTAAAGAATCTATTTTTAATTCAAAACCAATATATTTTTTGTTTAGATTTTTGATTTTTATCATATCGAATTTAATTCCTCTTTAATATTAATTTTCTTTAAATAAGCTTTATAAAAAATTAACAAGCAATAAATAGCAAGAAAGAACAAAATTAGAAAAGAACCATAAATTCCTAAAAAGTACAACGCTTGATTTAAAATACTACTTATCTCAAAAAAAGTGTTAAACATATAAAAAATAACGCAACCTATAATTAATCCTAATAATAAACTTATACCTAAAATTAGTAATATATCACTTATGAAAATCTTAAAAATTGTTCTATTATCACATCCTAAAATTTTTAAAATTGCAATATTTCTTCTGTTGCTCAATATTCTTATAAAAAATAAATACGAATAAAGAAAAAACACACCTAATAAAGCAATTATTAAAAATATAGAAACAAAGTAAATTATGGTGCTGGCTAAAGAGTAATATGGTTCCCACGAAGTTTGACAATTATTCGCAATATCAAAAGTTTTTGAATATACATCTTTATTAATTAAATTAAAATTATCTGAAAAAAGTACTAACTTATATGAAGACTCAATCGAATCATTAGCAGAATCTAAGATGTATTTATAAAGATTAATCTCTTTTTGATTATTTCCATTTATTTTATAAGATGAAAAAAGATTCTTGTAGTAATAATATGGATAATAAATTTTATATGAATCAACAAGGCTAAGTTCATCTATTAAATTAAATTCCATATTATTTTCTATGATATTTATATTGTTATAAAGCGTCTCACCTTCTAAGGAATATGGTAATTCAAGTTCTATTTTAATTGATGTTTCTTTTGATTTAATTTTATTGAACAATTGATTTGAACAATAATATAGTTTTTCATAACCTTCATAAGGTTCAAATGTAATTAATTCATTAAATTCAATGTCATTTATAAAAATTTTTGTATAGTTAAAATAATAATCAAAGGATATATCGGTAATAAAATCATTATTACCTAAAATTAAATCAACTTCATTTTTTAATGGTCGTTCATATTTAATTAATGATAAACCATCATAATTTTGATTTTCTACTTTCTTTGATATTGTGTAGTAATTAGTATTAAAAAAATATAAATCTAAGTTCTTATTTATATATTCAAAAGATAAATAACTTGAAATTAAACAAGAGAAAATTATACAAATTACAAGAAAACTAATAAAAAGACCTGTATTTTGCGTTGAAAATTTTTTTAGATGTTCTTTTGAAAATTTCTTTATTATATCTTTAAATTTTGTTCTAATTTTTTTATTTGAGTTGTCCAATTTACAAGGAGTTATATATTTATATTCAATGAAACTAAGTTTATTCTTTTTAATTTCCAAGATAAAATCGGAATACTTTTTTAAACTTTCAATATCATGAGATACAACTATAACAAGAACTTCTTTTGAAATTTCTTTCAAATAATCAAATATTAGTTCCGCATTTTTAGAATCTACTGAACCAGTTGGTTCATCTAAAAAAACTACCTTTGGTTTTTTTAATAGACTTCTAATAATGCAAATTCTTTGAATTTCTCCGCCAGAAAGTTCATTTATTTTTTTATTTTTTAAATATTCTAAACCAAATTTTCTGAGCAAATCCTCAATATTTTTATAATCAATACCATATAAATCACATTCTAACTTTAAATTTTCAAATACATTAAAATCTGAAAGTAATGTGTTAGATTGAAAACAAATTGAAAAATCACTTTTTACTTCTTCATAATTTTTATATTTTTTATTATTAAAAAATAAATCACCACTAAAATTTTTATCTATTCCTTCAATTATATTTAAAAAAGTAGTTTTTCCAGCACCGGATTCCCCAAAAATACCGTACAAACCATTATTAGAGAACTTAAAAGATATGTCATTTAAAATAACAACCTCTTTTTTATCTGTTTTTATTTTTTTATAAATATTTTTTACTTCTAACAAACAATACCACCTATACTAAATAAGTCGTATAGATTTTTATTGTTTTACCAAAAATTTTGAATTTATCTCATTTTTATTAACAATTTTTTTAACTTTTCTAACAAAATCTTCTCGAGGCATCATAATTATATTGCCACATCCAAGACACATTATTTTTATATCAGCCCCCATCCTAACAATTTGAAAAAGTCTTGTTCTATTTACACAAGGATGCTCTTTTTTCATTTCAACAACATCATACAAATTAAATGTTGGTATCATTATTTTCATCCTCCATTAAAACTGCTCTTGGAACTTTTGGAAGACCAGGCATTGTTAAAATGTTTCCTAAATATACAACTAAAAATCCGGCACCATTTGATAACGAAACATCTTTTACAGTAACATCAAAACCTTTTGGTGCATTCAATAATTTAGGATTATCTGAAAAAGAGTTTTGGGTTTTTGCAATACAAATTGGTATGTTATCTAAATTAAAATCTTTATATAATTTGATTTTATTTAATGCTTCTTTAGAGTAATTAACATTTGATGCATGATATATTTTTTTACATACATCCTCTATTTTTTTTGTTAATGGTTCGTTAATATCATATAAATATCTAAAATTAGATTTCTTTGTATCTAAAATTTCTTTAACTTTATACGCTAGATCAATTGCACCATCAGGCCCTTTAATATATGAATCTAAAAATGAAAACATATAATTATTTTCTCTACACCAATTAGATAAGGCTTCTACTTCGTTTTTTGTATCTGAAGAAAAATGATTGATGGCAATAACAAAAGGAACGCCATATAATTTTAAATTTTCTGCGTGCTGTTTTAGATTTTCTGTTCCTTTTAATAATGCTTCCACGTTTTCATTTGTTAAATCATCAAAATTTACACCACCATGTAATTTTAATGCTCTTATTGTTGCAACCAATACAACAGCATCTGGTTTTAAATCTGCAGCTCTACATTTAATATCAAAAAACTTTTCTGCACCTAGATCTGCTGCAAAACCTGCTTCAGTAACCAAAACATCACAAATTTTTAAACCTAGATCTGTAGCAATAATTGAATTACAACCATGAGCAATATTCGCAAATGGACCACCATGAACTAAAACAGGATTACCATTTGATGTTTGAACTAAATTTGGAAGTAAGGCATATCTCATTAATTTCATTATTGCATTTGAGATTTTTAAATCTTTTAAAAATACTGGTTTATCATCATAAGTGTAGGCAACGAGAATATTTTGAATTCTTTTATAAAAATCTTGTCCATCTTTAGATAAACATAAAATTGCCATTAATTCACTTGCAACAGTTATTTGAAAACTTTCACTTCTTTTTGGACCATTCTTTTCTCCAATTCCAATTTCAATTTTTCTTAAACTTCTATCATTCATATCAAGAGAACGTTTCCATAAAATTTTATTAGGATCAATATTTAATTCGTTTCCTTGGAAAATATGATTGTCAATAATTGCACTTATTAAATCAATTGAAGAAGTTAAAGCATGCAAATCTCCAGTAAAATGCAAATTAATATCATCTTGAGGTTCTATTGTTTCAAGTCCTCCCCCAACTGCTCCACCTTTCAAACCAAAAACTGGGCCAAGTGATGGTTCTCTTAATGCACCAAGAGTTTTAATATTTATTTTATTTAACCCATCAACTAAACCAATTGTAGTTGCAGTTTTTCCTTCTCCAGCTTTTGTCGGTGTGATTGCAGTAACTAGAACTAATTTCCCATTTTTATTAAACTTAACTTTATCAATAAATGATTCTTTTATTTTTGCTTTATCATCTCCATAAAATATTAAATCTTCCTCATTAATTGATAATTTTTTTGCAATTTCTTTAATTTTCTTCATAATTACTCACCTCGCTTGAAATTATATCTTTAACTATATAAGAAACTATATTTAATCCTGCCGAAGATGGTACAAAAACCATTGATGAAACAATGTTTAGTTTATTTTTAGCTGGCAATTCATTAGAAAAACAAACTAAAATTTTATTTAAATTAACATTTATTTTTCTTAATACACTTCTTAGTTTTTTAGCTAATGGATCGTTAGATGTTTTTGATAATTTTGTAATAAAAACTTTACTTGGATCTAATCTATTTCCCATACCTAAGCAAGAAATGACTTTAATATTATTTTTTAAACAGTATGTAATTATTTTTATTTTTCCTGCCAAATTATCAATTGCATCAATTACATAGTCTGAACCTTTTAAAAAATCTAAATTTGTATTTGAATCAATTTTTAAATTTTCTTTATTTATATTTAATTCATTACTATCTTCGCAAAATTTTAAAGATTTATTCATACAAACATCTACTTTAAGTTTATTTATATCTTCTAAAGTATATAAAATTTGTCTATTTAAATTAGAAAAATTAACAATATCATAATCGCAAATTGTAATGTTTTTAAAACCGCTTCTAATTAATGCTTCAAAACAGGTTCCTCCAACACCACCTAAACCAATTAATGATATTTTCTTTTCTTGAATTAGTTTATAGTTTTCTTCCCCAACTAATTGTATAGTTCGCTCGCTAGTTTTTTGATTCATACAAATCTTTGATGTAACTTATTACATCATCCTTATTATTAAACCATTTTACATCATTAAATTGATGTTTAAAAAATGTCATTTGTCTTTTAGCATAATTTCTTGTATTTTTCTTAATTAAATCTTTAATTTCACTAGTTTTTAAATCTTCTTTTTTAAATTCTTTATAACCAATTGCTTCAAACGCTCTTAAATTTGGATTATATTTTTTAAATAATTCACTAACTTCGTTTTCTAATCCACTAGAAAACATATCATCAACTCTATGATTTATTTTTTGATACAACAATTCACGGTCTAAATTAATACCGACAAATTTTAAATCTTTATAAATGCATTCATGTTTTTGCCTTTTTTCAAATTCAGATTTATTGAAATTGCTGCCTAAATTATCATTAATAACTAATGCTTGTATCAATCTTTTTCTATTATTTGGATGAATTTTAATCGAAGCTTCAGGATCTTTTAATTTTAAAAGATCATAAAGTTCTTCATTTGATTTATCATCATATTTTGATTTATCTTCATTATTTAAAGTTACAAATTCATAATCAAATAAAGCACTTTTTAAATATAATCCACTACCAGAAACAATAACTATATTTTTGTTTTCTTTTATTAAATTATCTAATTGATTTCTAAAAATTTTTTGAAAAGAAAAAATACTTAATTCATCTTGGATTGAAATAATATTGTATAAATAATGATTAACCTTTTTAAAATCATCGTTACTAGGTTTAGCAGTTCCAATATTTAATTCTTTATAGCATTGAAATGGATCAGCATTTAAAATTACACCATTAATTAATTTGCAAATTTCAATAGCAATAGCTGATTTCCCAGAACAAGTTGGACCTAATAAACAAATAATCATAATTTTAATACACCCTTAATTTCATCAACTAAAAATAAAACTTCTTCTTTAACATTTTTATAATTTATATATAAAGGATGTTTATTTATTTTGTTTGAAAACTCATCATATTTTTGTTTATATACCAAATATAAAGTTTCATTTTCTTTATTCTCATTTATTACCATTTTTGTTTTATAATAACTTTGAGCATTTAAAAAACCTTGCAATTCTTTATTATTTTTTATTTCATTTACAATATTAAAATAATCATTAACCAATTTCTCAGTTAACAAATCTTTTTTAATTTCATCTACTTTGCCATATACAAATTTATTATTCATCAACTTCTTCGCCAATTAAAGAATAAGTATGAGATTCAATTATTTTAACTTTAATAATTTTACCAATTTTAGAAGGATCTCCTTTAAAATTAACTAATTTATTATCTTCAGTGTAACCAGAAAGAATATTTTTATTCTTTTTTGAAAATCCATCTACTAAAACTTTTTGAATTGTTCCAACATAGGTTTCAGCTTTTTTGGAAATATATTCTTCAAGTTTTTTAACAAGTCTTAAAAATCTTTCTGATTTTTCCTTGTCACTAACAGTATCATTTATTTTTGCAGCAGGTGTTCCAACTCTTTTTGAATAAATAAAAGTAAAAGCACTATCATATTTTACTTTATCAACTAGATCTAAAGTTTCTTGAAAGTCTTCTTCTGTTTCATTTGGAAATCCAACAATTATATCAGTTGATAAAGATAAATTTTTTATTTTACTTCTTAATTTATCTACAAGATTTAAATAGTCTTGTTTTGTATATCTTCTATTCATCAACTTTAAAATTCTTGTGCTTCCACTTTGAACAGGTAAATGAATATATTTCATAATATTATCATATTTAGAAATAACATCTATCATTTTGTCATTAAAATCCCAAGGATGTGATGTAATGAAACGAAGTCTTTCAATTCCAGTTTTTGCAACATCTTCTAATAAATTTGAAAAATCATAATCTTTATAGAGATCTTTTCCATAAGAATTAACATTTTGACCAAGTAAAGTTATTTCTTTATATCCCTTTTTAATTAAACAATTAACTTCGTTTAATATATCTTCTTTTAATCTACTTCTTTCTCTTCCTCTTGTGTAAGGAACAATACAATAGGCACAAAATTTATCACATCCGTAAGAAATATTTACAAAAGCTTTATAACTATCTTTTCTATCGTCGGCATTAATTTCAAAAACATCTCCTGCAGATGAAATTACATTAACTAATCTAATATTTTCTATAATAGCTTGTTTTAATAAATTTAAAAATTCAGGAATATTATGAGTTCCAAAAATTAAATCCACTTGTTTATATGTATCAATGAGTTTAGATATTATATGACTTTGAAGAACCATACAACCACAAACACAAATTATTAAATCTTTATTTGCTTCTTTAAGCGCTTTTAAATTACCAATTTCTCCAAAAACTTTATCTTCAGCATTTTCTCTAACTGCACATGTATTAATAATTATTATATCAGCATCATGAGGATCATCAGTTGAAGTCATCTTATAAAAATCTAACATCCCTGCCAAAGTTTCGCTATCTCTTTGATTTGCTTGACAACCATGGGTTTTAATTAAGTATTTTTTACCATTTAAAAAGTTTGCTAAAAATTCATCATAAACAATATCTTGATGAATATAATTAATCTTATCTTTTTTAGCTCTTGCCTCATTTAAATCAGGCAAAGATATTATTTTAGTTTTCTTCATATTCGTATTGATCAATTTTTATTAATTCAACTTTTTCAGCTTTGAGAGTTGAGTCATTAAATTTCAGAAAAACTCCATTTATTAAATATTTTCCATTATCATTAATTTGGAAAGGGTTATCTTTATTAAGAATTGATTTTTCAATAACTGATTTACAATCAAATCCTAAAACACTAATACTTTCGCCACACATTCCGACATCTGAAATGTAAACAGTGTTTTTAGGTAATATTTTTAAATCATTTGTTTGAACATGTGTGTGAGTTCCTAAAACTGCGGATATTTTTCCATCAAAATAATATGCAATGGATTCTTTTTCAGCGGTTGTTTCTCCATGTAAATCAACAATATGGATTTCTTTTTCGCTTGTGTCTTTTATAACGTTATTTAATGATATAACCGGATCATCACATTCTATATTCATAAAATTTTTACATAGAACGTTAGTAACCCTTATATTAATACCATTTACTTTAAAGACTCTTGATCCTAAACCTAATTTATAATCAATTAAGTTAACTGGTCTTATTAAACTTGTTGCTTCATTAATAAATTCATTTAATGAAATTCTATTTAAATAATGATTTCCTAATGTTATTGCATCAACGCCAATATTTCCTAAAAAATTATAATGTTTTTTAATAATTCCTTTTCCATGAGTAATATTTTCAGCGTTAACAATTACAAAATCAGCATTATATTTCTTTTTTAAAATAGGCAAATTTTCTAATAATGCCTTTCTTCCAATTTTTCCAACAACATCTCCAAAAAATAATATATTCATTATTTTGCAACTTCTGTAGCTCTAAATTCTCTTATAACACAAACTTTTGTTTGTCCAGGATAACTAGTTTCAGTTTCAATTTTTTCTTTAATTTTTCTCGCAATTTCAAAAGCTTGATTGTCATCAACTTCTGTTGGTGAAACAATTACTCTTAACTCTCTTCCAGATTGTAATGCATAAGATTGGCTAACGCCATCAATTTCATTTGTAATACGTTCTAAATCTTCAAGTCTTTGAATGTATTTTTCAAGTGTTTCACTTCTTGCCCCAGGTCTAGCAGCACTTAAAGTATCAGCTGCTTGGACTAAGAATGAAATAGCATATTTTTGTTCAACATCATTATGATGTGATTCGATTGAATTAATAACAATATCACTTTCACCATATTTTTTGGCTAATTTTACACCGAGTTCAACGTGTGATCCATCAACTTCAAAATCAAGTGCTTTTCCAATATCATGTAATAATCCAGCTCTTTTTGCAATAGCTTGATTCAAACCTAATTCAGCAGCCATAACACCTGTTAAATTTGCAACTTCAACAGAATGTTCTAGTGCATTTTGTCCATAGCTAGTTCTATATTTTAATCTACCAACCATTTCAATTAATTCTTTTGGCATTTTCCCAATACCGAGTTTAAAAATAGCATCTTGACCAGCTTTCATAATTGAATCATTGACAGTCTTTTTCATTTTTTCTGCAATTTCTTCGATTCTAACTGGTTGAATTCTTCCATCAGATATTAATGCTTCCAATGTTTTTTTAGCAATCTCTCTTCTAATTGGATCAAAACAAGAAATAGTAATCGTTTCAGGTGTATCATCAATTAAAATATCAACACCTAAAATATTTTCTAAAGTCTTAATATTTCTTCCGTCTCTTCCAATAATTCTACCTTTCATTTCATCACTTGGTAGGTCAATATTAGAAGTTGTTTTTTCAACTGTAATTTCTTGAGCGTGTTTATCAATTGCAAGAACGAGAATATCTCTTGCTTTTTCATCAGCTTTTTCTTCTGCTTCTTCGACTCTATTTTTAATATAAGAATTAATTTCAATATTCATTTTTTCTTCAACTTGCTTCATGATTTCGCTTCTTGCTTCATCACGTGTCATATTAGCGACTTTTTCTAATTCTTTAATAATAGAATCAGTTTTTTCATCCAAAATCTTTTCCTTTTTTTGATTTGATTCAATTAAGGAATTTAATTGATTTTGTTTGTTCTCTAAATTATTTTCCTTAACAATTAATGCTGCATCTCTTTGATCAATACTATTTTCTCTTTGAGTTAATTTCGATTGCAAATCATAAATTTCTTGTCTTTTTTCTTTTGTAGAAGCTTCAAACTCCTTTTTTAAATTTGCAACAACATCAAGTCCATTTAATTCTGCTTTTTTTACGATTTTTTGTGCTTCAATTTTAGCATTTTCAATTTCTTTTAATATACTATTTTTTCTTTTTTTAGAAATTAAATAAAAGACTAAAAGTGCTAAGCAGCCACCAACAATTAATCCTCCAAAAACAGACAAAATTATGGAACTTGTTAAATCTAAATCTAAAAATAACATAAAAATCCTCCATAAAATAAAACTTTAAAAAAATTATCAAATAAAATTAAAAGTATATTTTAAATTTAATAACGTTTTTATTCATGTATCTTTAAAAGATACATAATAATTTTATCAAATTATGAAAGATTATTAAAGTTTATAAATGATTTTAAAATTATTTTTGTTCTAAAGGTTTTTCGATTTTATTTTGTTGTCCGCTAATAACGGCTTGTTTAATATCTTCAAAAATTTCTTTATGATTTTCTAAAAACATTTTAGCTGTTTCTCGACCTTGACCAATTTTGTTTCCGGCATACTCATACCAAGATCCAGATTTTTTAATTACGCCATAAGCAACAGCAATGTCTAAAAGTTCACCTTCTTTTGAAATACCTTTTCCATAAATAATATCAAATTTACATGATTTAAATGGACTTGCAACTTTATTTTTAACAACTTTACAAACTACGGTATTTCCTAAAAAGTCATTATTTTGTTTGATTGCTTCTGCTTTTCTAATATCTATTCTTATTGATGAATAGAATTTTAATGCTCTACCACCAGTTGTTGTTTCAGGATTTCCATAAATTACACCAATTTTTTCTCTTAATTGGTTAATGAAAATAACTGTAGTTTTGCTTTTTGCTAAAACACCTGCTATTTTTCTTAAACCTTTTGACATTAATCTTGCTTGTAAACCAACTTGATTTTCAACCATTTCTCCTTCAAGTTCTGCCTTTGGGACAAGTGCTGCAACGGAATCAACAACTATCAAAGAAAAAGCACCGCTTTTAGCAAGCATTTCAACAATATCTAATGCTTGTTCTCCATTATCAGGTTGTGAAAGAATTAATTGATTAATTTTTACTCCGAGATTTTGAGCATAAACTGGATCAATTGAGTGTTCTGCATCAATAAAAGCACATTTTTCACCCTTTTTTTGAGTTTCTGCAATTGCTGTTAATGATAATGTAGTTTTACCAGAAGATTCAGGACCAAAAATTTCAATAATTCTTCCTCGTGGATAACCACCGACTCCTAAAGCCTTATCTAGTAATATAGAGCCAGATGAAATTACATCAACATCACAATTTGGTTTATCTCCAAGGCACATAACACTGCCTTTTCCATAAACTTTTTCAATTTCTTTTAAAACTTCTTTTATTTTTTCTTGTTCTTTTTCGTTTTCCATTAAAAATATCTCCTTACTAAATAAGTCGTAAAGAATTCAATTATTTTCCAAAATAATTTTAATTATTTTTTCAATTCCATGAAAAACAGCTCTTTCTCTTAATAAATTTCTTTCTAATTTTATAACTTCAGAAAAAGAATAAGTTTTATCTTTATAACAAATTGAATAATATATTAAACCAACTTCTTTATCACCATCACAAACAGTTGGTCCAGCATTACCAGTAAAAGAAATACAAATATCAGATTTCAATAATTTTCTTCCATTAATTGCCATTAAATCTGCAACTTCTTTAGAAACAACGGTATATTTTTTTACAATACTTTCATCAATTTTTAATAAATCTATTTTAATTTGCGTGTCATAACTAACAATACAACCTTCAAAATATTTGCTAGATCCTGGAACACTAGTAATACTTGATGAAAATAAACCACCAGTAAATGATTCAACGCTTGATATTTTTAAGTTATATTTATCTAAAATAGAGAATAATTCTTTTACTTTATCTGTTATTTCTATCATTATTAAGAAATACCTTTCTATTTTGATATAAGTAAACAATCATTGATAATATTGAGAAAAATAATGCAATATATACAAAAAAGTCTGCAATTCTTAGACCATTTATGAAATTATAATCAAAATAAGAAAATGGAAAACCATTTAATAAGACTAAAGCAATGGCAACCATTTGAAAAACTGTTTTTAATTTACCAAATATATTTGCAGCGATTACAATATTCTTTTTTGCAGCCATAAATCTAACGCCATCAACAACTAAATCCCTAACTACAAACAAAATTACAATAAATGGAGAAATAATTAATTGATTATTATTTAAAAATGAAAAACCGCAACACAAAATAATAAGAGTTGAATTAACTAACATTTTATCGGCGATTGGATCCAAAAATTTACCTAAATCTGTAATTTCATTGTTTTTTCTTGCCAAATATCCATCTAAGTAATCAGTTGATGCTGCAATTACAAAAACAATAAAGACGATTAAATAAACTAAATTAATTGGAGCACCTTCTGGTCCAAAATTTGGAATAATCCAATTTGAACCAAAATTTTGATAACACAAGTCAAAAATAAATAATCCAAGGAATAAAATAATAACAAGTATTATCCTAGAAAATGTAATTTTTGTTGGTAAATTCATTTTAACCTCCTCTACCCAATCCTATAAGCCATGTTTTGTCGAGAATGATTATTTATCTATGCATAGCATACCTTTTAAAATTCATTTCTTTTAAAAGATCTCCCCTACCAAAATTTGGGTTTCTCGCTTGTGGGGTTTACCGCGTTTCACTTTATTATTTCTAATAAATTCGTCACTGTGGCACTTTAACTTTAAACTTCATGAACTAACGTTTTTAGAATTTTAAAGGCCGTTATTACGAGGAATATAATACCTAGAATTATTTTTTCTTCTAGCACAAACACTACATGCGTCTCAGCAATGTGCGAGCATGGACTTTCCTCTAGCATAAGCCAGCAATCATTTAGATTGGGATTCTAATAAATCTTTTAAATCAATACCTAACTCATTTAGTTTTCTTTCATATACATTAACCTTTTGGATTAATTCAATTGTTGAAGCATTTTTAAGAACATCATCTTCATTAATGTTTTTAAATCTTTTCTTAAAAAAAGAAAATTCTCTAGAAATATTTTTATTTTTTTCTGTAAGATCATCCAAAGATTTTTTCAAAGATTGAACTTCACTTGTTAAAGAATCAATTTTTTTGTCTTTTAAATCAATTGTATAAAGAACTTGATCAAGAAATAAATCAACTTCTAGAGGATTATATCCTTTTAAAGAAGCTGAGAATTTTTTATTTAAAATATCCTGATAGTTTAATATAACAACCTTCTTCATAGACTATTAAAATTATATAATAAAATCTTGCAAAACAATATGATAATATATTAATTATGAAAGAATTAATTAATATATTAAAAGGAAAAAGAAAACTTCTATTCTTCGATTTAGAAGGAACACAAGAAACAAAAGAAATTATTGCAATCGGTGCCTCAAAAGTTAATTTAGATGCTAAATTTTTCATAAAAAGCTTCGATAAAAAAGGTTTTAAACAATATGTAAAATCAAATGGCGAAATTGGAAAATTTGTTATCGATTTAACAAATATAAATGAAAAAACTTTAAAAGAAAAGGGTATAACTTTTGAAAAAATGATTGATAAGTTTAAATCATATGTTGGAAAAAATCCAGAAGACTTTTTATTTATTACATATGGTAATTTTGATTTAAAATTATTACACACAACTTGTCAACTTCATAATGATTATGGTAGAAATTTTATTGATATTATTTGCAAAAATTATCTAGATCTATCAAACTTTTCTTCAAGATTTGTAAAAGATAATAACTTTAATAAATGCTCATTAGTTGAATCAATTGTTAATCTTGATGGAACACCTTTAAAAAATGAACACGATCCATTAGTTGATACAAAAAATTTAATCATTTTGTTTGATTTATTAACTAAAAATAAACAAGCATTAATGAGGGAATATAAAAAAGTTTTATCAAATTATGGTAAATATCCTCGACCAATCGCCAATATTTTAAAAAAATTAAATGCCAATCAAAATGTAACGCCCGTTGATTTTGAAAAATATATAGAAGATGAATTAAATTAACTATTTAATTTTTCATAATATTTACAAATTGTTTTTAATCCACAATTTTGACATTTTGGGTTTTTTGCATTACAAATATTTCTTCCAAAAAGGATAATTTGATGATGCAAATTGATGTAACTATAATTTTTAAAAAAAGATTTTAGTTTATCTTCTACGACACTTATATCATCAAAATCGTCGGCAATTCCCAATCTTTTTGCTATACGATTTATATGGGTGTCAACTGGAAATTCCTCTTTTTTAAATAATTCAATTAAAACAACATTTGCTGTTTTGTTGCCAACACCAGGCAATTTCATAAGATCATTTTTGTTATCTGGAACTACCCCATTAAACTCGTCAATAAGTTTTTTTGATATCTCAATTATATTCTTAGCCTTATTTTTATATAAACCTAAGCTTTTTATACAATTTTCAACATCTACTATATTTGCATTTGCTAGTTCTTGTAAAGATTCATATTTTTTAAATAAAACATCTGTTACTTTATTAACTGCTTTGTCAGTCGTTTGAGCACTTAACATTACCGCTATTACTAATTCATAATCTTTCGAGTAATTTAAAAAACATTTTGCATCTGGAAATGTAATTGTTAAATATTTATAAATAAAATCTGCCTTTTTATTTATTTTAACCATGGAGTTTTTAATATTTTAACTGCGTCATCAACGCCTTTTTCTTCTTGTTTTGTTTGGTTTGGTTTATGAAATGAATATCCTTCTTCTTCAACATCTTTTTCAATTTTGCTTTGCAATAAGTAAGTATTGATATTTTTCATTGTTAATTTTCCAAAACTTTGAGCTTTTCTTAAAGCATATAAAATTTGTTCAACGGAATATCCACTAACTAACCAATCTTCAATCTTGTTTATTTCAAAAGGCGCAAGTTCTCTTTTAAAGGCGGTATTAAATGTTTTGTATAAATTTTCTAGTTTTTGTTTTTTCTTTTCTTCTTGAATAATATCATTACCTAGAATTGATTTTGTTAATTCTTGATATAATCTTTCTCTTAATGGATTTAAATTTGTTTGCATTTTTCCATTATTTAATTGATATTCAATTAAATTTTTAGACAATAATGAAACAAAAATATCATCTAATTGACTACTTGAAAAATTCGTATATGGCAAAAAACTTTCTTGTGTAAATAAGTCATTTCCGCTTTGAGAAAAGTTATTCATCATTAGCAAAACAACGAGTTCGTTCTCGTTAATTCCTAATTTTTTATAGTTATTTAAAAGCAATGATACAAAGTCAATGCTATTCAAATTTTTGTTTTCGCTCATATAAATTTATTATACAAAATAATTTATAAATTATTAAGTTTTTGTTCTTCTTGTTTTACCTTATTTGGATTTAATTTTTTAATTAAATTTTTGTTATTAATTAATGCATTTTTTAAACTTAATTCCGGCTCTAAATTGTATTTTTTTATAAATCTTTCAGCCCTTAAAATTCTTAGTGGATCTTCTTTAATTCTTGTATCTGCATCGCCAATCATAACAAGTTTATGATTTAATAAATCATTTACTCCATTAAATGGATCAATAATGTTATAGTTTTCATCTATATAAATACAATTGATTGTAAAATCTCTTCTTTTACAATCAATATTTATATCTTTTACAAATTCGATAGAATTAGGATGTCTTGAATCCAAATAATTTGATTCTTTTCTTAAAGTAGCGATATCAATTTTATAATTATTAAATTTTAAACTAATAATTCCATACTTTTTAAAATTAGTTAATGGATTAAAATCTTTTAAAATTTTTATGACATCATCTGGTAGAGCATCTGTTACAAAATCGTAATCATTTGGTTGAATATTTAAAATAAAATCCCTTGATGTGCTACCAATCATAAAAAGACGATAATTATTTTCGTTGAATATTTTTTTAAAGAAATCAAATACTTCTATTTTCATACTTTTATTATAAATAAAAAAGGGGTATTTTATACCCCCTAATCTTTGTTTTTAGAAAAATTAATTATTTGTTTAATTCTTCTTTTAATGCTTTAGCTGCGCCAAAACTAACAACTTTTTTAGCAGGTATTTCAATTTTTTCTTTAGTATTTGGAACTACACCTTCTCTTGCAGCTCTTTCTTTTACTTTAAAGACGCCAAAACCAGGAACTTTAACATCTTCACCAGCTAATAAAGCTTCTGTAACAACTTCAAAAGTAGCTTCTAAAACTTTAGCAGCATCTTTGCCAGAAAGTTCTAATTTTTCGCTTAATTTTGCAACTAAATCTTGTTTATTCATAATAATTACCTCGCTTGTGTGATTATTATATATATTTTGTTATAAAAAACAATACTTTTTTTATTAAAAAACCGATACCATCGGATAAATAAGAATTTTTATTCACTCTTTAGTGGTCTTAACATAAGACTATTAATTTCATCGTTTATGTTTTTGTTTAAATATAAAACATTGTATAAAGCGTCAATAATTGGTGTATCCAAATTATTTATTTTTGAAAAATCGTGAATGACTTTAATTGTTCTTAACCCTTCGACAGTTTTTTTATTATTTTTAATTAATGCATTTATATCACTACTTTTTGCTACTTCAATTCCAAAGCAATAATTTCTTGAAAGTTTACTAGAACAAGTTAAAAGTAAATCACCAATACCAGTTAATCCTAAAAATGTGTTGATTTTTCCACCATTAAATAGGCCAAATTTAATTATTTCATTTAATCCTCGCGTTACAATCGCAGCTTCAGCGTTTTTTCCATAATTTAAACCTTGTATTATTCCACTTCCAATTGCAATTGCATTTTTATAAGAAGATGCAATTTGACTTCCTATAATATCATCTGATGTATATACTCTAAAGTAATTATTTGAAAATAACTTTTGAACCTCGATTGCAGCAGTTTTTTTATCACTTACTGCACAAATACAAGTCAAATCTTTTTTCATTACTTCGATTGCAAAACTTGGTCCCAATAAAGAAACAATATAATCAATATTTTCTTTATCAAAAATAGAATTAATTGCATCGGAAACTGTCAAATTATTTTCACCAATAAATCCTTTTATACAATTAATAAACTTAATTTTTTTATTATTTGAATATTTTTTTAATTCTTTTAAATAATCTAAAAGAGAATCACTTTTTACACATAATAAAATAATATCTGAATAACTTATAATATCGTTCATGTTATTTGTAGCAGATATTAAATTAGATAATTTAAAATCCACAACACTTTTATTGTTATGAACATCATTTATTTCACTAACTTTGTTAACATTATTTGAAAATAATAATGAACTAATTGAATTGTCACTTAAAACATTTGCTAAAGCAGTTGCCCAAGCACCGCTTCCAATTATTGAAACTTTACTAATCATACTTTCTTTTTTAAAACTAAATTAATTGGTGTACCTTCAAAATTAAATGAGTCACGCAATCTATTTTCAATGTATCTTAAATATGAAAAATGCATCCATTTTGGGTTATTACAATATAAATTAATTGTTGGAGGACAAATTGAAACTTGATTTGCAAAATAAATTTTTACTCTTCCTCCATTAAAATCTGGTGCTTCATTCATTAATTGAGCATTTTGAACGACTTGATTTAATAATGAAGTTGAAATTTTTGTCTTATATGCACTATCAACTAATTCTAATTTTTCAAATACACTGTCTAATTTTAATTTAGTTAAGGCAGATACATAAATAATTGGTGCATAAGTCAAAAATTTCAATTGATCTCTTAAATTTTTTGAAAAATTATCAATAGTATATTGATCTTTTTTTACTAAATCCCATTTATTTACAACTATAATAATTGCCTTATTTTGCTCATGAGCATAACTAATGACATGTTTATCTTGTTCTAATAATCCGACACTTCCGTCAATTACAAACAAAACAATATTTGAAGAATCAATTCCAGACATAGCTCGTAATAAGGCATATTTATCAACTGATTCATATATTTTTCCACTTTTTTTAATTCCAGCCGTATCAATAACACAATATTTTTTGCCATTTCTTTCAAATTCTGTATTGATACTGTCTCTTGTTGTGCCTTCAATATTAGAAACTATTGATCTTTTATCTCCAATTAGAGCATTCGCAAGAGATGATTTACCAACATTTGGTCTTCCAACAATAGAAAAAACAATTTTAGTTTCATCTAATTTTTCATCTTTTACATCTTTGTTTAAATAAGAAATTACCTTATCAAGTAAATCGCCAACACCAACACCATGTTCACTAGAAACTGGAATTGGATCTCCAAATCCAAGTGCATAAAATTCATTAATATTTAAAATTTGGTCGTTAGAATCAATTTTATTAACGGCTAAAATTACTGGCTTTTTACTTTTATATAATAATTTTGCAATATATTTATCATCAGTGTTTAAGCCAGATTTGCCATCTACTAAAAAAATAATAACATCAGCTTCATTAATAGCAATTTCACTTTGCGCTCTAATTTCTTCTTGAAATTGCTTTTTTTGTAATTCAATACCACCAGTATCAATTAATGAAAAAGGAATCGTTAACCATTCCGTATTTGCATAAATTCTATCTCTTGTAACACCTGGTTCATTATCAACAATTGAAGTTCTTTTTCCAATAATTCTATTGAAAAGTGTTGATTTTCCGACATTTGGTGCTCCAACAATCGCTACGACATTTTTATTTTTCATATTCTTTAAGTGGAGTGTTTTCTTTAATTATTTTTGAAATTTCTTCAACAACTTCATCCTTATTATATTTTGTTGTATCTAATAAAATAGCATCATCTGCTGGTTTAAGAGGAGCAAACGCTCTATGTGAATCAATATAATCTCTTTTTTCTAAGTCTTTAATTACTTCTTCTAGTGTACAATTAATTCCTTTTTCTAAATTTTCAATATATCTTCTTTTTGCTCTTTCTTTTAATTCGGCAACTTGATAAATTTTAATATTAGCATTAGGTAAAACATAAGTCCCAATATCTCTTCCATCCATTATAACATTACCTTTTTCAGCCATTTTTCTTTGTAATTTAACCATTTCCAATCTTATTAGTTTATAACTTGCAATATATGAAACGTTACTTGATACATTAAAATCTCTAATTTGTTTTGTTACATCTTCATTATTTACTAAAACTTTTCCATTTTCTAATAATTCAATATCAACTTTACCAATTAATTTACAAGATTCTTCTTCATTTTGTGGATCCAAATTATTTTTTAAAACTGCATATGTAAAAGCTCGATACATTGCGCCAGTATCAATATAAATTAAATTAAATCTATTTGCTAGGATCTTTGCAACACTACTTTTTCCTGCTGCCGCTGGTCCATCAATTGCAATTGAATAAAACTTTTTCATACACTAAAAATAAATATACCCCATATTAGAAATGCTATTAAAATTAAAACAAAAATTATTGTAATAATTAAATAATATTTAAAAGTATTCTTTTTATAAAAATCATTAACAGACATTTGTTTTTGTTCTATTTCACTTAAAATCTTTTTGTCAGTTGAAACAATACTATCAGTAATTAATTCAAAGTGTTTAAAAACATAATCACCTTGGATTGGAGTTAAATCTTTACTTTTTTTAATTTCTTTTCGATATTTTGAAAATAATTTATAACGATTTTTTTCCATACTTAAACATTATACAAAAAATAAAGCAATAAATCTTTTATGCATCAAAAATAATTATTATTTTTGATAAATAATTTTATCTCTTTCAATAAATTCTCTTGTTGCTTGATAATAAGCTACAGCTCCACTAGAATTTGGTCTAAATAAAATTGTTGGAATTCCTTTTGCTTGAGACTCTGGAATTGAGATGTTTCTTGGAATAATTGTATCAAAAACAGCTTCTTTAAATTGAGATCTAATTTCAGAAGAAATTTCTATACTTAACTTATTTCTTGGATCATACATTGAAATCAAGAATCCTAAAATTTCAATTTTAGGATTGTATTTTTCTTTAATATTGGAAATTGTTGCAAGAATTTGAGTGACACCTTCAAGTGCAAAAAACTCGCATTGTACTGGAATTAAAACTTTATTAGCTGCAACAAGAGCATTAACGTTTAAAGATCCCAGAGAAGGTGGACAATCAATTAGAATATAATCATATTTATATTCGATTTCACTAAGAGCGTTTTTTAAAATAGATTCTGGATGAGGATTATTTAATTTTGATGAATCTAAAAATGCTAATGATAAATCACTTGGAATAATATCACATCCAGGCATTATTGTTTTTTTAATAGTTCTTTTAATTGATGAACTTTGACTTAAAACATTACTTATAGATTTATTAAATTTTTCGATACCAAAAGCTTTAGTACAATTGCCTTGAGGATCTAAATCTACTAAAAGCACTTTTTTCCCCATTTTTGCTAAACTTGTACCAATACCAATGCTTGTGGTTGTTTTACCAACACCACCTTTTTGATTACTAATTGCAACGACTCGACACATATATTTAAAATTTTACAATAAATTCATTCCATTATAAACTTATAATGGTTTTTTACTAATTTCAGAATAATTTCTTGGATAAATATGTTTTGTTGATTTATTTTTTTGAATAAAAACTAAATTTCTTGTATTATTTTCAAAAACTACATTTTCAATTCCAATAATATTCGAAGAAAGTTCTTTTAATGCATGTTTTGAATTAGTAATTTCTTCTTCGTATTTTAATGATTTATATGCAATTAATTGCCCTTTTATTTTTAAATATGGAATTGATAATTCGAGTAAAATGTTTAATTGTGAAACTGCTCTTGTAACAATAAAATCAAAATAATTAACATATTTTTTTCCTAATTCTTCTGCCCTTTTATTTAAAATTGTTACTTTTTTTAAATTTAATAATTCAATAACTTTTTCTAAAAATAAACATTTTTTCTTAGTTGGTTCGCATAAATATAAATCAATATCTTCACATAAAATTTTTAAAGGTATTCCTGGAAAACCGCCACCTGTTCCTAAGTCCATAATTTTTTCTTTGCTAAATTTTTTAATTTTTAAAACACTAATAGAATCATAAAAATGTTTGCTGATAATATCTTTAATTTCTGTGATGGATGTAAGATTGTACTTTTTATTTTCAGAAATTAAAAAATCAGCATAAACCTGAAACTTTTGTATTATTGAATTTAATTTTTCGTCATCAAAATCTGGGTAGATTTTAGATATTTCATTTCTTAAATCACAAAACTCCATGCAAAACCTCAATATTTTTTATTTTTTTGAATATATAAATTTAAAATTGTAATATCAGAAGGATTTATTCCAGAAATTCTAGAAGCTTGCCCAATTGAAATTGGTCTAATTTTATCTAACTTACTTCTGGCTTCAAGTGCAAGACCATCTAAATTTAAATAATCAATATCTCTAGGTATTTCAATATTATCTAATTTTTTCAATTTTTCTGCTTCTTGTTCTTGTTTTTTAATGTAACCTTCATATTTAATCAAAATTTCTGCTTCTTCAATTTCATTTTCATTTAAAGATAAATTTTTTAAATCATCAAAGAAATTAATTACTTCATTTAATTTAACAGAAGGTCTTTTAATTAAATTTGATAAAGTAATACCTCTTTTATAAGTTTCGCCAAATTTATTCATCATATAATTATCGAGATATTTGATATCTCCTAGATGAATTTTATTGCAAATCTCAATTATTTTTGAAATATTTTCCATTTTATGCTTATAATTTTGATAAGTTTTATCACTTATTGTTTTTAACTTATAAGCATAATCTCTAAGTCTTTGATCAGCATTATCGCTTCTTAATAAAAGTCTAAATTCTGCTCTTGATGACAATAATCTATAAGGTTCATTTGTGCCTTTATTCACAATATCATCAATCATAACACCAATATAAGCTTCGTCTCTTTTTAAAATAAATGGCTCTTTATTATCTAATCTTAAACATGCATTAATTCCAGCCATAATACCTAATCCAGCTGCTTCTTCATAACCACTTGTTCCACAAATTTGTCCTGCGCAATAAAGACCTGGATATTTTTTAACCATTAAAGTTAAATCAAATTGAGTTGGATCAATTGCATCATACTCAATTGCATATGCATATTTTAAAATAATAGCATTTTCTAATCCTGGTAATGAATGAACCATTTTGATTTGGACTTCTCTAGGCATAGAAGTAGAAAATCCTTGTAAATAAATTGAATCTGTATATCTTGATTCTGGTTCTAAAAATAATTGATGACGAGGTTTGTCACTGAATCTGACAATCTTATCTTCAATACTTGGACAATATCTTGGACCAATCCCTTCAACTAGACCTGAATACATTGCCGATTTATCTAAATTATCTCTTATAATTTTATGAGTTTCTGGTGTTGTATAAATTAAATAACAAGGAAGTTGTTCTTCTAAAGGAATAAATTTTGTAGTTTCAAAAGAAAAAGCATAATTACCTTTGCTTCCTAATTCAATTTCTGTTTTTGAAAAATCGACGCTACTTCTTTTTATTCTTTGAGGTGTTCCAGTTTTTAATCTAAATAATTTAATACCCATTTCTTTTTCTAAAAATGGAGACAAACCTAAAGAAGCTTTTTCGCCATCTGGTCCTGCAATAATTTTTTCATGTCCAACTAAAATATCGGATTGCATATATGTACCAGTTGTTAAAATTACAGACTTACTTTTAATTATTTTTCCATTATCTAAAACAACGCCCCTAACATTATTATTTTCAAGATAAATTTCTTTAACACAACCTTCCATTAAATCTAAATTCTCAACGGTTCCTAAATATTTTAGTACATTTTTAGGATAATTTAATTTATCTTGTTGTGCTCTTAAACATTGAACTCCTGGACCTTTTCCAGTATTTAACATCTTCATTTGAAGATAATCTATATCAGCAATTTTTCCCATTAATCCGCCAAGTGCATCAATTTCTCTAACTACAATTCCTTTAGCGCTACCGCCAATTGAAGGATTACAAGGCATATTAGCAACTTTTGAAAAATTAAGCGTAATTAAAAGAGTTTTTTTACCCATCCTTGCTGAAATATGACTTGCTTCACATCCAGCATGTCCTCCTCCAACTACAATTACATCATATTCATTTTGGTTTAAATTCATCAACCAACACTTCCTTCCATATCAAGTTTGATTAATTGATTTAATTCAACGGCATATTCCATAGGCAATTCTTTTGCAAATGGTTCAATAAATCCCATAATAATCATTTGAATTGCATCTTGTTCTTTTATTCCTCGAGACATTAAATAAAATAATTGATCTTCTGAAATTTTTGAAACAGTGGCTTCATGTTCTAAATATGATTCATTATTTTCGACAATATTTGTTGGAATTGTATCACTTTTTGATATTTCATCCAAAATTAAAGTATCACATTCAACATGTGATTTTGAATTAATTGCATCTTTTCCAATGAATACTTTGCCTCTATAATTTGCAATTCCACCTCTTCTTACAATAGATTTAGAAATAATTCTAGAAGTTGTATTTTTGCCAATATGGATCATTTTCGCTCCTGCGTCTTGTTTTTGTTTACCAGTTGCAACTGCAATTGAAATGCAAGTACCTTTTGAATTATCGCCTTTTAAAATACAACAAGGATATTTCATATTTATATAAGAACCAATATTTCCATCAATCCATTCCATTTGGCCGTTTTCCATAACTTTAGCTCTTTTTGTAACTAAATTTACGATATTATCTGACCAATTTTGAATTGTAGAATATCGACATTTTGCATCTTTTAAAACAATTATTTCTACAACTGCAGCATGAAGTGATTCTTTTGAATGAATTGGTGCAGTACAGCCTTCAACATAATGGACACTGGCACCTTCATCAACAATAATTAGAGTTCGTTCAAATTGTCCCATTTTTTCATTATTAATTCTAAAATAAGATTGTAATGGTTTTTCTAAAGTAACGCCTTTTGGAACATAAATAAATGATCCACCAGACCAAACAGCACCATTTAAAGCTGCAAATTTGTTATCTGTATAAGGAACAACAGTATTAAAATATTTTTTAAATAAATCTGGAAATAATTGTAATGCCTGATCGGTTGATAAAAAGATGACTCCTTTTTCTTCAACTTCTTTTAACATATTATGGTAAACAACTTCTGATTCATATTGAGTTGAAACACCAGCTAAATATTTTTGTTCTGCTTCAGGAATTCCAAGTTTTTGAAAAGTATTTTTAATTGTTTCAGGTACTTCATCCCAAGAATTTGATTCTTTTTCAGCGTTTCTTGTAAAATATGTATAAGAATCAAAATTTAAATCTGATAAATCAATACCAAAACTTGGCATTTTATAATTTTTAAAACATTCATAAGATTTTAATCTAAATTCTAACATCCACTCTGGTTCATGTTTTAATTTAGAAATTTCTCTTATAACGTCTTCGTTTAATCCAACTTTAGTTTTTACAATAGAAGTGTCTTTATCAGAAAACCCATATTTATATTCACTAAATTCAATTTTATCATCGCTCATTTTATTAATTCCTCAATCCCATTACAACCGATTGTTGCACACTTAATTCTAGCAGCTTGTTTATATGTATTTGAAAAAACAATTGCTTCATCAAGAACAGAATCATCAAAATCTTTTTCATAAATCATATTAAGATATTGTGTAAGAATATAATTTGCTTCAGCTTTTGTTTTATTAATGATTAAATCACATAAAATATCCGTTGAAGCAGTTGAAATTGCACAAGCAACTCCATCAAAACAAGCATCTACAATTTTATCATTATCTAATTTTACATAGACATAAATATTATCAATGCAGCTGACAGAATCCATATGAATTTTTTGATAATCATTGATATTCTCTGGTGTTTTTTTATGTCTTGGAGAAGAATAATGATCAATTATTATCTCTCTTTTTAATTTATCATTAATTGAAGTAGGCATCTAAGAAATTACCTCCATTTTCTAAAACTTTTGCAAGTTGATCAATTTCTTGTTTTGTATTATAGAAATAAAAACTTGCTCTTATAGTAGCTGGTGTTTTTAAATAATCATTTAATAATTTTGCACAATGTTGACCGCTTCTTACACAAATTCCTTTTGAATTTAAATACGTAGCCTCATCTTGAGCAAATACACCATTATAATTAAAGGTTAAAATACCAGTTTCACTATCCTTATTATATATAATAATATTTTTATTACTTGAAAGTTTTTTTATAGCATAATCTTTTAGTTCTTTTTCATAATTTTCAATATTGTCTAGACCTATGTCATTTAAATATTTAATTGCAGCATATAATCCATAAATTCCAGCAAGATTAAGAGTCCCAGCTTCAAATTTTTCTGGAGGATATAAATAACTAACATTACAACCTGTATCATAGGTAATATTATTTCCTCCTCCAACTAAGAATGAGTCCATTCTATTTAATAATTCAAATTTTCCATATAAAATTCCAATACCGGTTGGACCACACATTTTATGACCTGAGAAAGATAAAAAATCACAATCCATATCTTTAACATCAATTTTCATATGAGGTGCTGATTGAGCCGCATCAATTGAAACTAAAATGCCCTTTTCATGGGCAAATTTACATATTTCTTTTGCCGGAATTTTATAGCCTAAAACATTTGAAACTTGCGCAAGAGATATTAATTTAGTTTTAGAAGAAATTGCTTTTTTAATTTCTTCTAAAGTAATTTTTCCATCAACTAATCTAATAAATTTAACTTTTGCACCAGTTTTTTTGCTGACTTCATACCAAGGTAAAATATTACTTGAATGTTCTTCTTCACTAATTAAAATTTCATCATCTTTTGTTAAGAATTTTTGTCCGTAACCATATGCAATAAGATTTAATGACATTGTCGTTCCAGAAGTAAAAACAACTTCTCTTTTATCACAATTTAAAAACTTTGAAACTAAATCTCTTGTTTTATCTACTTTATCATCTACTAAATGAGCAATATCATAATCACCACGGTGAGAATTTGCATTTTCTTTTGAATAATATTGAATTATTGAATCGAGAACTTGTCTTGGTTTTTGAGTGGTTGCTGCATTATCAAAATAAACAAGATTATTTCCTTGCATTTTTTTAACATTTTCAAAAAAAGGAAAGTCTTTTCTAAGTTTATTTGGATCAAACATTACATCAAATCTCCTAGCAATTCCTCATTATTTTTTGCATCTTCTTCATCAATATTTCTTAAAATTGGTTTTAAATAACCAAGGGTAATTAATTTTCTTGCTTCTTTTAACTCTAAACCTCTGCTTAGTAAATAATAGATATGATCTTGATTTAAAGTACCAACTGCTGCACTATGATTTGCAACAATATCATTATAATCAATTAATAGTGATGGATTAGCAACAGCTTTACAATTTTTATCAAAAATAATAATTTTTGCATTTTGTTTTGCTTCTGATTTTTTACCATGTCTATCGATATGAGAAACTCCATCAAAAATTAAAGTAGAATTATCTTTACAAACTCCGTAATTATTCATTAAAGAAACAGTTTTCTCTCCATAGTTTAAAAATGAAATTGTGTAGGATTTGGTAGTGTTTTTTGAAGCAAGCGATGATGTATTCCATGCACATTTTGCATTTTCTTCTAATAAATCAAGTTGTGCAATTATTTTTCTATTTGCATCAATAAAATCAACAACATTAAAAATTACATTTGAATTTTTATAAGATTGAAGAGAGATTTTTAATTCACAATCTTCTGACTTGAAAAATACATTAAATGTTCCAAAAGAATTTTCGCCAATAGTAAAAGATAGATTTTTCTTTCCAAAAATATTCCTTAAATTTATACTAAAATCTCTAATATTTTCTGGAACAATTACATTAACATCTTCATCTATAATTGCATCAAAATCTACATCACTTCTTGAATATTTTTTATTAAATAATAATTCAATCATTGATTATTAACCTTCACAGCACATGTTTCTAAAACAATTGGCTTTTCTTTGTCCTCTTTTTCAATTGAAATTCCAAGTTCGTTTTCAATCCATTCATAACCTTCAGAATCAATACGATTAACAATACTTGGATCACCATCTAAAACAATTCGTCCATTTATCATTACAACAGCTCGATTTGGTTTAATTAAATCAAATAATCTTGCATAGTGAGAAATAACTAAAAATGAACTACCTTTTTCTTTTTGTTCATTGATTTGTTTACTAACAACATTAATTGCATCAACGTCTAATCCAGAATCAACTTCATCAAGCATTACAAAACTTGGATTTAAAACCTTCATTTGAAGAATTTCATTTCTCTTTTTTTCGCCGCCAGAAAAATTTTCATTTAATGATCTATTAACCATTTCAAGTGGAATTTTTAAATCTTCACAAGCTTGATTTAACAATTTATAAAACTTATAAAATGATAATTTTTCGCCACTTCTTTCATTAATTGCAGATTTTAAAAATTCAGCATTTATAACACCTGGTATCTCACAAGGGTTTTGAAAACAAAGAAAAATTCCTTTTCTTGCTCGTTCATCAACACTCATTTTTAATAAATCTTCACCATTAAAATATATTTCACCTTTAGTAATAACATAATTTGGATTTCCCATTATTGTATTAATTAAAGTAGACTTCCCATGACCATTTGGACCAAGCAAAGCAACCATATCTCCATCATTAATTACTAAGTTAACACCTTTTAAAATTGGCTTTTTATCAATGGTTTCAACATATAAATCTTTAATAACTAATTTTTGCATACCAACCTCTAATCTTGAATATTTTATATTATTATTCTCTAATTGTTAACTTTAACGATAATTTTTATAAAACACTGGATATAAATATATAATATTTATATTTGTAAAAATTATTTTAAAAGAGTAAAATAGTAAAGATTATTTATTGGAGGAAAACTTAATGGGCAGTAAAACCAAACTATTAACAGTTACATCTATCGCCTTATTAAGTATTACATTATCTTCATGTGGAGTAACTGCCGTTGAAGATAAAGGTAATATTTTAACTTTTGGAAATGGTGAACATGTTACTGCTAATGAATTATTAGAAAACTATCAAACTTCCCAAGTTGGTATTGAAGCTTATTATAATGCCATTAACGATGTCGTAGCTCGTTATATTATGACAAATGATTCTGAAATTAAAAACAATGGCAGATACCAAGAATTAGTTGATAGAGCCGAAGTTCAAGTCGAAGATACAAAACAAGAAGCTGAAGATAACGCAAGAACTAACGGTACAAATTACGAAGATGAATTAGATACACTTTTATCATCTGAAGGTGTTGAAGATTTAGAGGGATTACAAACTAAATACGAAAATCAATTATTCAAAGATTATTTGCAAGACAAATTCTATGATGATCATATGGATAATTTATTAACTGGCGGAAGTATTTCTGTTGGAAACGAAACAATTGAAGTTGAATCATACTTAAACGATACACTTCCATACCACGTTAAACATATTCTTTTAAATGTTGAAGGAAGTTCTAGTGAATATGCAAGAGGAACATTAACTGCAACTCAAGCAAAAACAATTTATTCCTTAATTAGAGACTTAACTTTCTTAGGTGAAGGTGATAATTTTGGAACTTTAGCTAAAACTTATTCTCAAGATACTGGTTCAGCATCTACTTATGGTGACTTAGGAATTATGTCCAAGAACACAAGTTATGTTAATGAATTTAAATTAGGTATTTATACTTATGATTCATTATTTAACACATCAATAAGTGATGGAGAAAAAGCTAAACTTGAATTAACTACTGCTGAAGATTTAAGTGAAGAAAAAGAATTCTTATCACAAGAAAATCAAGGTATTTCATTTATTCCATATGAAGCAGCTCAAATTTTAAATCAATATGCTGAAGATGAAAAAGATGATTCTGGTGAATTAGTTAATGGTGGAAATACCGCATATTATCCAAGAAATATTATTTTCAATCAATATTTCAATAGACATGAAATCTCATTTATCACTCCAGAAAAAGTTGATGGTGGTAATTTAGATGGATTAACCGAAACTGAAGGTGTTTTCTATATCAATAACCAAAAAACTTCATTCAAGAGAATTAATTTTGGTCAAAGTATTGGTGAAAAAATTGTTCTTTGTGATGAACAAGGAATTCCAGTCATGGTTACAAGAGCAGGAACATCAAGTTCAAGTTCAACTGAAGAAAGTTCATCAGGTTATGAAGGAATTCACTTCATTGTTGTTCAAAGAAGCGCTCTTGATCCAAAAGGTATCAACGATACAACTCTTGAAGAGTACTATTCAACTGAAATGCCAGATGCAAATGGTTTAATTAATGGAAAAGTTGTTTATGTTAACGCTTTTGTTGATGATAGATCTGTCTATCAACAAAGAATTAATACACTTGAAGATGATATTAAACAAGCTGATCCATCAATCAGTAGAAAAATCAATCAATACTGGTTCATAAGATCCGGTGCAAAGATTGTAAATGAAACAGTCGCAAATAAAATTGATCAATACATTATTGCTAACGAAGTTGGTAATAAGATTAATGATGAAATTGAATACTATGATACATGGAATACTTATTACAACATGTTAAATAGACAAATTAATGAAAGAAGAAGATTAGTTCCAATGACTTGCTATGTCAACTTTAGAAACGCTTCTAACTTAGACGGTGATGGCGAATTATTTGGAAAAGGAGGAGAATGTTATTATGTTCAAGCATAAAAAATTATTACTCATTGCTTCTTGTGCACTTTTATTAACATCTTGTGGCGAAATTATCGCTACACCAGATGGTTATGATAATAATAAACTTGTTTCTAACATCGGCGAAGATGATAAAAACAACATGGAAAAGATTATTTATGATGCTTTACATGATTCTGCTGATGCAAATTCAATTGTAGTCGATATCGTATTTAATAAAATCTTTGATTATACATTTGGTACATATCAAGAAATTGAAAAAGCGGTTAGTTCTAATTCATTTAATGAAATCGTAAATAAATATTCTGTTTATCAAGATAAAAATAGAACTGATGGTCAAAACGCTTCTACTCTTGAAATTGCAAGAGTTAAAAGAGTTTATAATAGAATGCAACAAGAAATTTCCGATACATTATGGGAAAATATTTCAAGTACAAATTATCAAAATAGCGAAGGATTATTTGATGAAAGATTATTTGCTTTAAATGTTTATCAAAGCTTATATTCTTTAGATCCAACATCTAGTGGCACTACTTGGGATGAGTTCACAAGTAAAAATTCATTCTATGAACCTATCTTATTATTACCTGATACAAAATTATTTGATCCAGAAACATTAACATGGTCTGATCAAAACATTATCCATATTCAAAATACAAATAAATTACCAAATCAAAATGATTATGGATATTACAAAGAATACATTGAAAAAGAAATTTTATCTGATGTTAAACAACATATTTTAACTGAAGATTATCTTTATAATAATGAATATCAAACATTAGGTACAAGATACGCAAGACAAATTGAATATGTAGCAATTGCTGATAATACAAATTATCCTGGTGCTGCAAGAAAATTATGTACAACATTTATTGATAATAATATCTTAAATGCATCTGATCCTTCAAAAGCTGATTTATCAATCTTAGCTAATGCATGGAAGGGCTACAATTTAGGCGAAGAAGAAAAAGCTTTACTTGAAGCATCTGGTTTAACATATCAAGAATTAGCTATTGATGAATTAAAAGGTTCAGAATATGTTAACTTCCAAGGATTAAATGAAGATGAAAGAGATTCATTTATTGAAAAATATGCCGTTCCTTCAAAAGAAAATCCTGAAGAAATGGTTATTGCTTTTTATCAAGGAACTGATTATGCAGATTTAGCTTTAGATTTTAATAAGATTAAAGATAATATTGCATTAACTGATTCTTCTATTGAATCTGATTTCTCTGGAAGTAATATGCATTCATATTACAACGGCTTTGAAGACAAGATTCAAGAAATTGAAAAATCAGATTACACAACTGATGGTTGGGGAATTAAAAACGAATCATTCTCTTCATTATCTGGTATTGCCGATTATGGTGACAGATTATGGAACATACAAGTTGCTAATGGTTTAATTGAAGAAAATGGTAACAATTATGTTTATAAAACAACAATTGGTGATGAAGATTTCTTCTATTTATTACCAAAAACATTACCACAAGGCGAAGCTTATCCTTTCTTATATTATAATAGCGGTACTTATTATATAGTCCAAGTTAAAGAAGCTGCTTCTACAACAAGACTTTCTACAGCTGATATTGAAGGTAGCTACACAAACCTTGAAAACGATGGTGGATTAAAAGCTGAAAATGTTGCATATGAAATTTGTAATATTTTAGCTAATAATACAACAAATCAAACGAACGCTCTTGAATATTTCTTAGAAAATGCTGATTTGGTTTATAACGACGATTCAATCTTAAGTTATTTCAAAACAACATATCCAGATTTATTTGAGGACAATTAATACAACAATATAAAATTGTGTTAAAATATAGGCAGTGAAAACTGCCTTTTATTTTTGAAATTAGGAGGATTTATGGATAATTGTATTTTTTGTAAAATTGCAAACCACATCATTCCATCTTCTATTGTTTATGAAGATGATTATGTAATGGCATTTTTAGACACATCACAAGTAACAAAAGGTCACACATTAGTTATTCCAAAAAAACATTATGATAACTTTCTTTCTACACCTCACGATATTGTTTCAAGAGTTATGATTGTTGCTCAAAGAATTGGCCAAATCTTTATAAAAGATTTTAAAGCCAAAGGTGTCAATATCTTAACTAATTGTTATGAGGCTGCAGGACAAAGTGTTATGCACTTTCATGTCCATGTTATTCCACGATATATTGCAAGCGATGGATTTAGATTAGAATTCAAAAAGAATGATGAATTAAAATCACTTAATTTACCAGCAATTGCAAATCAAATTAAAGAAAATTTAGATCACAATAAAGATTAATCTTTATCATCTTTTGGATTAAATAAAATTCGATCATCAAGGGCGAAAATTCTACTGGAATATTCGCCTTTTTCAACGGTTTTTAATACTTCTGTACACAATTCCATTTTAGCATCCATATCATCAATCATTGATAATAATAATGCTTCTTTTGTCATTGGTAAGATTGGAGATCCAAATTCTAACTTGCCATGATGAGACAAAATCATGTGTTCTAATAAAGTAGCTTTATCTTTATTTATATTTAATTTTTCTGCATATTGTCTAACAATAGAAAATCCAATTGAAATATGTCCTAAAAGTTTTCCTTCATCAGTATATTTTGTCAATATTGGACCATTAAATTCAATAATTTTACCTAAATCATGTAATAAAGCGCCCGCTAATAACAAATCATGATTTAGATTTTTATAATGATCACATAAAAATTCAGAAATTTGAGCCATTGAAATTGTATGTGTCATTAATCCTCTTTCGTAATTGTGATGATTTCTAACGGCGGCTGGGAAAAAGAAAAGTTTGTCATGATAATCTTCATAAATTTTGGAAACTATTAAATAATAATCCATATCTTTAATCGTTTCTAATAATCTATTAAATTCTTTTTCTAATTCTAATTTTGAATAATTAGATTGAGGAATAAAATCTTCTAAATTAGCGTTTTGAGGTAAAACTAAAAAACAATCTTGTATTTTTGCTTGTAAAACGCCTTTATATTTATTAATTTCACCGTTTATTGATACAATATTTCCTTCTTTTAATGTGTCTAAATCTTGGTTTTCAACTGTCCATTTTTTAGCTTCAATCTTACCAGTTTTGTCTTGTAAAATAACTGATAAATATTTACTACCACTTACAGTTGTTTGAAGTGTACAACTAATTACTAAAAATTCATTTCTTTCTAAAATATCACCATCAACAAAATCTTTAATCATAATAACCTCGCTTTTATTATCAATAAAATAATATCATAAAACTTTTAAAATATTTACTTTTGTAAACCCATTATATATTAATTTATTATAAATTTTTGAATATTTCTTATCATATTCATATTTTTTATACTTTGTAAAAAGAATTGGAATAATATCATCAATTACTTCTTTTTCCATGCTATAAGTATATAAATCATATCCCTCCTTAATATGTTTATCTTTTAACATTTTATTAAATCGATAAATTCCATAATGTCTTTTTTGACAAAGAGATAATAATTTTGATAAATATAAATCATCATTAAAATAATTTTTATTTTTAAATGACTTTATTACAATTTGACTAGTATTATAATCAAATCTTTCATTAAGTTTAAAGAAAGCATAATCAGAATGAACACTTCCTCTTGCCAATAATTTTTTTAAATAGCTTTTTGCTTTAATTAGATCACCAGACTTTTTTAATTGCTTTATTATAAACCACCTCGACTTTCCTATAGAACGTTTCTAATCCCCATTTATTTAATGACTCTAAAGCATTAAATACCACCTCACTATAGTAAGTCGTAGTAAAATTTAAAATTTTCCCTAATTTTTCACAAAATTCTTCACTATTTTCATAAAAGTACCCATTATAGCCATTTTGAATAAGTTCAAATAAATTAATATCTGATTTAACTAATAATATTTTTTTACTAGCCGTCGCTTCTAAAAATGTAAGACCTTGGGTTTCACTAACACTAGCTGATACAAAAACATCACCTAAAGAATAATAAAATGGGCTGTCTTCATATAAAACTTTTCCAACAAATCTTACCTTATTACTAATTCCAAGATCAGAGGCATGTTTTTCATATTTTTTTCTTAATGGACCATCTCCAACTAATATAAAATAAACATCATCTCTTTTAGAATAATTTAAAAAATCCTTAAAATGATCTAGCAAAACCTCAATATTTTTTTCTTCTGCTAATCTTCCAAGATATAAAACAATTTTTGAATCAGTCGGAACATTTATTGATTTAAGATATTCGTTTTTCTTATTAATATCTAATTTAAAATTTAAAAACATATCTAAATCAATCCCTGTTGGAATTACATTAATATATTTATTTATGCCAATTCTTCTGGCATAATCTTTACACTTATAACTTGGAACAATTAATTCATCACATCTATTTGAAATATTTCTAAAATAATCTCTTACAAACCATTTTGCAAAACGATCAATTTTACCTCTTGTGGCATAATATGTATAATCTTCATACATTGTATGATATGTATAAACACTTGCACATTTTAATTGTTTTTGAACAATCCAGCCAAATTGACCAATTGAAAAGTCATGATTGATATGAACTAAATCAATCTTTTGATCTTTTAAAAATTTAACAACTTTTCTAGAATATGCTCTTGCAAAAATATAGCCATAAAATTTTTTTAACTTAATTCCTGGGACTCTAAAAATATCCCCTTCTTGCATTAAATGTTTAGTATAAGGATTTGTTGTAATTACAAAAACATTATGACCATGTTCTTTTAAAACTCTATATAACATTGAAACACTGGTTGAAACACCATTAATTTCAGGTGGAAAAGTATCGGAAAATATTGCAATATTCACATCACTTATTCTCCTTTTCATTATTATTACTTAAATCATTTGATTCTTTATTATCAATATTATCATTAATTTTAGTTTTATTTGATGAAGAATTTTTATTTTTATTTGATTTATTTTTACTAAAACTAGATACTTTTTTCTTAACTTTTGTAATTAATCTAGTTTGATATAACGTGTTATAAGTTAATTTTCTTTCATCAATTGTTTGAATTTGAAGCGTAAGATATGTGACAGAATTATTTTCAACATTTTCAACTTCATCTTTACTAGGACTACCTCTATAAAAGGCACTAATAATCCCTGAAATTAAAAGAGGAATATGGAAAGTAATTGTTCTCCATAAAATTTGAGCAGTTGATAACATTCCTGGAACCATATCGCCATTGCCCGTTACTTGATAACCACTAATAAAAAATTGATAATAAAAATATTCACTAATTCCAGCTCCACCTGGAATTGGGATTAATTCTGTAATTAATTTATGAATACTAGTTAAAGTAATTGTATCAAATATATCATAATTATAACTGACATTTTCTGCCACAACATCACCAATAACAGCAATATTTAAAAAATAAGGCATAACATATCTTAAAGCTAAACTTGCAAAATTTAATATAATTATAAGAATTAAAAATCTAGGATTTGCGAATAAATTTTTTAATTCAATTTTAAATGAATCAACTTGAACTGATAATTTTCTTCTTGAACGTTCTGGATCTTTTATAATATGAATACGATGTAAAAAATTAACGCCTTTATTTAAAATTAAATTATGAAATCCTTTCCAATAGGCCATTATAACAACAATCCCAACTGAGAAAAATTCAACAATAAATCCTAAAACAATTAAAATTACCAGTGGAAATGAAATCGAATTTTCTCCAATTCCAATACTAAAAGCTGGGGCTGTGTAAATAAATTGTAAATCAGGATCAACACTTGTATAAATAATTGAAAAAGTTGCAAATAAAATTAAAACCGCTTGATAAACAATAAAATTCATAACCAAACAAGAAATTGCATTTGAAATTGGAATTCCTTGTTTTTTATATGTATAAGCTTGCATAATTTGACCACCAGTTTGAGCTGGAGTAATTGAATTATAAAAAAATCCAATGGCATCATTTGCCATGCCTTGATTGAAATAATATCTTTTCTTGTAACGTCTTGCAAATAAATACAAAATCAATGAATTTATTATAAAAATTCCAACAAAACATAACACTCCATAAACAAAGTAATCATATTTTAAGTTGATAAATGAGTTAATAACATCATCAAAATTATTAGCTAAAGAAAAATATAAGGCAACAATTGTAAGAGCCAAAATAATTCCAACATAAATTGCATATTTTCCTAATTTAAAACTCTTTTTCTTTTTTTGAGGTTGTTCAATTTTATTTTCTTCTTTTTTATTTATCTCAGTTTCTTCATTTATTATTTCATTTTGATCAAGAATTGAATCATTTTTTAAATTTATATCCTCTTCTTTAAGGTTAGCATTTTGTTTTTCAAAAGACTTTAAAGTAATTTTTGAAGAATTACCTTTACCACTTTTTTTATTTTGAATTTGATCTAAATTCTTTTTTTCTTTATTCATGTTAAATATTTTAACATTTTAAAATACTTAATAATAAAAATAAATTATCCCCACATTGAAAAATTAATATTTTAAATTAAAATATTAAACATATGAAGAAAGAAAAGCACATTTACTTATCCACAATAAATACAATATTAAAAGGTAATTATTTAAAATATGCTTTTTATCTTATTTTATTATTAGGTTCAGTATTTTTTTCAACAATGTCAACATTTATGACAAAAATATTGCTAGACATATTACAACAACCAACTGCTAGTGAATATTTTTTAGTTGTTAAAGATCCATTAAGTATATTTTTTACAAATTTATTTGGGGGATTTGATTTTTTAAAAAATAATTTATGGATATTTTCAATCATAATCGTTGGAATTGCATTAGCTATGGCATTATTTAATATTTCAAGAATGTATTTGAGATCATTTATTATGACTTCAATTTCAAAAAAGACACAATTAATGCTATTTAATCACGTTGAAAGATTACCATATAACTACATAAAATCATTGAAAAACGGCGATATTATTCAAACTTGTACCAGAGATGAAGAAACTTTGAGACGTTTTTTAATTGGTGATATGCACACAATATTTTATACACTATTCACATTAATATTTGCATTTACAATTTTAGCAACTATTTCTTATAAAGTTGCATTAATGAGTATTTGTGTACTACCAATATTATTTATCTATTCTTTCTTCTTAATAAAAATTGTAAGAAAAAGATATCGATTAACTGATGATTCAGAAGGTTTAATGACAGCTAAAATTGAAGAAAATTTAGCAAGTGTAAGAATTGTAAAAGCATTTAATAATGAAAAATATGAAATTGATGATTTTGAAAAATACTTAAAAGATTATAGAAATAAATACATTTCTTGGAGAAAAATGTCATCTTTCTTTTTCTCATCAAGCGATATTATGGTATTTTCTCAAATTACAATTGCAACAATTGTAAGTATTATTTTATGTGTAAGTGGCGAAATTACTTATGCAACCGTAATTGTTTCAACAAGTTATGTTTCAATGATTGTTTGGCCAATTCGAGATGTTGCAACAACCTTGAGTAATTTTGCTCGAGTTTTAGCAGCACTTGATAGAATTCATTTAATTATAAATCAACCAATTGAAGATATTGAAACTGGATTAAAACCAAAAATAACTGGAAATATTGAATTTAGAAATGTTTCATTTAAATTTGACGACGATAAAAAAAATACTTTATCAAATATCTCATTTAAAGTTAAAAAGGGGCAAACAGTTGCAATTATGGGAAAAACTGGCTCTGGTAAATCAACTTTAGTGTTATTATTAACTAGATTATATGATTTAACTTCTGGTGAGATTTTAATTGATGGAATAAATATTAAAGATATATCGAAAAAATATTTAAGACAAAATATCTCGCTTGTTTTACAAGAACCATTCTTATTTTCAAAAAGTGTTATATCAAATATTAAAATAACAAATGAAAGATTATCAAAAGAAGAAGTTATAAATGCAACAAAAATCGCTGCAATTCATGAAAATATTTTAGCTTTAGAAAAAGGATATCACACACAAGTTGGAGAAAAAGGCGTTTCTTTATCAGGTGGACAAAAACAACGTGTTGCAATTGCAAGATCACTTGTTAATAAAACTCCAATTCTTATTTTTGACGATTCACTATCAGCTGTTGATACTGAAACTGATATAAAAATTAGATCTCAATTAAAAGCTAGAATGAAAGATACTACTACTTTTATTATTACTCATCGAGTTGCAACGGCAAAAGATGCAGATGTAATAATTGTACTTGAAAATAATACAATTTCAGAAATTGGAAATTATCAACAACTTATAAATCAAGATGGTTTATTTAAACGAATTAATGATATTCAATCAAAGATGGAATAAAGATTATGGCACTAGATATATCAAAAGAAGAAAATCCAAAGACTAAAACAAAATTAAATTTTAAAGTTTGGATAAAAATATTAAAATACACCTTTAAAAGATGGCCTCTTTTAATTATTTTATTATTAACAATTTTAATTACATCATTTTATGATGTATCTTTTATTCCTTTAATGAATGCTGCTGCAATTAATACATTGACAGAATTAAATGGAAATTTTGTGCCATTAAATGAATTATTATTTCAAATTACAATATTTGGAATAAACTTCCCATTAATTAATTTTTATGGATATATAATAATTTTGTTTGTTGCGATTTTACTACGATCAATTGCTATATTTTTCACATTCTTTATAACTAATTATTTAGAAATGGACATCATGGTATCTTTAAGAAGAGATTCATTTAGAGTTGTTCAACAATTATCATTTTCATATTTTGATAAAACTCCATCTGGTTGGTTAATTGCAAGAATGCAAAATGATACAGCTACAATTGGTGACGTTTTATCTTGGGGAATTATTAGAATTTTATGGATAACAGCTGAATTGATTTTTACTTTAATTACAATGTTTACCGTTAATTGGTTATTATCCATTATTATTCTTTCAATGGCTCCAATTATTTTTGTAGTAGTTGCATACTTTAATAAAATTATTCTAGAGCGACATAGAATTGCAAGAAATGCCTACTCTAATTTTGTAAGATGGCTTGCTGAATGTATATCAGGAGTTCAAACTATTAAAACACTAGCTATTGAAGATCGAGTATATAATGAGGAAGAAGAAATTACCGAAGAGGTAAGACAAAAAAGATTAAAAGCATTTATTCCAAATGCTTTCTTTACTCCAATTTTTTCAATCTTATCTGCAATTACCACTGCTATTATAATTTTAGTTGGTGCTTATATTTATCAAGATGTAATAAGCATTGCAACTCTTGTCTTATTTATTGGCTTTGTTGGATCAATTTATAATCCACTATCTCAATTTTCTGAATTATTTGCAGATTTTGTGGCAACCCAAGCAAATATAGAAAAAATTATATCTTTAATTGAAACAAAACCAACAATAACTGATACTAATGAAGTAATTGAAAAATATGGAACAATATTTAACAATAAAACAGAAAATTTTGAACCTATAATTGGTGATATAATTTATGACCATGTTTCTTTTTCATATAATGAAAATATTGAGGTTTTGCATGACTTATCACTTCATATTAAACAAGGCACATCCCTTGCAATTGTTGGAGAAACCGGATCTGGAAAATCAACTACTGTTAATTTACTTTGTAGATTTTATGAACCAACTAAAGGAAGAATATTAATTGATGGAATTGATTATAAAAATAGATCGCAAGGTTGGCTTAGAAGTAATATTGGCTATGTTCAACAAACTCCATTTGTTTTTCAAACAAGCTTCAAAAATAATGTTAAATATGGAAAATTAGATGCTAGTGATGAAGAAGTTATTAATGCTTGTAAAGTTGTTGGAATCCATGATTTTATTATGTCATTTAAAGATGGGTATGATACTGTTTTAAATGATTCTGGAAATCAACTTTCTTTAGGACAAAAACAATTAATTTCATTTGCAAGAGCTATAATTAGAAATCCATCAATTATGATTTTAGATGAGGCTACTTCTTCAATTGATACTGAAACTGAAAAACAAATTCAAGATGCAATGAATAAAATACTAAAAGGCAGAACTTCTTTAATTATTGCTCATAGATTATCAACAATTGTCGAATGCGATAGAATTCTTGTAATGCGTGATGGAAGAGTTGTTGAAGATGGAAATCATATTAGTTTAATGAAGAAAAAAGGTTATTATTATGAACTATATATGAATCAATTTAAACAATTAAATTTAGAACAACAACTAAATACATATAACGAGCAAATTAAAAAGAAAGGATTATAAATATTATTATGATTATTGATGCTCATAGCCATATTTCTTATTATCCAAGTATATTATTAACAAAACACTACTTATTAAAATCAATGAAAAAATATCATATTGATTATTCAATATTTTCTCTAGATGCAACTGAATTTATTGGCCAAGATCGAAATGATAAAAAAACACCTAAAAAGGAAATATTAGACTTATTTAACACTGCTTTAAAATTTAAAAAAAGACATACTAATTTATTTTTATTATTATGGATTAAACCATCAACAACAAGTGTTGATGAGTTTAATAAAATTGATAATTTTATTAAGCAAAACATTAATTATATTAAAGGATTAAAAATACATCCATTTTTATCAAGAATTAAAATGACTGATGAAAAAATTAAACCGTATTTAAATCTTGCAAGAAAATACAATCTTCCAATATTAGTTCATACTGCAAATGATGAATATTCAAAAATATCTGATTTAAAAATAGTTGCTGATAATAATAAAGATATTAATTTTGTTGCTGCTCATATGGAATTATTATCTAATAATAAAGACGCAATTGAAGTTTTAAAAACAACTAAAAATATTTATGCTGATACTGCATGGGTTAATATAAATGTTGTTAATGAATTATCAAAATTAAACTTAATTGATAAAATTATGTTTGGAAGCGATAATCCAATTGATGGATTAAACACATTAAATAATAAAATGTATAAAGAATATTTTAAAAATTCCATTAATTTATCAAAAGAAGATTATGATAAACTAATGTTTAAAAATGCAATTAAAATATATAAATTACACGAAATTAAATTTTAATTATTCCATAAAATAATTTATTAAATAAATATCATAAATTTCTAATAATTTAAAAGTTTCAACAATTAAGAACGTAACAAAGTAAAATGAAAAAATTACAATGCTAAAATTAGTATGAAAAATTATTAAAAAGCATATTGATGAAGTTAGTAATAAAACACTATTAATTATTGTCAATAATAAACTAACCTTTTTTCTTTTTATAAACCATTTAATTACTTCATTTATTAAAAATATTGAAATTAATGAAATACTAGAAACACAAAAACCAAAAATTATTTGATTAAAACTCAAATAATAAGTCATAATTGAACAAATAGCTAATATACTAATTTGATAAAAGATAATGAACCACTTAAAAATTGTATAAATAAACTTATTTAATTTCTCTATAAAAATAGAAATAATTAAATATACCCCAAATAATAAATTAAACGAAAAGAAAACATAATTTAATCCACAGTATGATAAAAATATTGAATTAAGTTCTTTTGTATATGTATTTAATTGATTAAAAATAAAATTATTTTCAACATAAATAAAATAACAATTAAGTATTATTAAAATTAAAAATAAAATTTTAATAGCGATATTTACTTTTTTTGCATCATCTATAAACATATTTATACTTCCTTAAAAAATATGAAAGATGTCTCATCTATTTCAATATTTATATAATACAATTCATCTGGATTATCATATAAATAGAAGAAATAAATATTGAAAAATCCAATATTAATATTGAATTTTTCAATATTTAGATCATAACTTTGGTAGTAATTAATATTACCATCGCTTCGAAGAGGCAACATCCCAATTACTGGTTCCATATAACTTAATTTTGAATTAGGAAAATTGATTTTTGCTACTGTTTTGCTGTTTGATATATAAACATTGCCTTCTTCAAATTCACTATCATCAATATCTTCCAAATTAGAGTAATTTAAAAAATCTATATTAATATATTCTAAATCATAGGTTTCATTACTTTTGTTATTGTTAACCTGTTCTAGTTTGTATTGCCCTTTTAAATCTGAAATATTATCACCGATTAAACTTGAAAAAACAATTGGGGAAGCACACGAAGTTATAGTATTCAAAGAAAAAAGAAACAAAAATGCAACTGCATGAATTTTTTTTAACATTCCAATACCTCTCCGCATCCGCAATATACTGTTCCATTGATTTCGTTTATAAAATATCCAGCATGTTTGTGCTTAACTAATGGTTCCACATATACAAATCCACCAGTTAAAAAACCTAAACCACTTAAAATTACTTGTGAATTGTTTTGATTAGATTCAGTGTTGTCCCATCCAGTATGGCAAATATAACGATCTTCCTTTTCGTTAAATATACCATAAATTACTAATGCGTGATTCATTTCATCAACTCCTATTGGTCTATTAACGAAATCATCCTTTGTCATGTGTCCAAAATAAATTGCCGGACAATCCTTATGAATTGCAGTTTTTACATCTCCGATTAACCAATATGTTGAAAAAACGGTATAAGTAAATTCACCTTCCTTAAATTTCGGTCTTAAAAATTCACGTATCTTTCTTTCAATGCCAATTGGTTCAGAAGAACCTATGTCATCGCCCCATATATCATATGGAAAAGAATCATCAAATTTAGGTATATCCTTAAAATACATATATGTATCGCCATTATAATCTTTAGCATATGATGGAATAGTTACGGCTTTTGTCAAATATTTTTCTGATTCTTCTTCCGAAAAAAACCCTTTTACCTTAAAAATTTCACTAAAAGCCAAAATCATTGAAGCTCCAACATAACCACAGATTCCTTGTTCACTTCCAGTATTACTTGGAAAATTATCGTTATCACAAAGCTTAAAGTACCACGAATATTTAATTTCTCTTTCTCCGTAAATAAAATTAATCTCATTTTCATTTTGCTTATAAAAACTATTGTTCAATTTTAATATATTTTTTTGATTATAAAAGTCTTTCGAAGAATTCAAAAAAAATAAATTCTTTTCGTTTTTGTTGCTATTAAAACTTTTTCTTATATTTTTACTTTTTTCTACTAAAAAATCAGTTGTTTCTTTATTTACAACTTGATTTGAAACAGCATCATATAAAACATTGTTTTTTTTATAATAAAAGCCTTTCCATGGGTAATAATAGTAATTTTCATAGTCTAAATTATCTATCACTGAATTGCTATAAGGATTTACTTCTAAAATAATTCCTGAATTTATATCAAAAATAGAATAACCAAAAGGTAAAAAATCCGCTACTAAAATATCATGATCATCAAATCCTTTAACCAACTTTATATTCTTAACACTATAGTAAATATTCGGATTAATTTTACAAATATCTTCTAAAAGAAGATCTTTTATATTTTCTTTTTTTTCACTTTCTAGCTTTTTATATTCTATTTTAAATTTATTAAATCCGGACGGTTTTTGTCCTATTGATAAAATTATTAGAGATATAATATAAATACTTTTTAATTTAGTTTTCATACTTTATTATATCATACGAACTATTTATACATCAAACTTTTATTTTTATTAATTTTTAATGTTAATAATCATTTTAATATTATTAGACAAGATTTTTAATTAAATATATTATTCAATTAATAAACCATATTTTATTTAATATGATATGTTTTATCCTTTTTGTCATAGAATTCTTTTTTCAATTCTAAAAAACTTAAATTTCTGTCCCTAGCATTTCTTAAATATTCATAAAGTTTTGTGTTCACACCCAATCTTTTCCTTTTTTCTATTAAAAAATCATAGATTTTAATATATGCATCATAATTTTCTGTTTCTAATGTTTCTTTAAAATACATCGCTAATTTAATTAATTCCTGTATTAAAGAACATTTAATTTTATTAATTCCTATATAATAAAACTTCTCTACACTACAAAAACCACCACATATAAATCTAAAATTACATTCTTCACAATTGTTTTCTCTTTTTAAATTATCTTTAAAATAATCTATAAAATTATAATTGTTAATATCAATAATTGCATTTTCCCCAAATTCGCTCAATGCTGGACAACCAAAAATATTCCCATTTAAATCTACAAATAATCTTTTTATCCCTTGGTCGCATCTAGAAATAGCTTTAACATTCAAAAAACACCTTTCTATAAATTTTCCGAATAAATCGTCACCATTTAAAATAGAATAAAGTATTTTGTAATTATTTTTTTTAATATTATTAATTAAAAACAATGTTAATTTTTTATATTCGTAAATCCAATCCATAATTGGAAACTCCTCTGTAAAAATTTTCTTGCTTCTCACAAATTTGAAAGAAATAGTCTTAAAATATTTTGAAAGAATTTTAATACTTTTAACAATTGAAAATACTTCATTAGTTAATACAATTGAGCATCCAAGAAATTCTTTATATTTAATCTTTTTAATATTATTAATAATTAATCTGTAATTATTTTTCTTTTTACTTAAAAAAGTTCTGTTTTTATTATGAATATTTTCCAAACCATCAATGCTTACACCAAAAATAATTTCTCTTTTTTGTAAAAATTTTACATTATCTTCTGATAACAAGGTGCCATTACAAACAAAATTTATTATAATTTCCTTATATAATTCGTTTGACTTACTTCTACAATAATTATAAATATAATCAATTATATCTTTATTTAATAATGGCTCGCCATCTCCACTTAAATCGATAAAATATTTCTTTTTATCGCTAAATAATTTAAACAAAAGATCAAGAATATCTTTACAAGCTTTTTTATTTAATGATGCCTGTTTATCTTTGTCTCTAAAACAATAATTGCAATTCATGTTACATTTATTTGTAATTTCAAGACAAAACGTAATTGTGTCTCCCAAATTTAAAAATCTAATATCTTCAAATACTTTAAAGTTTGAATTAAGTTCTAAATTATTTATATCACAAGAAAAATTACCATTAATCGAATTAATTAATATAGTTTTATCTAATACTTTATACGAAAAAATATTGTTATTCATTTTTTGAATATATCTTTTTTAAATAACTAGCAACATGATCTAAATCTCTAAGCATTGTTTCATCAGAAATATTAATTTTTGCTAGTTCTTCTAATATTTGTTTTTTATTTAAAATAAATATTCTTTTTTGTTTATTTCTAAATTTATCTTCAATGATATTTTTATCTAATCCACAAATTACAAACGCTCCAGATTGAGCAACAATTCGATCATTAATTGAACTAGATTTTACAAAATATGCATTTTTTAAAACATTTAAATCACTGTGTTGGTCAAAATTAGGATCCGCTTTTTTTAATAATCTATAAAATTCTAACCAAACATCAGGATAATTTTCTTTTAAATATAATGGTGAAAAATTATCAATAGTATTAATTAAATTTAATATTGTTTGTTTACTGTTATATGTTAATAATGGCATACAAGATAAAATTAAAACTGATTCACTATCATAATATTTAACAAATTTATCTTCTGGAGTAAAAATGATTATTTCTCCGGCATATTTATTTGTTAAAGGATCATTAAAAACCGTATTACAACACATATATAAAGCAACTAATGGATTTTCAGTTACATCTAATAATCTGGTTGGAAGTCCATAATGTTGCATTGTTGCAAGAACATCTAATTTATCTTTATCTTTAAATACATTTGGAAATCTTGATACATATTCTCGATATAATTTATCTTCATTTTTTTCTAAATTAGCATTATGAAAAATTGAAGGTAAACATTCATAACCAAAATAAGATACGCCTCTATAATATATATTTTTTTTATTTATATTAACCGAAGCAATAAAGTCAAAAAATTCTTTTAAATTATGGATAAATATATAATCGTTTTCATAATTTGTTATATTATCAAAAATTATTTTCTTTATATTTTCTAAAGATATTAAACCATTAAAAACTAGTCTATTATTATCAAAAAAATTAAAATCTTCTACAACTTTGTTGTTCGTTTTAATTTTACCTATATATAATTCAACTTTTTCATCTTTAAAATTAAATTTATATTCAAAAAATTCTTTGTTATCAAATATATGATGGTTAGTTGATACAAGATAAAAACCTATAGTATCAACTTTAATAATTAACGTATTATTTTTATTTAAATTTAAATCAACCATATATTAATATATCAAAAAAACTGCAAAACTTAATTATTTTTCTTTGAAAGTTTAATAATTGTTGTTGTTAATAAATAAATTCCAACTAATGAAATAGCAACTCCAGCTAAAATCCAAAAATATTTTTGTTCCATTACATTAAAGTAAAATAACATTCCTAAAATAAATAACGTAACACCAATAACAATTAATAATATTCCAAGTAATAACTTCTTTTTATTTTTATAAATTGAAAAACTACCAGCTAATGCAATTAATAAACCAAAAGCCGTTAATAAAATAATTAAAAATGTAGTCAATAACATTGTAAAACTATTATTAACCAATGGAAGCACACCAAGAGACATAAATAATACGCCTAAAACTGCATTTGTTGATAATAATTTCAAATCGTCAACTAAAGCAATGCATAATAACACCACTCCTAGTACTATAAATCCACATCCTATAATGTAGTTTAGTATTTTAACATCTAATACTGAACAAGCAAATAAAATACCTAAAACTATAAATAATGTTGAAGCAATAACTAACGATAAATTTTTCTTACTCATTTTTTCACCTCTTAATAAATTATATCATTATTAAGAGGTGTTTGTTATAGTGTATTATTTAAATACTGGTTCAAAATAAATATTAAAATTACCACGATATGTTGCTGTTGGCATTTTATAATCATCTGATAAAATATCGACTTTGTCATCTAATTCTAAATATGCTTTAAAACATATTATTTCTTCATCTATATTATGTTTATTAATAATATAGTCTTTGTAAATATTTAATATCTCTTTAATAGATTTATTATTCACACCTGGTTCACTCATAAATACAGCAAAGCTAAATTCTTTACTTGGAATATATATAAAATATAATTGGTTATAAATATCATCTAATGAAGTAATATATATTGGATTGTTTTTTTCATCTAAAATATCATATGTCGTTGATGTATCTTGGCTACGACTTAATATAGAAGTTGATGAACTTTTTGAATTATCAACACTACAAGAAGATAACAAGAATAAACTTAAGAAAAATATAATCTTTAACATTCTACATCTCCTTTATAATCATTATATAAATAATAAAGATAAATAGTTATATCTTCATAAATATATCTTGAGGTAAATTTATCATTAACATCTAAAGACAAAATTGGATATTGATAAACATAAGGAATTATTCCACTAGGAAGTCCCATAACTATTTCATCAACACCAACTAATAAATAATCATCTCTAGAATCATCTACTTTAAAATATGTTCCTTTATCAAGATATAATTCAATATATTTTGTTGGTTCTGAAAATGTATTATCTTCTTCTAAATTTACTTTATAGATGCTAACTTTAACATAATCACTTAAATCAAAATCAAGCTTAGTTGATGATGATTGAAATGAAATTTCTTTGCTAACATTATCTATTGTTGAACATGAAGTTAATAATAATAATAATAAACCTAATAATAAACATGTTTTTTTAATCATATATTGAACCTCCTTGAAATCTTTTGTGACCACAAGTATAACATGTTTGAACGCTGTAATCTCCTGGACCAGTATAATAATGTTCTTGATAATAAGCACTGCATGTGCATTGAACAAGGTGAGTTATGTCGGTATTTTCTATATCATATCTAGTATGTCTATGACTTTTTAATTTCGAAGAATTTATATATTCATTTTTTAAAATATAATTATTATTATCGTATAAATAAAATAATTTATCTTCGCTATCTTTTGCCTTTAAATAAGTATAAGAAAGCATATAATAAAATTGAGGATAAATTAATATATAGGAGTCAATTGGTTGATTACCATAATTACCATAAAAGGCTCCCGAGACATTATCATAACCATAAATAATAAAATAATGTCTATTACTATCTTTACTTGGCGTTGTTTCAAGATTTAAATCAACTTGCACGATTATTGGAATTCCTTCTTCAACTATAGGAATTAAACTATTCCATAACTCCATGTTATAATTTTTGACATAATTACTATTTATAAGATAATTATCATGAGTAATAATTTCCCCACTATAATTATAAATATATTCAAAATAATCAAAAAAACCTCTTTCATACATATAAAGAACTAAAAGATCCTTGATTTCAGGTGAATATAAAGCCAACATAGAATCTTTTTTCGCATTATTTATTGAATAAAAACCACTTTTATAATAAAGTTCATTTAAAACTATAAGAGGCGTGTCTATTGAATAATTTTTTTTAGCTATGGACGCTAAATATCCTTCAAAATCATTATTTTTATTTTTTAATAATAATTCTACATAATCTTCAGTCGAAAGCAGTGTTTCATTTTCGTATATAATATTATTTATACCTGCCGACTCATTAAAATTATAGTCATCTAAATTATCAATTACTTCATTTTTATCGTACTTTTCTTCAATTATATTGTCATTCCAGTAAGTATCGTAAAATGATAAAAGCATTGTAACGGCGACATAACCACATTCACCGTGCCAGTTATTTAATCGATTTGTCTTTAGATTCTTAAAATAATTCAATGTAAACGAAGGATTATAATAAAAAGGGACATTCATATCTGTTTTATCATACATGACATCATCTTCTCTTGGATAAAATGTTGTATAGTAAATTGGAACTAGAGGTCCAGGCGGAATTATAGGATCGATAGGTTCAGTAAATCCATCATTTGAACCATTTAATCCTTCAACTTCCTTATTATTTGAGGAAAACAAGATTAAATTATTTTTTTTCTCAAAAAAGTATATTCCAAAACTCATAAGAATTGTTGCAAAAACAAAACATGATGCTAGAAAATAATTAAAAATAAATAATTTTTTCATTGTTTTTCCTCCTATTTATATTTTCATAATATACAAAGAAATTCTCAATATCAAGCGTTTTCTAAAAAAAACATTTTCTTAATTTTAATTTATTTAAAAAATTTATTATCTATTAACAATTTTTATTAGATTATTTTAAAAAATCTTCTTTTAGCAAAAAATCAAATAAATTTAATATTAAATATCCGTCGTTTGTATAACTTGTTAGATATCCTTCTTTAACAATTAATATTTTTTTATAACCATCATTTAAATATTTAAATGGCCTTAATTCTTGTGTTAATTTCTCTTCATTTTCAATTTTTAAACAACTTTGAATATATAATTTTTGACCATTTTTTTCTGCAATAAAATCTATTTCAAGTTCTTTTCTAATACTTGTTCCATCTTTATTTTTAGCATTTAAATTATATGCTCCAACAAATACTCTATAATCTCTTTTACACAATTCATTATAAATTAATTGCTCCATTAAATGAGTTTCTTCTAATAAATTAAAATCCAAAACTACATTTCTTATTCCAATATCTGTAAAATAATATTTAGTTTCAGAATTAATTATTTTTTTACCTTTTATATTATATTTATTAACTCCATCAATTAAAAAAGCATCTTTTAAATAGTCAATATATTTAGAAATTGTATTAATTGAAATATTTTCTTTTTTAATTGATTTGAATGAATTAGCTAACTTTAATATACTAAATTTAGAACCAACATTTGATGATAAAAGTTTTATCAATTCTTTAAAATCATCATAATTTCTAATGTTGTGACGATTTTTTAAATCTGATAAATATGTTTCGGAGTAAACTTCATTTAAATATTTTCTTTTTTCATCATTATTTAAAATAATTGTTCTTGGTAAACCACCATAAATTAAATACATTTCATATATTTGATTTAGATTATAATTATTTTTTAAAGCATCATAATATTCTTTAAATGAAAATGGATAGATTCTTATTTCTTCTCCTCGATCATTAAATTGAGATACAATATCCGTTGACAAAAATTTAGAATTACTACCTGAAACATATACATCTAAATTTTCTATATGATAAAATCCTAAGAGAACGTCAACAAAATTATCAACTAATTGAATTTCGTCTAATATTAAATAATAATTGTTTTTATCAATTAAAAGACTTGTTACATAATTATATAATTCATCCGGATTTTTATATAAACGATACTTATAATCATCTAAAGGAATTCTAATTATATGGTCTTGATTAACACCAATTTTAATTAAATAATTATAAAATAATTCGTTTAATAAAACTGACTTCCCAGATCTTCTTAAGCCAGTAACAATTTTAATTCGCTTATCATTTATTTTTTTAATTAATTGATTTAAGTAATAGTCTCTATTTAATACCATAAAACATCCTACTGAAAATTTTTGCGTATTTACGCATTTATTTTCAATAATTATACTCATTTTAAAAATATTTTGCAATTCCTACTGAAAATTTTTGCGTATTTACGCAATTATTTTCACTAGACATATTTTTTTACTTTAGGATTTTTAAAAGCAAAATATATTGTTAAACTTGTTAAAACAACACAGATACTACTTAAAGCCATTGCAAGAGCGCTGATATATGGCGATAATTCTAATCCAAGACTTACAAATAAGCCAGTTGCAAATAGCATTGCAATTATATTATATAAAAAGGCCCAAATTATATTTAAAACAATGATATTATAAGTATATTTTGATAGTTTAAAGACATTAATAACTAAACCTAGATCATCATTTAATAAATATATATCACTACTTTCATTAGCTATATCACTACTTTTATATGGAGTTATTGAAATATCTGCTAAATTTAGACTTGGAGCATCATTAATTCCATCGCCTAAATACATAATCATATTATTTTTATCTTGTTTTAATTCTGAAATAATATCATATTTATCACTTGGTAATAATTCTGATAAATAATTTGAAATTCCTAATTCGTTTGCAATTTTTTTTGCTTTTTCTTCATTATCACCAGTTAGCATCATAATATTTATATTTTTAGATTTTAAATAAGAAATTAATTGCTTAGAATTTTTAGCTAATTCATCTTTTAATACAATACTAGCAATTAATTTATTATTTTTAATAAGATATAAATATTCTTTATTTATATCAGATATAGAATTATTTAATAATTTATAATTACCAAAATAATATTCTTCATTATTAATAATTCCTTTTACTCCAATACTTGTTATATCTTCTTTATTAATATCTTTAATATAAGATATATTATGATCTAATATATATCTCATAATTGATTTTCCAATTGGATGAGAATTATTTTCTTCTAAAGATCCTAATATAGAATAAATTTGTTCTTTAGAATAAGAATTATCATAAATATTATTAATTTCTATATCAAATTTACCAGTAGTTAGTGTACCTGTTTTATCAAAAATAACATAATTAACTTTTTTAATTTTATGATGAACATCACTATTTTTATAAACTATTCCATTTTTTAACGCTTTAACACTACTTATAACATTAGCTAAAGGTACAGCTAATCCAATTGAACAAGGACAAGCAATAACAAGAGTATTTATAAACATTGTTAATGCTTTATTTATATCAATAAATAACCAAGAAACTAAAGTTATTAATGATATAAAAATAACAATTGGCACAAAATAAAATGATATTTTATCAATTAAATTTGTAATTTTTGATTTATTTATATTAGCTTTAGAAACTAAAGCTAATATATTATTTAGTGTTGTATCACTAGATATTTTACTAGCTTTAACATATAACTGATTATTTAAAAGGAGTGATCCAGCAAGTACAATATCATTTTCTTTAACACTAACTGGCTCACTTTCTCCAGTAATTAAACTAGTATCTAGTTTCCCATTACCTTTTGTAACAATACCATCAACTGGTAATTTTTCACCAGCTTTTATTAAAATTACATCATCTACATTAAGTGCATTTACACATACTTCTTTAATATTATTATCTTTATCTACAACATTTGCATTTATTGGTAATAAATTAACTAAATCATTAATTGATTTTTTAGCATTATTTGTTGAAATTTGTTCAATATATTTTCCTAAATATATTAAACAAATTACTGTTGCGCTGGCTTCATATAATAAATTCATACAATAATGAACATTACTTGGATCTATAAAAATTAATATAGAATAAACAAGAGAATATATAAAAGCAGTTATACTTCCAATAGATATTAAAGAATCCATAGTTGGGTGTAATTTAATTAAACTTCTAATACCAGGAATATAAAACTTTAATCCAATTATCATAATTGGGATAACTAATACTAATAAAGTAATTGTAAATCCAAGTGGATTTATACTATGATTTAAAAAATCAAAGATAAATGGATCTTTTGGATATAACATATTAGACATTGAAATATACATTATTAATATTGTTAAAATAACTAATATTAATAATTCCCAAATATTAAAATAATTATCTAAATTAATATTTAATCCAGAATCTTTTTTTAAATAACCTTTAAAACCAACACTATTAATTGCAACTATTGCATCATTTGGATTAAAGTTATCTTCAGCTTGAACTTCTACTAATCCAGTTAATAAATTTGTATTACTAGAAATAACTCCATTTAATTTAGATATTGCATTATTAACATTAGATTGACACGATGCACAACGCATTCCTTCAACAACAAAATTATATTTTTTCATACAGTATTAGTATATACTAATTAACTTAAAATTTCTTTTTAAATGCTCAACTTACAATATTTATTAATTTATTTCATTATTAATTTTTTAAACAACAAAGTGGAACAATATAAACTCCATTTTCATCTTTATAAGCAGTTTTGGTTGCTGTAACAATCATTAAAAAAGCTGGTTTTGGATGTCTTTTAATATTTATATCGTTAGATAATTTAACTAATTTTTTAGAACTTTCTTTTATATCTTCCATATCAGCTAATTTAACTTCAATTAATGCCCAATTTTCATCATCAAATACAATAACGGCATCTGCTTCTCGATCTAATTTATCTCGATAGTGATATAAATTGGCATTAATTGAATCACAATAAATTTTTAAATCTCTAATTACTAAAGATTCAAATAATAGACCGAAAGAGTTCATATCAAGAAATATATTTTCAGGACTAATATTCAACACTGCCGTTGCAATTGATGGATCTACAAAGTGTCTTGTATTTTTTGTCCTTATTGCAGTTTTACTTCTTAAATTCGGATTCCAAGCTTCGAGTTCATCTATAACAAATAATCTTTCCAAAGCTAATATATATTTTGAAAAAGTTTCTTTATCCATATCAGTACCATTCATTTTTAAATCAGCTTTAATTGTTTCATCAGAAGTTTCAGAAGAAATAAATCTTGAATATGATCTTAATAATTTATTGGCCTTATTAGAATCTCTTCTTAAAGTAATATCTTTTAAACTAAATAAATCTTCATTAATTAATCCATCATAAAAAGTTTTTGCTTGTTGAAGTGCTACATCTCTATCTTCATTAATTGCAAGCGGCCAGCCACCTCTACATAATAAAAATGCATAATCTTTTATATCTTTTTGGCAAGTTGAAGGTTTAAAAATACCATTTTTAAGATTTAAAAGACTGATTGAACCATTACTATCACCGCTTTCATATAATGATAAAGTTCTCATCATCTTTTTAATAATTCTTCCAGTTCCAGTATGTCTTTCATTTAAATCACCATATAATGAATTATCTGAAGTAACATCTGTTACACTACCAGTTAAGATAAATTGTCCAAAAGTACCATTTTCATCAATTTTTTCTTTTAAAGAATTCCAAATAAAAGAAATTACTTGCCATTCATCAATTAATAATGGCTTTTCTCCATAATCTAACAAGACATCTGGTGCATTTTTAGCAAGTGGAATAAATTGTTCTCTATCGCTTTTTTTCATGAAATCGATAACAGTTTTTGCATGTCTTTTTGCAGTCGTTGATTTTCCACACCATTTAGGACCAACAATTTGTATGGCACCAACACTTTTAAGATAAAAATCTAATTTTTTATCAAATAATCTATTAATATATTTCTTTTCCATATAACTTCCTTAGTTATATTATATGATAGAAAATTCAAAACCGCAAGTTCGGACAAAAAATAATCGAAAGTTTGGCAGTAAAATAACCGCAAGTTTGGACAAAAAATAATCGAAAATTTGGCAGTTGTTTATATTATTATGTGATTAGATATTAATATAATCAACATATAGTATATAATTCTTTCTAACTCTAAAAGAATTAAATACTAATTCATCATTTTTATAATACGCTAATAAAAATCCAGTTACATGATCTCTAATAACTATATTATTTTTGGTTAAACTTGGATTATTATTTATTAATTGTTCAATATAATTATCAAAAACATTTAATAAGCTGTCTCCATGAATTAAACAAGTATCATTAGTTGTAATATAATCTCCGGTTGCGTAATTATTTATCCAAATTAAAGAATCAAGTTGAGTTATATTTCCATTATTGTCTTTATTTTGATGAATTGCTAAGTGAGTATTGGCATCAACTTCAACATCACTTGCAAATAATTTAATAAATAAGTCTGCATGTCTATATGCATAGAATTCCATCATGTTATTACTGGAATTATAATAAATTATAAAGTCATAAATGCCTTTATAATTATCTTGTTTTGGTTTAAAGAAGTTTTGATTTACTCCATTTATATTAATACTAATTTGTTCAAAATAATTAAAAGCATTTATAAATACTTGATTGTTATTATATTCAAAATTATTATTAACAATATCTGGATCAAATATAATATCTCTATTTAAATTTTGATTAAAATTAATATTTTGAATATAAGTAGTCCCAAAACTTAATTGAAAATAATTATCTTCAATATTAGAAAAATCAATGTTTCTTAATATATATGAATAAGTATTATTTTGATTTATTTTATTATTATTTATAACATATTGACCATTAACAAGAGTTCTTTCATATATTGGATTATCAAAAAGAATAAAATTCTGACTACCTAAATAATGTTCATTAATATAATCACTAATCAAATCTTTATTATTTGGAATATCATTAATAACTTTTAATTCAGTTACTTTTTCATAGCATAACTCATATGGTCTATAATATCTATTTAAAACGCCAGAAGATTCATCCATGTGACCATCAATTAATTTATTTAATCTTTTTCCAGCTAATGAATAAAATTGATTGCTAGAAGTTTGAGTATAGATGTTGCTAATATTTTTACTCTGTTCAGAATCGCCTGTCCATCCAGTTGAAAGTCCAGAATTCCCAATAAATAAATAAAAATTATATAATCCGCTACCATAAGTATTAACTATATTAGATATCTGACTTTGACTTAAAGTAAAAGAATTATACCAAGACTCATAATCACCCTCTTCACAAGTAGAAAAATCAAATCTTATATTTGATATAGTATTATCTAAATATAAATTCAGAGTTCTAGCTGCTTTGCACGATTTATTTCCATTATATTCCATTTCTTCTTTTGAAATATAAAACATATATTTTTCAACATATTTATTATCTTGATCTGTGTATGTAATTCTTATTGCATCTCTAGCACCATTATCAGGATTAGATTCATTATATGCCTTACCAGTTGAAAAATATGGAAATAGTCTAATAACATTATTTTCATCGGCGTATTGATCTAAATTATGTAATAAATCAAAATAATGATTTAAATCTCGATTTAAAAACATTGCTATTTCAATTTCTTCATTATTTGAATAATTTATTGGCATTAAATTATTATTGATATCAACATAAGTCCAAGCAGCAAATCCTAAAATATAATAACCACCTGGATCACCCATATCAGTATATGGATCTTTAATAACTTCATTAAAAATACCACTAGAAAGTTGTGTTACATTAGAAAACTTTATTGGAAGATATCTACCATCATGATATTCTTTATAATTCCAATAACCAAATCTATCATATCTATGCATAACTCGAGGAAATCTTCCATCATCATTTATTGCAAAATTACCAAATGATGGATCATTAACTTTTCCAATATTTATATCGTCATAGTTACTTTCATAACCATTATAAAAATCTTTATAAACTTGTTCATGACTATATTTAGGACTTGTATTAGAATCTACATAATTATTATTTTTACTAACTAAATCTTTATAGCCAACATCTCCATCATAATTAGAATTTAAATTTCCATTATTATCATAAATATCAAATAAAACTTCATTATTTTCATTATAAACTAATTGGTTTTTGTCATCTAATTCTGGAGCTAAATAACCAAATAATTCTTCTGGTAATATATTAGAATTTCCATCTAAATATGTTTTATATTCATCTAAATATAATAATGATGGAAAAATATATACATCATAAGTTTCATTTTCTATTTTATTACTCGAAAATGAATAATTCTCTTCAATATCATCTAGTTTTAATTCTGGTTGTAATGATTTATATTCATTTTGGTTATTAAAATACCAGATGCTTAAACAACTTGCTGGTAAAACAGCAATGAATCCAAATATTAAAAAATATTTAATAAATCTTTTAAACTTCATATTAACTTAAACCAATTAATACTTCTATTAATACTGAAGCATCACTCCCATTATTTAAAAAATCTTCATATATTGCTTTATATTTTTCTAAAGTGTTTGGTTTTTTATCACTTGAAATATATCTAACATAATTTTTTAAGGATATATCTAAAGTATATTCTCTTGTATTTAAATTATACGAATAACCTTCATTAAAAGCTTTAAAAGGAACATATCCATCTTCATTTATATTATTAGTATAACTAGAGTTAAGACATATATAATTATTTAATATTCCATTCATTGTGATTCTTAAAAATAATTCAATTGAATAATTATTTAAATCTATATTATTATCCGCAACAAAAGTAATATACAATTCATCATTAATAATTAATTCATTAGTATTAGTATCTTGATTTAATACCGAAGTATAAAAATTAATTCCATCATGTAAATTATTAATATCAGATACACCTTCTTCTAATACTAGATATTGAGGAACAGAAAATACACTAATTTCTCCTAATATACTAGAAGCTTCTAAGTTTACATTTATTTTATTAGAATTACTTATTTTATTATCTTTTAAAAATACCCAACTAGCGAGAGCAATACCACTAATACTAGAAATAGCTAAAACAGAAATTAATAATGATACTAATTTTCTAGTTATCATTGTTAATTTCTCCTCTAATATTATCGTTATTAGATATTAAATTAGAAGAATTTAATATCTTTTTTCTTTTTTCATATGTATTATCAATTAAGTATTCTTGAACTTCAACATTAATTAAAAATGCAATTGACATAAATAAAGCAATTAATCCAATTTCTGATTGTAAATAAGTTATTGCGATACCCATAAACAAACTATTATTACCGTTATAAATTCCAATAATTTGTTCTTCTTTTACTTTTGTTTCAATTAAAAGACTTGTTGGATTTGCATCACCTTTTAATGTAAAGTATATATCTCCATTATCAAAAATAATATCAACGACTCTATGAACATATGTAACATCATTAACTTTAAACGCTAATATATCATATATTTCAATATCATTAATATCATCTATTTTTTCAATAGTAATTAAACTATATTGAGGAATTTGATCAATTAGATTATTTTCTAAAATATAATCATTATCTTCATGAATTGAAGCCATTGATTCAGTTTTTACAGTAAAATAAGTAGAATCTCCAATAAATAGAGTTTCATTATTAACTCTATAAGATATAGAAATTCCAACAACAAAGACAACAAAAAGGACAAATAAAGAATAAATAAGAGAAAAAATTATTTTACCAACGCTTAATTTATTATCATTTTTGGTATACTTTAATTTTAATTTAACATGAAAGAATTTATATAATTCTTCTTTAAATATTATTCTAAAAGACTTTTTCTCTCTATTTATTTCTTTATCTGCTTTTTGTTTTAATTTTTTGTTTTCTTCATTAATTTCAATTAATAATTTATTGTCTTCACTTCCAATATTTATATGTTTTCTTTTATATTTTCCATATAAATAATATAAAATACTAAAGACAAGTGTTAAACAAATAATAACTATAATAGAGATAATAAAAGCTATAGAAGATAATAACTCATTATTTTCCATTTTTTATACCTTTATTATATAAACTATTAACTTAATAATTAATTATTGAAAGTTTACTGTATAAACAATTTCAATTGGACTAGTTGATGTAAAAGTAGCTAATAATGCACTTAAAGTATCATAGTCAGCAGAACTATCTGGCTTAGCACTATATTGGAAAGCTTCATTAACTCCACTTGTTGTTTTACAAGCAATTGCTAAATCAACACTAGCTGCTACTTCTACTGTTTTACTATATGTTGAAAATTCTCCATCAACTTCACCTGCTGTAAATCCAGCTCCAACAAATTTAATATAAGTTAATAAATCAGTATCAACTTTTACAGTTGTAGTAATAGTGCCTTCTAAACCAGCTTCTGTTAATAAAGCTAACTGACCAGAATCAATTGCATAACTTGCATCAATTGTATCAACTGCTGTATTAGAAGCATTTTTAACAGTAATTCCTACAGTTCCATCGGTTAATTTATCAAAACCACCTTGATCTAATTCTAAATGAAGTGTTTCTGTATCCATAGTAAGTTCACCAATACTTGTAACTTTATCTGTTAAAGTAATTGATAAAGATTGACTCTTAGATAAAGTATCTTCATTAAAATACCATGCAGAATATGCACTACCAACAATTGCTACTAATCCACATACAGGGATTACAGCTAATAACGTTTTTCTTTTATTCATATCAAATCCTCTCCTTCATATAATTAAAAAGAAAATCAAAAAAATTATACGATAGAACCCCCCCCCCGCGGTCAATACTAGTTGCATTTACTTTTAGTTAAAACAAATAAAACATAATAAAAAAAAGCGGAGTTTCCTCCGCTTTTTCATAAACAGTATAATGTATTTAATTATGCTAAATAATCAATTGTTACTGTATCAATAACAACTCTAAAATTAGATGCACTTTCACCACTAATTAAAACTGCAAATCTAGCTGTAGTACCAGTTTCACTTTCTATTGTGCCTTTAAAATCAGCATAATCTTTTGCTGTTTCACCACTACTTAATAATGACCAAGTAATACCTTTATCGGTTGAGTAAAGGATTGAAAGACCAAACTCATAGACAGGTTGAGAATTAGTTCCCCAACCTTTAGCCTTTACTGTAATTCCAGTTGCATTTACGATATCAAACTCTGTATACATTGCTGCATAATAATTACTTCCAACTTTATTAGCGTCTTCTGTAACTTCTAAACCAGCACCTTTTAAAATTCCAGCAGGAACAGTACCTTTTAAGTTGCTTTCATTATTTGTTCCTAAAGTGAAACGTGTATTACTGTCACCATTTTTCATACCATTAGTAGCAACAACAGTTCCTACATTTGGTATTTCATATGATTTTTTATTTGCATAGCTACCGCCACCAGCCCATGTAACATTTGTATTAAATTCGAATTGTTTTGGGGTTAAGATAACTTCACCAACAACTTTAAATTCAATAGTTTGAGTTAAAGTTTTATCTGTGTCATATGTTGCAGTTACTGTAACTTTTGCAGTACCACCACCAACAGCAGTAACTTTACCAGTTTGATCAACTGTTAAAACATTTTCTTTTCCCGCTTCTGCTGTAAATGTATATTTAGCATCTTCTTTAGCAGGAACTACTTGAGCAGTAATTTGAGCTGTTTCAGTAGTTGTTTCATTTTTAACTAAAGTTGTTTTATCAGCACTTACTTCTAAAACATCAATAACTACAGGAGTAGCTGTTAAAATTAGTGTTAATTCATTATCTCCAGTAATTGAAGATAAGAATCCGACTAATTCATAAGTATAACCATCAACTAATTCTGTTTCACCAAGAGCTTTTACATCAAATGGTACTTCACCATTTGCTGCTCTTAATACACCACCAGAATATTTAGCTGTAAATTTTGCATAAGTTGGAGCAAATTCTTCTAATAATCCAACAAGTTGAGTATCATTAAGTTCTGTGGCAGTTAATTCTACTTCACTTCCAGAATTTAATTTAGTAATAGTTGCTTCACTTGTAAATTGATTTGTTCCATTATATTGGTCAATGAAACCTGTAACCATTACAAATTCACCAACTTTTAATCCATCTGATAATGCAGCATTGGCTTCTTCAAAACCATATTCATAATAACCAATGAAGTCATTAGCGCTGTCAGCTAAAATAAATCCATCATCGTAAATTGCTTTAACTTGTCCACTTACAACAGCTCTTCTATATAAGTTTTCAGTTTGATTTGCTTCAGCAACGGTTAATACTGTAGCTTCTGGCATTGCAAGAGGAGTAAGTTTAGAAATACCAACATAAACAAATGTTTTGTTAGTATCAGTTCCATAAACATAACCTTCTAATGCATAATAACTACCAGAATTAATTGTTGCTTTTACATCATCATCGATTTTTAAAGATAATGTTGTAGTAAATCCTGGAATATAACCATTTACATAATTGCCATCAACAACTAATCTTGATTCAAATTTAATCTTGTTGATAGTATACCATTCATTCTTATCTGTTGTAGTTGTAGAAGAATTATACCAACTAGTAAATTGTTCTGCGCCCCAATTTTCATGAGTTGCAGTAATTTCTGGTTTTTCAAGATCTAAAACTGTAACTTCTGGATTTGCTAATTCATAACCGTGACTATAATTTTGAATTCCGCCAACAGCTTCAACATAACTTCCAACTGTTAAACCTAAATTTTTACCATATATCCACATTGAACCACTAGCATCTTCAATAATAGCTCCATCATACCATGTAGCTTGAACAACACCAGCAACTGTAACATCGACTGTTTTAGTAGGTGTTTCTGCATTACCATTTGCAATTACAGCTTCTTTTGCTTCAGCAATAGTTGTATATCTAACAGTTAATTTTTGTTCTGCAAATTTTGTTTCATCATCTTTTGCAGTTGCTCTAATTGTAACTTCACCAACACCAACTGGAGTTACAACACCTTTTTCATCAACTGTAGCAACTTTTTCATCACTACTTGACCAAACGATTCTTGTATCAGTTGCATCTTCTGGTAAAACTTTTGCTTCAAGAGTTAATGATTTACCATTAATAAATAATGTATCTGATTCTGGAGCAGTAATTTCAACAGATGTAACTAATTTTTCAATTTTGAATTCGCCTCTTACAACAAAACCACCTTCAACCATGTTGACTGTGAGTTTGAATCCATTGTCTTTACTTAATTCGTGTCTTTCACCATTAAGAGTAACAGCAACTGGTCTATAACCTTCTTCTGGAATGGCTGTAAATGTAACAGGGGTTCCAACTGTAGCTGAACCAACATCTACTGTGACATAACCACCAACAACTGGTAACATTGTGGAACTATATGCAGTTTCACCATCTTCTCCATCTTGTCCGGCTGGGCCTGTGTCACCTTTATCTCCGGTTGGGCCTGTGTCACCTTTTTCACCATCTTTACCATCGGAACCATTTTCACCACTTGGGCCGATTGGACCTGTGTCACCTTTTTCACCGGTGTCACCTTTTGGGCCTGTAGGACCTGTATCACCTTTTTCACCTTGAGTAACAGTAACACTTGGTTCTGCAGGAGCACATGAAGCTAATCCAACACCTAATACTAATGAGAGTGCTAGAATACTTAATATTTTCTTTTTCACCTTAAAAAGTCTCCTTTTTTAAATATATAAATATTTTATCATTAAAAAATAAAAAAACATCAAAATTTTTACACTATTTTAAAATTTGATTTTTAAAAGCAAAGTCCCATAATTTCGCACTTTTTATTAGATTTTTAAAATATGCATTAACATTTTGTATATACGCTAGTTTTTTTATTTTTTAAAATATTAGATTTTTTATTTTTATTATTTAAAATTTTAAATTTTATAAGCATATCTAAGTTATTTTTTTAAAATAAAGTATATAATGTTAACTAGAAAGAAGGTATTTAAAATTATGCAAGAAAATATTAAAAAATTATTAATACAACAAGTCAATAAAGAATTGGCAAGTGCATATCTATATTTAGATATGTCTAAATTCTATAAAACTAAATCTATCGAAGGATTTGCTCATTGGTTTAAAAAACAAGCTAGTGAAGAATTAGAACATGCTGAAAAATTTATGGATTATTTAGCAGACAATGATATTGAATATAAATTTGAACCAATTGAAGTTTTAGCAAAAGATTATAAAAACTTAAAAGATCCATTGCTTCATCAATTAGAACATGAAAAATATGTAACTTCTCTAATTAATGAAATATATAGATTAGCATTAGAAGAAAACAATTATCCTTTAGTTAGATTCCTTAATTGGTTTATTGATGAACAAGTTGAAGAAGAAAAAACCGCTAAAGAATTATTAGAAAAATTTGAATACGTTGAAAATTGTAAAATGGGTTTATTAAAACTCGATGAACAATTAAAAGCAAGATAATTAATAACATATATATAATTCTATAAAAAAACGCCTTTTTGTGGCGTTTTTTTAATTTTTAAGACATCCAATAGGGACTATATATACTCCATCTTCTCTTTTATAGGCATATTTTCCACTACCAGTTAATACCATTAAAAATGATGGTTTATTCATTTTAGATGTATCTATTTTTCTTTCCATTGATTTTAAAGTATTAACACCTTCTTCTATTAATTTATCTCCGCCAAGTTTAATTTCAATTAAACCATATTTTCCATTTCTTAAATGAATTACAGCATCACATTCTTGTCCATCTTTATCTCTATAATGATATACATTACCATTTAATGACTCTGAATAAATTCTTAAATCTCTTATACAAAGTGTCTCAAACAAAAATCCAAATGTATTTAGATCATTAATTAAATCTTCTGGACCAAGTCCAAGAGCAGCAACTGCAATTGATGGATCTATAAAATATCTAGTTAGAGATGTTCTGATGGCAGTTTTACTTCTTAAATTTGGATTCCAGGCTTCAACTTCTTCTATAACAAATATTTTTTTAAGTGAATCAATATAATAAGCAACTGTTTCTTCACACATTTTATTATTTTCATCTATATCTTTTGTAAGTGTAGAATTTGATGCCTGTGTTCCTTGATTTCTAGCATAAGATTTCATTAATTTTTTTATTTTTTCAGTGTTTTTTTGTACGTTATCTACTCTATTAATATCTGATCTAATTACTGCATCATAGTAGTCTTTTGCTTGATCTAGAGCAATTTCATCTCTCATATCAATTGCACGAGGCCATCCACCTCTACATATTAAAAAAGCTAATCTTTCAAGAGTTAAACTTGAATTTGCAATTATATTTTCTTTATTATTAAAAAGTTTAGCTAAGCTAACTTCACCATTTGAATCATTAGATTCATATAAACTCATTGGTCTCATTAATAAATATGCAAATCTACCCGTCCCACTATGACTTATTTCATTAGTATTATTTAAAACTGATGAACCAGTTAATATAAATTGACCTAAATTATCTCTATGATCAACTTCAAAACGTATTGCATCCCAAAGTTTTGGAGCAAGTTGCCATTCATCAATTAATCTTGGAGTATCTCCTTTTAATAGAATTTTTGGATTAATTTCAGACATCAAAATATTTTGATTTTTATTTTCTGGATCATCCATATATAAGACGCTTTTTGCATGTTGCTCGGCAGTTGTTGTTTTACCACACCATTTTGGACCTTCAATTAAAACAGCACCTTTTCCTTCCAATTTTCTTTCTAATATTTCATCAACAATTCTTTTTCTATAAAATTTCATAAAACTACGTCTCTATCAGTATATTTTTAAATATTATACTCTTGAATATTGTAAATTAAAAGTATAAATTGGAGATTTGGCGAAAAATCATTTGGTTATTTGGCGATATTTCAGTTGGAGATTCGGCGATATTTCAGTTGGAGATTTGACGAAAATATGTAACTTTTGTTTTTTATGATAATAAAAAATCTAACAAAAACATTAATATAAATCCAATCATAAAAGCAATAATTCCATAATGGTTTTTACCTTTGCCGCTAGTAGCACTTGGAATTAAATCTTCTATAGTTACATAAATCATACAACCGGCTGCAAAGGCTAATGCCCATGGCATTATTGGTTCAATAAAATATGCTAAAAGTAAACCAATAAGAGCAAATATAGGCTCAACAATTCCAGAAAATACTCCATATAAAAATGCTTTATTAGTAGAATTTGTTTCACTTTTAAATGGAAGTGATACTATCGCTCCTTCTGGTATATTTTGTATTGCAATTCCAAGAGCAATCATAAATCCAGATGATAATGCTAACCAAATATCACTAGAATTATTATAAGCTAAGTTAGCTAATCCAACACCTAATACAACCCCAGTTGATAATCCTTCTGGTATATTATGAATTAAGATTGCTAAAAACATTTTTTGTTTTTTATTTAATTTGGTTGTTCTTATTCCTTCTTCATAATTTTGTTGACTATGAAAGTGTGGAATTATGTGATCTAAAAATAACAATAATAAAAAACCTAATACAAAAGATATAACAATTATTAATACATTAGGCATATAGGTAGTTTGATAATCTAAAGCCGGTAATATTAATCCAAAAATTGATGCTGAAAACATAACTCCAGCAGCAAATCCGGAAAATATTTTGTTTAAATTTATACTTATTGTTTTATTTTTAAATATATAAACAAAACTAGAACCAATACTGGTTCCAATAAATGGAATTAAGATACCTAATGTTATTAATAAAATATCCATGAATTAATTGTATCAATCATTTAAATTTAATTAAAATATAATGATAAATTAATTAGCATAAATAAAAAAATATCCGCAAATTGTGGATATTTTTTTTAGATTATTTTATTTTTAGTTATTCTGTTACTTCAATGTGTTCAATATCACAATTAGAAGATCCTTCATATTTCATGCTTAAATTAATTTTTATATAGTTAATTCCATTTTCTTCATCACTAGTTGTTTCTAAAGATCCATTATCCATATTTAAATAAGTTAACATTCCATATTCATCAAATTGAATTTGTATATAAGCATCAACACTAATATCAGCACCCATTAACATACTAGCTTCACCTTGAATTGTAACTTTATCATTACTATTAATATAAAATTCTGGTTCTTTATCACTAAAAAACATATTAAGCATTGAATCAAATGTTTGTTTAGATAATATAAATCCTTGAGCAAAAGATGAAGCAGCTTTAACTATATCTTCTTTTGTAGTATTTGATTCACTTACTTCTCCATCTTGAATTGAAACTGCAACATAACCATCTTCTGTTTTTTTAGTATATTCAATTAAGGTAGAAGTTTGAACTCCACTAGAAGAAATTATCATAGCATTTCTTGAAATACTTCTTAAATAATAATCATTTTCATCTCTAAAATCATATGCGAATTCAGTGCTTATTTCTTGTTTAGTTGTAGAAGTTTGTTCTTCTCCATCATTTGAAACAAACTTATTTTCAATTTCTATTTCTCAATTTACATTAACAATATAAGAACTTGGCAATTGATAATTTTTTTCTTCAATTAAGTTATAAATATCATCTTTACTAACTTTATTACCAATACTCTCGGTAGGCTTTGTATTTGTTGTTGTAGTTGTATTTGTTGTTTGAGTTGTATTAGTTGAATTATTAGTTGTACTACTTGATTGATTATTATCAACATTACAAGAAGTTAAAACTAAGAGTAATGCAGGTATTAAAAATAAACTTTTTTTCATAATAATTTCCTTTCTTATATATCTATTAGACATAAAAATATCGGCGAAATGCCGATATTTTTATTGAATTGACAAATTTAAATTATTTTAATGGTTCGACAGCTTTGTGTTCAACATTACCGTTTGAAGAACCTGCTGCAGTCATAGATAAACTTCCAGACATCTTAAGACTCATACCTTCTGTAGTTTGATCAAAGTTAATGCTTCCATCATCCATTTTCATAAAAACTAACATACCATATTGGTCATATTGAATTTTTACATTAGTTTCAATAATGAAATCCATACCTGGTGTTGAACCAGAACCGCCACCAATTATACCAGAAAGATCCATTGTTGATTCACCTTGAATTGTAATTACATTATCTTTATTAATATAGTATTCTGGTTCTTTGTCAGCAAAATAAACTGTTGTAATACCTTCTAATTGATCTTCTGATAATCTATATTGAGGAGCAAACTTAACAACTGATTCATCAATGAAATCTTCTGTAATATCTTGTTCTGTTACTTTATCATCTTCAACTACGACACCGATATATTTATCGTCATCTTTTTTGGAATAACTAGAATCTAAATTAGTTGCATCTCCATCTGGTGAAGATTGTTCCATTTTTCGTGTCATCATAAAATAGTGATCATTTTCTGTTTTTAAATCATAAGCAAATTCTACTTCTGTTTTTGCACTTACAGTTGACTCTTGTTTAGTTGCCATACCTGCCATATCGACACTCATTGAAACAGTAAGACTAACTTCTTGTTTTAGACTAACAGAATAAGTTTCTGGTAAATCACCATAGTTTTTAATAACTTCTAAAACTTCTTCTTTTGTTGCTTTATCACCAATATCAGCAATTTCTCCTGGTTCATCACATGAAGTAAGAGCCATTAATAAGACTGGTAATACTAATAATAATTGTTTTTTCATAATCTTTTAAAATCTCCTTAAATAAACAAGTTTATTATATCATTTTAATTTTAAAGATATATTAAATTCGTGATAACAAAAAATTAAAGCACACTTTTAATAACTTATTATTTTTTTCTTATTTTTTTGTAATTTTTTTATTCAACAGATTTTAAACTATCAGACATATTAATTTTTCTTATATTACGATTTAATAATATATTGACAATTAATACAGCTATTAAAATTACAATCACACAAATTAAATAAGAATACCAATTAACATAAGACATATTGCCTAAATCAACATAATCTAAAACAAAACTAAGCAATAAATAACCAAGTGGTAAACCAATTATTATTCCAAAAATAGAAGATATTAATATTTCTCTAAAAGTATACATTGAACATTCAAAATCATTATAACCTAGAACTTTTAATGTGGCTAATTCTCTTTCTCTTTCAGAAATATTCATATTTGTTAAATTAAAGACAACTAATAGACACAAAATTACTGCAAATAAGACAATAATAAAGCTAATTAATTTTAAACTTCCAAGCATACTGGCAAGATCTGGATTATCACTTAATCCATTTGATACATCAACTAAACCAAATCCACAAAAGATTAAAACGGTACTTCCGGCTACGCTTAAAATTGTCATTATTAGGTGCAATTTTTGTCTAAATAAATTTCTAAATGTTGACTTAAATGAAAAACTTAAATGTTTCCAAATAAATGGAATTCTTTCTAATAATATCTTTTTTCCAGGTTTTGGAGCTTTTGGTCTTAATAAATCAGCTGGTTGAATATTAGTATATTTATAAACTAATATAAATGTTATCAATAAAACAATAATAAATAATAAAGCACTACTAATTCCACCAATTAAGAAACTAAAATTAAAGTCCATTACTTCTGGCATAAAATAAGATATTGTAAATGCATTATAAATAATTGGAGGAATTGAAGTTAATCCAATTAAAAATCCTAATCCTAATCCTAGTATTCCAGAAATTAATCCAAAAGATAAATATTTCATTAATATTTTATTTCTTGATATTCCAAGAGTCATATAGGTTCCAATGACTCCTCTTTCATCTTCAATTAATCTAGTAGTTGTGACAAGTGTTACTAAAGCACTAACTGCAATAAAAAATACTGGGAAAATTAATGCTAATACATCAACTTTATCGGTATATTCTAAAATACTTCGATAAGATAAATTACTAGATAAACCAATATATGCATAATTGTCATTATTTATTGTATCTTTAATTATTTCTATATTTTCATTTACTTTATTTTTATATTCATCGCTAAATCTATCTTTTGGTAGATTATTAAATTTTATATATGCATCAGTTTTTGGAATTAATGACATAATTACATCTGATGCATCTTTAAAGGCATCACCTAAAAATTCAGTTAATATATCTGTATCAATGTAAAAAATACAATCAATTTGTCTAAGATTACTTGTATCTGTTGAATTAATATCAGGAGTTGATCCATCAATTGTATTTTGAGAATATTCTTTTTGCTTTGCTAAATATAATGGATTTGAAACAATTCCAGATACCTCTACACTCAAATCTAAAGGTAGATATTGATTATCTAGTGTAAAAGAAATCACATCTCCAATATTATAAATTTTATTACTTTGACCAGTTTTCTCTATTACTATTTGATTTATTTCTTGAGGGTAATTTCCTTCAATTAGATCAATATAATTAAATGGTAAATTATCATAATCTAGTAAATATATTCTATAATCTCCTTTATCTTCACCCATATTTATGTCATACATAAAAAAGGAGTAAATTCCATCTACAAAATCTAATTCTTTTATTTTATTTACATCATCTTGAGAAATTCCATCTTCATTAGTTGCTTTTAAAATAACATCACTAACTTTTTCTCCATCATAATATGTGTTAATAGAATTTTTAATAATATTTCCAGAAACACTTAAACCTGAAACAAAAGCAACACCGATTAAGATGATTCCAACCATAAATATTAATCTTAGAATGTTCTTTTTAAACATCCTAATAACTGACTTTAAAAAACTAGTCACTACCACTCAACCTCATCAATATTCATTGGATGAACATTGATTATTTCTTCTTCTATTTTTCCATTTTTAATTTTAAATACTTTGTCACCAATATCTTTTAAAGCACTATTATGAGTGACAATAATAACTGTTTTATTATCTTTTTTTGAAATATCTGATAATAACTTTAATATATTTTTGCCAGTTACATAATCTAATGCACCCGTTGGTTCATCACATAAAATAATCTTAGGATTTTTTGCAATTGCTCTAGCAATTGATACTCTTTGTTGTTCTCCGCCCGATAATTGAGCAGGAAAGTTTTTCATTCTTTCTTTTAAACCAACTTTTTCTAAAATATCTTCTGGTTTTAGTGAATCTTTTTTTAATTCTGTTGCAAGTTCAACATTTTCTAAGGCTGTTAAATTGGCCATTAAATTATAAAATTGAAAGACAAAACCAACATCATTTCTTCGATATAGTGTCAATTCTTTTCGATTCATTTTGGCAATGTCTTTACCATCAACAATTAATTCACCACTTGTTGCATTATCCATTCCACCAATTAAATTTAATAGCGTTGTTTTACCAGCGCCACTTGGCCCTAGAATAATAACTAATTCTCCTTGATTAATACTAAAGGAAATGCCATCAACAGCATTTAATTTAGTGTCACCAACTATAAATGTTTTAATTAAGTTATTTGCTTTTAAAATTTCTTTTTTTTCTTTATTTTCCATAATTATATATTATGGAAAAATAAGGTTATTTTACAATAATATAATTATTGTATATTTGTATAATTTTTAGACACTTGTCTATAAATTGTTTAATTATTATAATAATAAAACAAGAGGTTTAATTTATGAAAAAAGAATCAAAAGATATTCGTTCAATAATTACTAAAAAAATGATTGAAGATGCATTAGTTAATTTGTTAAAAACTAATAACTTAGATGAAATAACTGTAAAAGAATTGTGTTTTGAAGCAAAAGTTAATAGATCTACTTTTTATAATAATTTTTATGACATTTATGATGTTTATGATACGATTTCAGAAGAAATATCAAATCAGATTGAAAACGAATTAAATAAAATTCAAATTTTTAATTATCTTGATATAGATTTTATTAAAAATCTAATTGATTATGTTAAAAAGATGGGTGATATTATTAAAGTATTATTAAAAGATGGAATAAATTCACCATTTTTACAAAAGCTAATTAAATATGCTCAAGATGTATACACAAAAACAACAATAAATAATAAATACTTAAAAAAATATGATCATAAATATTTAAATGATTTATTTACATTTTCAATATATGGTTCTTTGAGTTTACTTGTTAATTGGATTTATAATGATTTTGATGAATCTTCAAAATCACTTGCAAATAAAATTCAAAAAATAAATTATAATTTGTTTAAGTAAATTTTAAAACTGTTAAAATTTTGGTGTATTTGCAACTAAATTTAACAGTTTCCTTATTATTATTAGTATTTTATTAAAATTTTGTTGCATTACATAATAAAAATGCATAATTTTATTAAAATTCATCAAATTTGATTAAAATTTTAAAAATTTTGGTGTATTTACAACAAAATTTCATCAACAATACAGGAAATTATTGTTATTAAAGAGATAAAATACTATAATATATGTAAATAAATGGTGCAAATGCAACGAAATTTTTACAGGTTTAAAATTTATGGAAATTAAAAGAGATGAATATTTAAATGATTTAATAATAAGAAAACATAATGGTTTAATTAAAATAATAACTGGCATTAGAAGAAGCGGAAAATCATATTTACTAAATAAGTTATTTTATGAACACTTATTACAAGAAGGTATTCTTCCAGATCATATTATTAAATTTGCCTTTGACTCAGCTGATGATTTAAGTTTAATTGGTGAAGATTTTATTAATCTTAGTAAAAATAATAAAAGGGTTGATCCAAATAAATTTATAAATTTTATAAATAATAAAATAGAAGACGATGAACAATATTACTTACTACTTGATGAAGTTCAAAATCTAGATTGCTTTGAAGCAGTTTTAAATGGATATATGAGAAAAGAAAATTTAGATATTTATGTAACTGGTAGTAATTCAAAATTTTTATCAAGTGATGTAATTACAGAATTTAGAGGAAGAGGAGATCAAATTCATATAATGCCATTGAGTTTTTCTGAATTTTTTAGTGTTTATAATGGAGAATTTGAACAAGCATTTAATGAATATATACTTTTTGGTGGTTTACCATCTCTTTGTTCAATGAAAACAAAAGAACAAAAAACCCAATATTTAAAATTACAAATAAAAGATGTTTATTTAAAAGATATTGTTAATAGATATAATCTTGAAAATGATGAAAATATTGGTGAATTGCTCGATATTTTAGCATCAGGTATATCAACTTTAGTTAATCCAAGTAAATTATCAAATACTTTTAAAAGTATTAAAAAAGTAAATATTTCTAATTTAACTATATCAAAATATATACAATATTTAGAAGATTCCTTTATGATAAGTATATCTAAAAGATATGATATAAAAAGAAAAAGATATATTAATACTCCGTTTAAAATATATTTTGAAGATATCGGATTAAGAAATGCAAGATTAGATTTTAGACAAATTGAAATTACACATATTATGGAAAATATCATTTATAATGAATTAAGATATCGAGGATATAATATTGATGTTGGAGTAGTTGAAGTTTTTGAAAAAAATAATGAAAATATTAGAAGTAAAAAACAATATGAAGTCGATTTCGTATGTAATTTAGGAAGTAAAAGATATTACATTCAATCTGCTTATAACATATCAGATGATGAAAAAAGAAGACAAGAGGTTAGACCTTTTGATAAAATTGATGATTCTTTTAAAAAAATAATAATTACTTATGAAAATATTATCCCAAGATATAATGAAAAAGGTTATTTAATGATTGGAATTAAAGATTTTTTATTAAATAAAAATAGTTTGGAGTTTTAGTTTTTTCTTTCAATTTATCAAATTTAATAACTACAAAAGATAATAAACAATTTAATAATATTACATCTCTAAGTTTAAACATTGAATTTTTAAGCACTAAAAAATCGTCATTTCTGCAACTTTTTTCTAAAAGTTTCATAAAAAATGTGAGAATAGTCATTTAGATGCTATATAAAAAGCGTGTAGAAAATCTACACGCTTTATTATTTAAATTAATTTTAATTAATTAACGGTTGTACTTAATAATTGTCCAGTATATTCTTCTAATTCACCAAATTTATATGTATTTTTATTATTACGATATTGTTGATTTACACCATCTTGTTGACTAATAAGGTATGTTGAATCAGAATATGTAACTTTTTTATTTTCAATTGTAATGTTATCTTCTCTTTCAAAAGAAAATAATACACTACCAGAACTTATAATACTTAACTTAATGTATAAATATTTATCTCCATCACTTGATAAATCAACATCTTCAAAGTTATATTCAAGACTTACATTATAAGTATCTTTATAAGTATTTACATAACTAACTACAGAATCAATTACATTTAATTTAAATGAATCAAAGAAACCAACACTATAATATAAATCCATTGCTTGAGATGTTGAAATATATGATTCACATGCAGTTGTGTCATAATTAGTTCCATTAAATAAACCTTGAATTACATATAATAAATTACCAGATTTTCTAACTTGAATAATTTCTTTATTAGCATCTCCATCTGAAAAACTAACTTCATATTCATTATTTAAAATATCATTTTTATATAAAGTTACTTCGCCTTTTTGAGAGTATTCAATTTCAAGTGGATAAGAGTCAACATAATCTCCAACATAACTAAAACCAATTACATCTGATTCATCAAAAGTTTCACCAATTAAATCTTTAAAACTTTCTAAATATAAGACTTGGTTTTCTAATTCATCAACTGTTTCACTAGTTGTAGTAGTTGTTGTATTAGTTGTATTTGAAGTTGTTGTTTGACTTGTTGTAGTTGAAGTTGTAGTAGTTGTTTGATTACTAAGAGTTGTTGAATCAACATTATTACAACCAACTAAAATTGGCAAAATTGTGAGCAAAACTAAACTTTTTTTCATAAATTATGCCTCGTTAACTAAATAATAAGTTCTTGTAGTTGTAATTTCATCTTCAGTTGAAAATACAATTTTTGTTCCATCTAATGTAATTTTAACAAGTGGAAGTTCTTCCCAATCATCTTCTCCGGTGTAAGTTACATTTAATGTACCATTTCCATCATATGTATAATTAAAATCAATTGTACCTAATATTTCTTCTGTATCATTTGATTGTTTAATTATGTCAACATGTCCAGTTGTTTTAGTAAATGATAATCTCCAAACTTGACTTGGATCAAATAAATAATCATGTTCAAATTTATGTGTTGATAAGAATTCTTGCATTTCTTCAACGCTGTATTTATTTTTAATTGTATAAGTAACTGAATAATTTACACTTTCGTCTTCTTTATTAAAGAATGTAACTGTAACTTCTGTTGGCTCAGTTATTTCCCCGACTACTTTTAATTGTAATTCTTTATGGAATTTATTAACGTTGGTTTCAATTGTTGTTAATTCAATTAAACCTTCTTTATCAACTCTATAATCAATTAATGTAACATCAGCGCCTTCTGGTCTAGCATAGATATTAATATTTGTATAAGTTGTATTTGTATAAATTGTTCTTGTAACTCCAGCATCTCCATTATTTTCAATTTCAACACCAGAATATAAATCAACATATGCAATTTCATTTAAAACAACTGGTGGAATATTAATTGTTGTTTTAAATGTGACTCCAGTTAATGATTCTAAATCTAAACTAACTTCACCTAATCCAACAATATATGCAGTGCCATCACTAACTTCTGCAACTTCACTATTACTTGACTTAACAACTTCCATTTCAATATCAACAGCTTTCGCAGGTTTATATTCTAAAGCTTCAAATCTGACAAATTTTCCAAATGGAACTGCGTTATTTTCTACATATACTTTATTTCCGTTATCGTAATAATAAGCTGCAACTTGTGTAACTTCTGCTAAGAAATAATCTTCAGGATTAATTAAATCAGGATTTGAGGATGAATTTGATCTATCTCCATAATTAACTTCATAATTATTGATTACTTCTGAGACATAAACATCATCTTTTGCATCTTCATAATATTCAGATAATCTAAGAGTTGTTGATCCACTAATAAATTTATTAGTTTTAAATTCTAATGTAAAGCTTACATCATATGAATATTCTTGAATAAGTCCATCGCTTGATGCTTCATATGCAAAATCTTCTAATGTATAAATTGCAACATCATCGGTATATTGAATTTCAAATTCTGGTAATGTTACACCAGTTAAATCAACATTATTAACTAAATTAGTTGATAAGAATTGACTAATTCTTAAACTTGATTGTAAAGATAATTGTCCATTTAAACTACTTCTTAATAAATAACTAACACCATCTTCACTGGCGCTTCCAGAATCAACTATTGGGAGTCTATTTGCATCATCACTCCAAGGTTGTCTTTCTTTTCCATCTTTTGCATAATCATAAATATAATAAAAGATATCAGCACTTTGATTTCCTTCAGTATATCTTTTAGAAGTAATAATTCCATCAAAAGTATCTGTATAATTAGCATCAACTTCTAATGTTGATACATCTTTAACAACATATGATAAATCTCCAGTAATTCCTGTTGTATCATCTTGATATCTTGTCCATTCTTCATTTCTTACTTCTTTTATTAAATCACCACTATTAGTAATTGTATTTAATTTAGCACTATTATATTGATTTATTTCAATATCATAAGAATCATCTAATTTAACCATTACATCTTCAATTGACAATTTACTAGGTTTTTCATTAACACTAGTTGTTGTAGTACTTGAGGTTGTAGTATTTGAAGTTGTTGTGCTAGTGGTATTAGATGTACTAGTTGTAGTACTAGTTGTTGTTTGGCTTGAATTATTAGTAGTTTGACTTGTAGTTGTGCTTGGACCACAAGAAGCTAATAAACAAGTTCCTAATATTAAAGTTAAATATTTTACTTTCATAAATCCTCCTTTATATAAAAAATAGGGTAAAAGATAACTTTTACCCTAATATTTTAATTATTTATTAATTAAATAACAAATAATTTATTTATACGTCTCTTCTATCAATAAAGACTGCAGGACATTCTCTTGGTGAAGATGATGTTCCAGAAAGAGCAGTCAATTCATCAGCTGTAACAACTGTTAAACCAAAGCAGTATGTTCCGGCAACATTTAAATCACCTCCATCAGCATTTGTAATTGTAAATACTAATGTACTTTGATCTAATGTCCATTTAAATTCAACAGGCGATCCATAAACACTACCTTGATAGAAGTCTTCTGCTACACCAGTTCCGCCTTCTTTAAATGTTAAATATAATTTTTCATAATTATTAACTGTAATTTCTAATGTTTTTGTTAATAAGTTATTTAATAAATCTTCATAACTTGGTTTTTCAGAAACTTTAAGTGTTAATTTTGCAGTTAATGTTGGATCATCTTTATAAGTTGCAAGTAAAACAACTTCACCAATTTGTGTACCTTTAACAGCAAATGTTCCATCACCATTATCAGTAACTTCAGCTTTACCAGTTGATTCATCTTCAACAAATTCTAAGCTAACATTTTGAGTTGCAGATTCTGGTTGAACTTTTGGAGTAACTGTAATTGATTCATTTAAGTAAATATTACTTGCAGATGTTTCAAATACAATTGCTGTACCTTGAACTGGTAAAACATGTAAAGCTACATCGACTGTATCACCTAAACCATTATCAAATGTAACTGTAAAATCTTCGCTAGCAATAACTTGTTTATTATCGTTAATTAATTCAGTTACATCAGTTGTAATTTGTGGTGTCATAATAAAGCTATTTGTTTTAGTTGCATCAGTAAATTCAAATCCAACATAACCAGCCTTATATACGCCATTATTTTCTAATTGTACAAATTTATTTTGTCTATTATCTCTTGTAAAGACTTTTACATCATAATCATGAGCAACAAAATCATTAACATCTAATAATTCTTCAAAATCTCTCTTATAATCTCTAACAGCTGTGTATTCTGTTGTATTGACTTCATATGCTACTGCATCATCTTTTAATTCAGCGCCATCATTTGTTTGATCATAAGTATATTTTGAATTAATGTATTTAACTCCAGAAATAAAGTTATCTCCATCAATTGTGATAACTAAATCAAATTTTTCTGCATCAGAATCTGTAAAATATGGTTCTTCATAACTTGTAGCAATATAAGTTACTGATTTTTTATCTTCAGAAATTGATGAAGTAAGTGTTGAATCCGAATCAAAATCTCCATAACTTGCAAAATAAGTATCAGTAATTAATCCTATTAAATCTAATGGAGCATTTACTTTCATGCTAGCTTCTTCTTCACTAACAGTTTGGAATCCATGATATGTACCTTCTTCTTCATCTGGTTTTACTACATCATAAATAATTCCAGAATTTCTAACAGAACCACCTGATAAATCTTTAGTTCCACTAAAGAATCGGCCGTTTTCTAATAATTCATTTTCAGTAACTGTTGTTGAAGTTATTACAGTTGATTTAGTAAATTGAGTTTCAATTTCTAAAACTTGAGATTTTGTGCCATTTGTTTTATATGTGGTTTCGACATTTATAAGATTTCCATAAGAATCTTTACTTGTTTCAACCATTGAACCATGACCAAAGAATTTAATTTGTTCATCTTTTCCAAGTTCTTGTAAATATGTTAAAAGACCGTCAACAGATGTTTGGACAGTATCTTCAACGACATCAGAAACATTTAAAATAACTTCATCAGTTAAATCTTTAACTTGAGTTTCAATTGTAACATTATGATTTGGCATTACAAATGTAAATTTGCCTTGAGAAGAAACGACTTCTTTCCCATCAACTTTTACACTTAATAAGTTAACATCAGCGTTTAACTCAACTCTAAATACAACTGTGCTTCCAGCAAGAACTTTGCTAACAGATTCGCCTTCATATTCTTCAACTACAATAGTACTTCCAGCTTGAGCATTAGTTGTTATGCTATAAGTTTTATCTACTTCTACAACACTTGGAGTTGTATCAGTGGTAGTATCTTTACTAGAACTTGCATCGGTTGGTGAGCAGCTTGCTAAACCAAGACCTAAGAGGCAAGCTAGTGAGACCATCATTAAGTTTTTTTTCATTTACTTAACAAACCTCCTTAATTTTTTATGTTTTGATTTTAAACTTATTTATAAATTAATCAATAAAAAAATTTAAAAACTTACTATTTTTTAGTTAAAAGTGGGTTATATTTTTAATTTTGTGTCAGTTATTTAATTTTTTTAGATATAGTTTTTTAATTCATAAATTATTGAATTGTTTATAATATCACTCGTTTGCCAAGTCTTATTACTCCATTCAAAATTAGCACTATTAAATTGCACATACACAATTCCATATATACTATTTGGGATTTGTGCTTTTATAAAATAGTCTTGTTTAATAAAATCAGTGAACCAATAACCACTACTTCCTTCTTGCCAAATCCAAAAGGCACTATTTTCATTTGCTAAATGATAATTATTTTCTAAATCTAAAAAGTATATATTATTTTGGTCAGCATTAAAGAATTTATAAGTATAAGTTTCTTTAATAGATTTATTTTTATTTTTTGCTTCAACTACAATATTTATTTCTTCATTATCATTATATTTATCTTCATAAAATGATAAATTTATTGAATTATTAAATGATATTTTATTTGAATTATTAATACTATAAGTCATAGAAGTTGCATTATTAACACTTATATTTATTTTTGAAGATGGTGTTAAATAATTATCGCTGTTTGAATTAATTATAGTTATTTCATCACTTGGTTTTGAAGTTTCATTTTCATAAATTACCATAATTCCAGATTCGTCAAATAAACCATTAGTTATTTTTGAATTATTAATAGTTATAGAATTTCCCGAGACTTGATCTTTATATGTTCCATCTTTTAAACCGGTTAATTCTATATTATTTGCACTTAATTCATCACTTAAATTTACAATAGAATAACCTAAATTATTATTTTCATTGCTTCTTTTTGTAATTACTGAATTATTTGATGTGTAAACTTCTTCAAAACTTCCAATAAAATTACTATGAAATTTATTTATTTCAATAACTTCTTTTTTTAAGTATGATTTTTCTCCAATTTCTCCCATAATTGTTGAATTATTAGGTCTTGCAAAATATAGACTTGTTGCATCAGATTTTGATGCAACAATTGCATATGTTTTATTAATATCTTTAATTGAAACATTTGTTGATTCTTGAGAATCATTTGAATATGTATCATGAGACTCAGCCCATAAAACTACTTTTGATTTATCACTTCCAGCATTTATTTTATTATTACTAGCATTAGTTAAATTTTTATTAACTACTGCTTCTCTAATATTATTTCCAAACTTATTATCTGTAACTGACATAAAAGAAGTATAACTTTCATAACTTCTATTAACTCCTGGTGTATTTAAAATTTCTCCATAATAATAAATATTATCTATATTATATGTGTCTTTTGCATAATTTGAAGTTGAAGTTAAAACATTACTCCAAAAATTACTTGAATATATTCCATCATCCATAGTTTCAATATGTTTTGCAGCATCAAATCTAAATCCATCAACTCCACAATCAACATATTCTTTTAATAATGAAATTACTCTATTTTGAACGACACTAGATTCTGTTTGTAAATCTGGATATCCACCTAAATAACCTTTTGTAACTTTATAAACACTAGAGTCATCAACTCCTCCAACTCCTTTATGAATTAGATTTTGATTATAAATTTCTGGTTCATATTTTAAAACATCACTATTTAAAGATTCACTCCCGCCACCTGCTAAATGATTCGAAACTACATCTACAATGACCTTAATTCCATATTTATCAGCTTCTTTACATAATTCAATTAAGTCAGTTTTATTTCCTAGCGAGTTATTATCTTTTGCAATTGAAAAAGATAATGGTTGATATAATTTCCACCATTCATTTTTCCAATTATTATTTTTAGAATAATCTTTTTGTTGTTGCATTGGAGATGTTTGAATTGCAGAAAACCCTGCTTCTGCAATGTTTTTTATGTTATTTTTTATATTATTTAAATTCCAATTAAAACAATGAAGTATTACTCCATCTTGAATATTATTTGCTAAATTATAATCATTTAATTCGCCACTTGATGTAGTTGTTGTAGTTAAATTTGAGTTAGTTGTCGTAGTATTAGTTGTGTTTTGTGTACTTGTATTTGAATTAGAATTACTAAAAGAATTGCTTGTAGTAAACTCTCCACAAGAAGATAAAATTAAGGTTAAAAATACGATTAAATAAATTATTTTTTTCATTTTAATTTTTATCTATATTTATCTTGTTATTATAGAGGTAAATCTTTTTTAGAAAATACGTACACTCCACTAATATAACAAACAATTGTAATTATTATTAAAAACACAAACTTAATAAAGAATGATGAATAATTAGCATTCATTACAGCGAGTCCATCATTTAAAGATAATATTGTTATATAGTTAAATACATTCATTGCATCAATTCGAATAGTTGAAGGTAGAGCAGGGCTTCCAAATAACCCTAAAATTGAACATATATAAAAGAAAATATTAATTCCTCCACCACATCCAATTGCAAATTTAGTTTTATTAAATATACAACTTGATAAGAAACAAATTCCAGATATTGCAAACATGACTCCAATTGAACCTAAAGAATATAGTGTTAAATCAAGAATACTTAAACTTGAAATTAAATCAGTTCCTCCAATTGCAATTCCAATTCCTCTAGCAGCTAATCCTCCTAAATACATTATTACTCCCATTGTAAATATACTAAATAATAGGTAAATTGCTTGAGTTATTACAAAAGTACTTCTTCTTGTTGGGGTTGATAATATAAATGCAAGAGATCCAGTTTCAACTTTATCACTAACTAATCCATTAGCTAAGATAATTGTGTAAACAAGTGGTAATAATAAAGCGGCCATTCCAAAGACAACAACTCCCATAATTAATCCATAGGTATTCAAGTTTGCAATTTCTGTAAGTGTTGTATCAACATCACTTGGTAAACTTGAAATTAATGTATTACTAGCTTGAGTCATCGCAGCAAGCATTGAGTCTTGCATACTATAACCTTGAAGTTGATAATCATTATTTAAAGAAATAAAAGAATAAATACCGCTTGTTACATAATTTTTAACCATTATCATCATTTCTTTTCCAGACATGACATAATTTTCAGCTGTTATTTGGTTTATATCAGTTAGTGTTGTATTGTTTTGCTTATTGTATTCTTCTAATACTTGTTTTTTAGCGGTAGCTTCAATTTTATTTATTGAATATGAAATAATTTCAGATTCTATTATTTTATTTCCATCAAAAAATTGATTTTGATTATTTTCATCAACATTAATAAATAAATCTAAAAAAGTATTTAATTCTTTCATCATTAAATCTTTTTCATCTTTGCAATCTTCTTTAGCTTTATTTATTTCTTCTTTGGTATATGAAACTCCAGTAATTATTTCTTTATGCATTTTTTCTAATAAATTAGAACTTGTGCCCATACCATCGGCAAGATATATAAATAAATCTGGATTATATTCGTTAATTTGTACTTCTTCTTTTATTGGATTACCGTTTAAATCGTATTGTCCTTCAGCATTTTTATAATATATTGGGTAGCCCAAATCGTTTGTAATTATGTTGACAGTATATGATGGTAGATAATTATAATACATAAAAGAATCTAAAAATGTTGAAATCATCTCAACTACACCATCTTTTATTGCATTGCTTTTATAATTATTTGTATTATTTATATAATCATTTTTATTTTCATCATATGCTTGTTTCATATTTGAGGTAATTAAACTTACATAATCTTTATAATCTTGTCCAACAAAATTATTAATTAAATCAAAACTTAAATTATAAGCATAATCTGTTTTTAAATTATCGATTTCATCACTACCAGTGTTTTCTAATGCATTTAAAAATTTAGTTAAGTTTTCATAAATTAAGTTTGTAACATACTCTTCATTATCAATTTCATAACCCAAATTTTGAGACATAATTACAAAATATTTAGAAATTGATAAGGTAAGATTTTCTATATTATCAATTTCTTTATTTTGAGAATAATTATCTAAATAAATATTAATTACTTCTGATAATGAATTTAATTCTTCTTCGCTTAATTGAGTTTGTAATAATAATTTTATTAAGTTTATTGTATTTTGTTTTGCATTTTCATGATTATTTGTTTGATTATAATTTGTGTCATATGTTGAATTTAATAAAGGCAACATACTTGTTAGTTGTGTATTTGAAATTTGATCATAAATTAGTGAAACATTACTAACAATTGCGTCTTGTCCGTCTTTTAATTGAATATATATGTTACTAGACATATTAAAAGAAGAATAATAACCAATTGCTCCTTGTTTTAGAGTTTGCTCCATATTGGAGTTTGACATCATATTTTGAACAGCTGTTTTAGTACTATTTAAATTTAGTGTTGATAAAATCATAACAACTACAATAATAACTAAAGCGTTTGCAACAGAGACAACAACTTGCCCAATCCAGTTGCTTTTTATTGCTTCTTTAAATAATGCCCATGAAAATATTTTTCTTTTTTTAAATTCAGTTGTTTTTTCTTTATCAAGATTTAATTCTTTTAAATTAACATCTTTCATTTTTACAAACTCCTTTCTTCTTTAAAGTATTTATTTAAGTCGTATTTAACTTCGCTAATAAACTTTAATTCATAACTTGATAAATCTTTAAATAATTGTTCAAGTTTTTCTTTTTCAATTCTTAAAGTTAATTGATTATAAATTTCTTGGTCTCTAATTATTTGATAATTTAATTTTTTAAAGTTTAAATAATCATCTTTATTTAAAAATTCAATTTTATAATCTCTAAATTTTCTATTTTTAATTTTTGAAATATTTGCAACACTTACAATTTTTCCTTTTGTAATTAAGACAACTCTATCACAAACTCTTTCTAATTCTTCAACAGAATTTGAGGAAATTAAAATAGTTTTGCCTTTCTTTTTTTCATCTAAAATAATATTTAAAAATTCAATCCTCATTAAAGGATCAAGTCCAGTTGTTGGCTCATCCATTAAAATAATTGGCGTATTTGCCATGAGAGCAGTAACAATCGCCATTTTTTGTTTCATTCCTTTTGACATTCTTTTTGGATAAGCTCTAATATCAAGTTGAAGTTTATTTATTAAATCATCTGCAACTTTAAAATCTTTAATATCTCTTAATTTTGCTTGGTTATGTAAAAATTCTATTCCAGTGCTAATTTCAGGATAATTAATTTCTCCTGGAACATAGCTTAAATAAGTTTTAAGTTCTGCTGCGTTTTTATAGGCATCTAATCCCATTATTTCAATATTTCCAGAATCAGATTTTATAAATCCCATTATTTGTCTTAAAAGCGTTGTTTTTCCAGCACCATTTTCCCCAACTAAACCAACAACTTCATGTTCATAAATATTTAAAGAAATATTAAAATTACCACGATTATTTTTATAATCCTTTGTTATATTATTTATTTTTATTACACATGGTTTAATTTTATTTTCGTTCATCTTATAATCCTTGATATTTCTTATCATTTTTGTAAAATTTCATAAAATATTCTTCTAAAGTTTCTTTTGATTCGATAAAATCTGAAATTTTATAGTTTTCTAATATTTTTGTTAGTTTATTTATATCTTTATCATAGATATGTAAAACAATTTGTTTATTTTTATCATCAAAATTTATTATTTTTATAGCATCATCTTTAAAATTTTTAAAATCTTGATATTCATTATAATCATAAAAATTAACATAATATGTTTTTAATTGATTATGTTTTAAATCGCTTGCTTTGAAAATACTAACAATTTTCCCATCTTTAATAACACCAATTCTATCAGCACTTGAATCAATTTCAGAAAAGATATGACTAGACATCAAAATTGTTTTGCCTCTTTTTTTCTCTTCTTTAATTAATTTTACAAATACATCTTGCATTTCAGGATCAAGTCCGCTTGACGGTTCATCCATGATAATAATATCTGGATCAGACATAAAACAGCTAACAATTGCTAGTTTTCTTTTCATTCCAAGAGACATTTCTTTGCATATTAAACTTGTATCTAATTCAAATAAATCAATTAAATAATTTAAAAATTTATCATTAATAACATTTTTTAGATTTTTTTGAATATTTAAAAAATCTTTACCAGTTAGTAAATTAGGAAGTGCAATTTCTCCAGGTAGATAAGATACATTTTCCATTATCTTGTCTCTATTTTTCATAACTTCTTGACCATTAATTAAAAGTTCACCAGAGTCTGGTTTAGAAAACCCCATTAATAAACGAATTGTTGTAGATTTTCCAGCACCATTTGGCCCTAAAAATCCAAAACATTCGCCTTTATATACATCAAAAGAAACACCAAAAATACCTCTTTGTTGTCCATAATCTTTTACAGCGTTTTTAATTTCTATAATTTTGTTATTGGTCATATAAAAATAATAAAAATATTTTTTATAAATTACAATAATTTATAAAAAAATATACTAAAAATTAAACAATTAATTACAAAATAAAAACTAATTATTTACTAAATTTATACTAATATTTAAAAAACACCGCAAAACCTCTATATTTTTTAATAAACTACTTTTAATTCGTATAAATATGTTTCATCTTTAAATAGTGCAAAATTAATGTTATCTATTGAAAAGACTTTTGTTTCAATATCATCATCTTTTGTATTATATGTCAATAACATTGAATTTAAATTATTAAAAATTAAAGCTTCTTTACTATTTAGATTTGAAGTTACCATTGATTTTAAATATTCACTATCTTTTTCATAAGTTAATGGAATTGCTTGATATGTAATTTCTTTTATTGGATTAATAAGTTCTTGATCTTCGTGAACTTTATAATACATTTTAAAACTAGCCATTTTTACTGCATCTGGAAAACCATTTGTTTTATCATTATAATGAACAAAAATTTCCATATATCTATCAGCTTTTTTATTTTCATTAATTAAATCAAATACATATGGAACATAACAAGAATCAATTAATTGTTTATAATCTTTTTCTGGTTCAAATACATATTCCATATATTTAGTAAATTCATATTTACATTTTTTATATTGATTTTGTTGGTTTAAAGTATTTGATTTGAATCCATTATAATTCATATCTACATAGTTAAAATATTTGATTGAATCTAATATTTCTTTAAATTCATTAACATTACTTAATTCATTAATATCTTGAACATTATTTAATTTAGTTAAATCAAATTCTTTTATATTTAAGTTAAGTTTGTATGTTTTATTATTGTATTTAATATTTACAAAGGAATTATTAGTTTCATTTAAACAAATTATTTTATATTTTACTGTACATGTGTTGTTATTATTTTCTTGATGTAAAAATATTAAATTATTTTTGTCATATTCTATTTCTATATCATCGCTTATAGTTGTATTGTATTCTTTTTTTGAAAAATTAATATTTAATTGATATGTTTCATATTGATCTAATTCTAAAACATTTTCATTTTCAACAATATTTTTAAAATATATATTTGATGTGTATTGATTATCATTTCTTAAATATATTCTAAAGTCATAAACATATTCAATTAATTCATCATCACAATTTGAACATATTAATTTATAATATGGAACGTCTCCATCGTTTTCAAAATATAATTTCTCAACAATATTATGTTTGCCTTCATAACAATCTTTTGAAACATAACCATCTTTAGTTATTTCAATTTTAGAATCAAAATTTGGCATTGTAATGTAATAATAACAATATTCTCCAATATAATCATCCACTTCTAAAACAACACCATTAAAAAGTAATTCAATATATGAAGTATATCTAAGCCTTTTAACGGTAATTATAGTTCCTTCTTCATAAAATCCCATTAATTCATCTTTATCTTGTATTTGATCAAATTCATCAATAACTTCTAATTTATATTTATTTTCAACGCTTGTAGTAGTCATAGTTGTTGTAGTTGTGTTTGTTGTTGTAGGATTTGTAGTTGTTGTTGTGTTTGAAGTTAAATTATCAGTTGGACCACAAGATGATAATAAACTTAATAATAAAATTCCAATTAAAAATCTATTTTTCATAATAACTCCATCTCAAATTAATTGATGATTTAATAAATTAAATTCACCAATTAATATTATAAATTCTTTTGAAGAATATGTTTTTCCTTTATAAGTTAGTTTATTTATTTCTAAAAAACCATTATTAACTTTTACAATAATTTTAAAATTAAATAAACTTTGAATGCCACCATTTGGTAGATATTGTAAAGTTATTGGTCCTTCATACTTTTTAAACTCATTAATTATTAATTTTTCATTATTTAAATAACAGTAATAATCATTATTTTTTGAACTAAAATCAAAATCTTTATGAAAATCAATTCTTTCCATTAAATTTTATAACCTTCCACTAAAATTTTATTTTATAAACCTACTAAAGTAAATTACCAAACCATTTAAACTGTTAATACATTGAAAATTTTTTGGGTTTACCAAATATTTTTTCATAGACATTGATAATTAAGAATATATTTATTAAAATAAGAGTGAAAATTTTTTGGGTTTACCAGATGAAATTTCAGAAAGGAAATATTTATGGAGATTAAAAGAGACTTTTATTTAAATAAATTAATTAGACACAAAAATAATGGATTAATTAAAGTTATCACTGGTTTAAGAAGATGTGGAAAATCTTATTTACTTTTTAAACTATTTTTTGATTATTTAATTTCTTCTGGTATAAATAAAGACCATATAATAACTCTTGCATTAGATGATATAAAAAACAAAAAATATAGAAATCCGGATCTTTTATACGAATATGTTACTAGTTTAATTAAAGATGATGAAATGTATTATATTTTATTAGATGAGGTCCAATTAGTTAATAATTTCGTAGATGTTTTAAACGGATTTTTACACATTAAAAATGTTGATACTTATGTAACTGGAAGTAATGCTAAATTTCTTTCAAAAGATATAATTACCGAATTTAGAGGGAGAGGAGATCAAATTCATATTTACCCATTATCATTTAGTGAGTTTATGTCTGTTTTTAATGGTCCAATAGATAAAGGTTGGAATTATTACATTACTTTTGGAGGATTACCAAAATTATTTGATTTTGTTACTGATGAAGATAAAGCTCAATATTTAAAAGATATTTTTAATGAAACTTATTTAAAAGATATTAAAGAAAGAAACAAAATAATAAATGATGCTGAACTTGAGGAATTGTTAGATATTCTTTCTTCTTCTGTTGGATCATATGTTAACCAGAAAAAACTTTCTGATACTTTTAAAAGTGTTAAAAAAGTTTCAATTCACCCAGACACTATTAAAAAATATTTAGATTATTTACAAGATTCATTTCTTATAGATCAAGCAAAAAGATATGATATAAAGGGCAAAAAATATATAAATACTCCATCAAAATATTACTTTACAGACGTTGGGCTAAGAAATGCAAGACTAAATTTCCGCCAAGAAGAAGAAACTCATATTATGGAAAATATTATTTATAATGAATTAAAAATTCGAGGTTTTAATGTTGATGTTGGAGTTGTTGAACATTATGAATTAAATAATCAAAGGAAGAGCGTATTAAAACAATCAGAAGTTGATTTTGTTTGTAACTTTATTGATAAAAGATATTATATACAAGTTTCATTGAATATATCAGAAACTGAAAAATTATTACAAGAAAAGAAATCACTAATAAATATAAATGATTCATTTAAAAAAATAATCATTACTAAAGGAATTTATCGTTCTCATTATACTGAGGATGGAATTTTATTACTTGATTTATATGAATTTCTATTAAATCCAGATAGTATAAATATTTAAATTTTTTAACAATTAAAAGGAAGAGATTTTAATAAAATTGTAGTAAATAAAAAAACTATAAAACATCGTGTTTAAGGCATTATTTAGACTTTACTTCACTAAATTCGAGTACTTTACTTTAGTAATTTCAGTTAACTAAATATAAATTAATAATTATTATATTTATTTTTTAAAGTTAGTTTACATACAGTTTCAATATGCGAAGTAATCCATGTGGACTATAACCTAACCTAACCTAGAGGCTATCAAAGTACCATGTGCTTTGTATATAAAAACAGCCACAAAGGCTGTAATTAAGCATTTGAATTTAATATCCAATAATAAGTACGCCTTTTAGAGACAAACTAAATTTTGTAGAAGAATAAAGCGTATCCATGAATGTAATAACTTTGTTAAAGTCATCAGATGTTCTATAAATTCTTCTAACTGCAATTACGCAATATTCCACATCGGTCATTACGCAAGCTTCAAACAAATCTTTTAGAAATTGATAGTTTGTAACCGCTCTCCCTGCTTCAACTTCAATTACTGTTTTGAGTTCTTGACTATATGCATCAGCATCAAAAGACTTTTCAATTTTTCCGTTTTTGCCATAAAGCACAGGAACTTTAATCTTATCTTCGTCTTTTTTAGACATCTCAACTTCATAACCAAGTGAGGCAAGGTCATTCGTTAAACATCCTAAAACAGTGTTGCTATCAAGCTGATTAGATGTGGAGTCAATGCTATCCAATTGTTTTACAAATGCATCGACTATTTTTTGCAAATGTGATGGGCAGCTTAAGTTTTTTGGAAACAATTGCCATTCAATTCCTTTTTTCATTAATTCTGCTCCTTTTCGTGAAACAGTTCTTTGATTTCTGTTGCTTGTTCGAATATGGCTTCAAGCATATTTACGACTATGCTGTTTCCGGCCAATTTGTATAATCTATCTCTTGAAAAAAATAAAGCATTTTTTCTTGAGAAGAAGTTGTTATTAATCAATGCTTCATAGTCCTTTTCATCAAACCCCATAAGCACGAAACATTCACGTGGAGTTAAGAAACGAAACCTAGATCTATCATTTTTTGGATTGAAATAGAGGTTTCCAGAATTCGGGTGTCTATCTTGTTTTGTTGTGATGGTTTGGACTATATCCTTCATCGTTCCATCAGATAAAAGGATTTGACTGTTCTTCTCCCAAATTGTTGTTCTGGATTTAGTTGCTTTTGGTTGCGATTCTAAAGCTTCTTTAAGCATTTGTTTATCACTATAATCAATCTTCAAAATAGAATCTAATTTATGCTTTTTAATATGAAGCGATTTCACGTATTCCGGATTGTTTAAATCATGCTTAGCGAAATAATCTTCAATTAATTTTCTTTTTTTCTTGTCGTTTCCAACATAAACGCTAAGCATTAGAAGTCTTTTTCTGTTTTGAGGAATGCCAAAGTCAGGAGCATACAATCTATTAATATGATTCACATAGCCCATTTCTTCTAGTCTTGCTTTCCATTCGTCAAAGTTGCCCTTATGGCGCTTGGCTTCAAGAGCAGTTACGTTTTCTAAAAGTAAAAATTGAGGAAGAGGCAATTTGGCTTCTTTTCTTTCCGCTAGCATTCTTTCAACTTCCCATAAAAGTCCACTTCTATTATGTGCATCTCTATCGATTCCTTTGTTGTAACCGTGTAAAGCACCAACGTTGGATAAATCCTGGCATGGGAACGAATACGTTAATAAGGTTGTATCATTAGGGAGATCCTTCCCTTTAACATCTTTAACGCTAATTAAATTGTTGGTTTTTAGAATGGAAGAATAAATTATTCTTAAAACATCAGTTGTATATGCTCTTAATGTGGATGGTCTCATTGGAACCTTTCCATCGTTGGAAAGACTAAGCTTACTTAATTTATCAAGGAGTTCGTCTCTCGTCAATTTAGAGGCGTTTTTGTGGATTTTAGGACCATTATGAATGTAATCATAGGCAACGATTGCATGAACATCCCATTCACAGGTATTTAAAATGCTGAAATCAACATCTTTTCTTGTCGAGATACGTTCAAAAGCCTTGGCTTGACTGCCAATGCCGCTAAATAACTCAACAATGTTAAACTTCACTTTCATAATCTCCTCTAATGATTTTAGACCAATACGCCAGCGTTATCTAGTTTTTCCCTAATTTTCCAAATAAATTTGGCTTGCTTAGGGGACGCAATTCTTGGTCTCAGTGTATCAATCGACGCAGCGATCATTAAAAGATCAATTTCTTGTGGAGAAAGAAGCTTTCTTTTTTGTCCTTCTTCAATCAATCTTCTCCAATATGGGCCACCAAGGTTGATTATTTCTAATTCAATATTGATTTCTTTTTCAACTTTGCCGCTCTTATCGTTCAAGCCAAGTTTTTCTTCCATGAATGTTTTGTCGAGCAACTCACCCAAGAAAGCAGGACTAAATGTGATTGGAAAATCCCTAAACTTATCCCATGTTTCTTCTTTCTTACAGTATTCTGTAACAATGACACCACCGGATTTTTGAATATACATGTTTGTTGCTTTAGCAATTCTTTCAATCTCAGCAGCTAATGACGGATATAGAGTTTGTCTTCTCCAAATCTTGTCATAATCCAAGACTTTATCTTTTGGTAAAGAAGCAATTAGTTTAGAAATTGTGTATGGGACAATATTTAATTTGTAACCACCAACATTATACCAATCAGCTTTATGAACTATTTTGTCAGTTTCTCTAAAGAGAATTGTGAAGCAAATACACATCTTGTAGAATCCTTCATTAAAAGCTTCAGGTTTTCTCTCATACACCTTGTCGATGTATTCAGCAAAATGAGCCATACACTTTTGAGATCCTTTACTGACAATATCTGGTCTTAATGAGTAAGCAGCAACAAAGTATTTAGAAAGTTCTTCTTTCTTAATAACCTGAGATTTTGGATATTTTCTAGCAAATTCGTCTTTTTCGCTTTTTCTAGTGAATCTAAATTGCTCTTGTTCGTATTTTCCACGAGATCTTTCGTAGTACCACAATGTGTCATTAATCTCACCAGCTTTTGCTGGAGCAATAACCTTTTTAGACAGCTCTTCAAATCTTCTATGGAATGGATGGTTAGAGAATAAGTCAGCTTCAGTAACTTTATTTTGACTATTAGCATATTTGGAGATGTTTTGAACAATGTCATCGTATTGCGTGACATCTTTAACGACAGTAAGCTTCATTTGAACGAAAATACCGTCTAGAGGAAGACCATCTTTTATCGCTGCAGAAGTCAATGAAGCTGTTGTTTGACCACCATTAATAATCTGAAGGTCTTTCATTGAAAGAATATAGTTACCGTCATCGCTTATCTCAACTTCAGAAGCGGTACATGCTATACCGTTGTTATAAGCGAAGAATTTCGTAGGTTCTCTTCTAATTGTTTCTCTAATACCTTTGTTAATTTTGCCTCTAGTGCTCAAGAAAGCTCTAACATTTCCTTCTAACAATCTAGAACCGTGCTGATAATAAATGTTGTGTAAAAAACTGCCAGGAACAATGGCTAAATAAGCATCATAATCTAAACTATCGCTCATATTAGCTTTAATACACGGAATACCTGGATTTAATCCGTAAGAGGAGGAATTAATGATAATTGGTTCTCTGTCTCTTCCTGATTTAATGACATCGAAATATCTCTCTAAATACCAAATGTTACATTCAATACGTTTTCCAAGGAAGCTCTCAACTGGAAGTGCTTTAATACGATCACTCAGGTCTTTATTTGTTATGACAAACAATTTGATTTTATCGATTGAATTGTCGTTTTGAAGATCGACATAGTTCTTATGCATTCTTCTTGAAATGTCTTTCCCGATTCGAACGATATCATCAAATTCATCGAAATACTTATCTAAATCATTGTTATATGCTTCATCTAAGAAATTGAGCATCCTAGTTCTTATTTTTTCTAAGTCGCTAGCAACGAGTGTTTCATCTCCACCATCGACATAGTCGTTATAAACCAAGACGATTGATTTATCAGATTCATCAAATGCCAAAGCATGGAACGTCATTAAACGTCCATTTTTGCCTTTTTTGTTCACATCGAAGATTTGCGGGTCGACTATTTCGCCCATTGATACAAGTTTGTCTAAAAAATCTTCAAGGAAAAATTCATTTGGAGTCATTCCTTTAATTTGAGCTTCCAAACGAAGATCGTCTTCATATTCTTTTTTGAAATCTAGATATGCTTGATTTTCGCTCATGGTTCTACTCCTTAAATTTTTCTATCTGTGAAATTTCAATTTCATATTTAACTTTTGCCACGCCAACCGGTAGCTCAGCTTTTCTAATTCTTGGGAAATCTTCTGACACACGATATGTTTCTTCTTTAATAAAGTTGTAAACAAAATTATCGTAGACTTCATTATACGAATAACCGGCTTGCTTTAATTTCGCCAAAAACACATCTTTATCGCTCTCGTAAGACATGGAATCCATAATCTCCTTCACTAACTCGTTGAGTTTAATTCCGTTGAAGGATGGGCTCATTTTTTCTAAAGAAACGACTACTAATTTTCCGTCGTATTCACTGTCTAGTTGTTCTAAAGAGGAAATAGAGACAGTCGACTTAAAACTATTAATTGTCTTTATTTCAAACCACTCATTTCCATACGAAAAGTCTTTATGTGTTGGTTCTGGTCCGCTCCAGCCTTTTAAAGCTTCAGTTTCTCCGCGAACTGGAATAGCGTGATTCTTTAAAAAGAATAATTCTCCAATCAATCCCATTACTTCTTGTTCAGATAATGCAGACGAGATTCCGTAGAATAACTTTTTCCATTGATTATATCTATTGACGATTTCGGCATAGCCGTCATTGCCAGTATAGTTATAGGTTTTATTAATTATGTCTTCGCAAAAATGGTAAAACAAAGCAGCATTTTCGTTTGAATTAAATGAAAACAGAATCGAATTGTAGTTAACCGTTTTTATTTGCTTAATCTCTAATAAGTCATTACCAACAATCTTTACAGGAGAAAAAGGTCCGTTAAATCTAAGGGTATAATTACCTTTTTCATTTAAACCCAAATAAAGTTCAAGCGGATGATCTTCGCCAGCTCTAATGTACTGTGAATTTTGGGTGATGTTTTTAAGCTTTCGCTCAACTTCTTCCTTAGTAATCATTCTTCAGTTGCCTCCTGTTCATCTTCATCGTGGATTTTGTCGTAATAATTGACTTTAGTGTTAACCGTGTATTCAATGGCTTCTGCTTGTTCTCCCTCTTTTTCAGGGAATCCTATGGCATAGCCAACTAAGTATTGATATTTCTTCTCTTGCTTAGATAATTTAATTTTGAATTTTCCTTCCGCACTAACGTTGTCATTAGACGAAACAGTAATAGGAGTTACAAAGTAAATAATGAGCAACGGATTTGTATATTCGTTTAAATACATGGCTGCACTAGGACTGCATTCAGGATGCTTATCAGCCGCTTTTTGTTGTTGTTCTTTTGTTAAACCATAAGCAGGATCTCTGGGGCCCCATAAGTGTGCTCTTTGAGAACTCATTCGAACAATGGTATTGCTATTTCTTAAGTCAAAATTTCTTCCAACCGAGTGGAATGAGAATTCGTTATCATATGTTCCTGAGAATTCAAGAAGTTTTTCACTACCACCCATAAAGAGAACATCAAATTTATCTATCTCAGGATGCCTGTCTAAGAACGACAATAGCTGTCTAGTGTCAAAGTTAGCATTTGCATCATGAACTTTAATTTTTGACAAAAGCTCTTTAATTAAAGAGATGTCAATGTCTGCAAAAAATGGATAAGAATAGCCAACTTTCATTTTTGACATTTCTAATTTATTCATGAAATCAAAAGTTCTATCAATATTCCATTTCATAATCTCAAGATCAGCATGCAAATATGGAGTCTCATATAAGCAGCCATAAAAACTGTGATGATCTATCTTAGTTTTTGTATTTTGCATTTTATTCCTTGCGGTAATACTTAATTCATCACTGTTTCTAACTCTAATACCATAATCAGCAGGTTTTTTATGAGCTCTGCCCATTTTATCAATATCAGATTTAAGGGTTTCTATAGCCAAACAAATTTCTTTATAGAAATCGTGTGTTTCTTTAGTCAAGAAAATACGGCAAAGGTCTTCGTATCCATCTCTATATCCAAACCATCTGCCCATTTGCATTAAAACGTCGTATGTAGATGTGTTTCTATAGAAATACGAGCAGCTGAGCCCTTCAAGAGTCAATCCACGAGAAAGGGCTAAACCACCGATGGCAATTACTCTCAAACCTTCTTTGTGTTCATCGTAATTCAATTTTCTTGACTGCTTAGAGGAGTTAACCACTACAACATCAATATTTTTGGTGGCTTCATAAAATTTATCTAGCACTTGTTTCCAAGTTAATTGTTTTCCAGAAAAAGTTGTTTTTGAAAACTCTTTAGTGTAGCAATCTTTGAGATTCTTTAAATATGGATTGCTAGAATACATCGCTTCTGGAAGCTTGTAGCACTGTTTTACATTCCTAACAACGTCTTTAACATACCCTTCAATGATGTCTTTAATGACTAGCTGAACAGCAGTAAATCTAGACATGTTAATCAACATTGAACGGTGAGTGGTTTTAATCGGATCTTTTATGTCTCTAATAGCATTTGTAAGCAAGAAACAATTCACAGCATAATAAACAGAACTATAAAGCGTCGAACCCGTCCATTCTTTCGTGTGATTTAAAGGAAATATTTCCTGATAATCGTCTTTTATAAAATGAACGTTGTTGTTTATTGAAAAGAAATAACGCCTTGCACCGCAATAGTTTGATGGAGGATATAATGCATAGATAAAATCTCGTGGAAACAAATCATCAGACAGCATTTCATCGTCACTATCATAGCTAATAAATACATTGGCAAAAGGAGTAGCTGTAAAGCCAACATAACTGTTTCTAGTAAATAAAGCCAAGATTTTTCTTATATAGCCATTTATCACAGTTGGATCGTGTTCTCCATCTAATTTATTGGTATTAACGCTGGCATTATCAGCCTCATCGTCAATTACCAATATCGGATAATCTATTTTTTGATGTTCCGCTGAAGTGTTGATTGTTTTCAAAGAAGCATACACTTTTTGTAGAATAGACTTATTTTTTTTAAGAATAAATATCATTGGTTCACTCGAATAATCACTTATTCTATAAGTTGTGTTTTGATCTGCTTTTCCTGTGAAATCGTTCGCTCTACTTGTAAATGCTTTAGGTGTTTTTGCACCTCTTTTAACGCCAACGTCTTCACCATTAACTGAATTGTATCCAATAAATCCTTCTTCAATTCTTTGCTGAGTTTGTTGACGTAAGCTCTCAATTGTTCCGGTTAAAACGAAAATAACTTTATACCCAGCATCTGCAGCTTTTGTTGCTAATCCAATATAATTGGATGTTTTGCCTGATTGAACATCGCCAACAACTAAACCTCTAATCGAGTAGTGAGTCGTATTTTCTCTTGGATCTCCCAAATATGACATTATATTTTTGAGAGTATTGTTCTCTAAAATGTCGATAACAGTGTCAGGCAATGGGTTACTTTTGTTTTGTAGATAAGATTTGTATCTGTTCCAATAATATTGTTCAAACTCATCGCTGGCTAAAAGTTTGTTGTACCATTCATAATCATGCTCATAATCACCGAGCAACGCTGAACCCTCGTCTTGAAAGATTGTATTTAATGATTTGATTCTTCTTATAACTAATTCTATTTCTTCGCCAGAAAGTCTAGAGCCTTCACCAAATTGCTGTTGTGTTTCATCAACCATTTGGATAATAGTCTCATCTGTTAATACAAATTTTGGCTTAGTAACTTCATAAAGTTTTTTCTTTGCTTGAAAAAAGCTTACGTATGCATCAACAACCGCTTTTCTAATCATGGTTTACCCTTTCCCAAACTTTGGCCGATACCACTTCGCTATTAAAAGGTTCTGTTTGACATAGAGTCTCAAATGCTTTTTCGTTAGTACATTGACGGATTTGACGGATTTGCTCAAACATTGAAACTCCAACCATCACCAAGGTGTCTAGTTGTTCTTCAGATAATTGAGTCTCGTTTTTCTTATTACAAACCGAATTATAAATATCATCAAAAGGAAGAGAGGAAGAAATAACTTCAATAAATCTTAAAATTTTGCTTCTATCTTTATCTTCAAATTGGTTTAAAAAATTAAGAACAAATGTTGAGTTTGGATTTATATAATAACGGTCTTTTTCGTTTCTGCTTAAGCCTTTATTCCATATTTTGTTTGGATCTTCGCCATATGAAAGTTTTGTTCTCTTTTCAACTTTTCTAGTTGAACTACGTTTGACGTCAGCAACTTTCTTCTTTAACAAATTCAATATTTGTTTTGGAATAACAGCGTTTTGCTTTTTAATATCAATCTCCCACATATCGTCAAGTGAATTGGGAATGTCAATTTTAATTCTTCCGTATTTATATAGTTCAGAACTTAAATTCTGTGAAGATAACCTGAACCAAGTTCCATAAATAATTAATCTGTTGTTTCTATAAATATAGAATCCTTGGCCTTCGCGCAATTCATCCATTCCACCAAGTTTTTCGATATCTTCATTCGAAAGGTCGTTTTGATGAGGAAGAATAAAAGATTGGACTGTTATCTCGGTTGAAGGATCATCTTTAATCACCCTAAACGAAGATGGGGTTTTAATATCTGTTTTTGGATGTTTTTCTAAAAAAGGATCAATCGCATCTAAAACGTGTCCATTAATAGAAATGGTTATACCATTATTAATAAATCTCTGAAACACTAGTCTTAAATGATCTGAAGCAATGTCTAGTTGTTCAGATAGATATGGCAATACAAATCCTTCTGATTTTTTATAAGCAACGTCAAAATCCTGCCACACAACAATTGTCCCTTTTTGAAAATTTTTCAAAGATTGAATGTTTGGCACGAAATCAATTTCAAATGATTCTAACTCTTTACAATTCCACTTCTTAGTTCTTTCAACTTCATCCAAGTCCCATTGAAAGCACGAAATGACATGGTTCTTTTTAGAAGCAACAGTGAGAACTTTGCATTGAGATAATGAAGCAGATTTTAATCCAAGGCCAAATCTACCAAGGTCATTAACACCATAACCCTCACGAGGACTACCATATTTCATTGCGTTAAATAACTCAACATTATTCATGCCCTCACCGTCATCAAGAATAGATAGATATAGATTCCCATCGTCGTTTACTGGGAGGAATATTTTTATATTCTTAGCACCAGCAGAAATCGAATTATCAATAATATCAGCTAAAGCTGTTTTGAAAGAATATCCGATTGATCTCATTGAGTTCATCAAAATATTAGGAGATGGTACATTTTCGATTTTTTTAGCCATTTTTCAGTTTCTACCCTATGTTAAATTTTTCTTTTTGACGTTTTGTGCACACTTATGAAAAAGCTTACTTTTAAAGAAATTATATCACTTAAATAATTTTTTTGGTATAAAAAGTTCCTCTTACTATATGCAAATTGAAGGCGTTTCTGTAAAACCATTATTTCTAAAAAATCTAGGCCGCGTTTTTTTGAGGTCCGGCCACCGGTCCATATCATTTTTCAGCAAAAATCGTGACCAGGGGGAGGATAAGTGTGATGGAGGTAAAATTAAATTAACCAAAAAAGGGAAAATAACATTTACCATTTTAGGGAATATTCTATAATTTTCCAAAAGGAGTAATTATGGAATTAAATTTAATCGCAACTTTAAATTATCATAAAATAATGAGTATAAAACCAAATTTTAGTGAACTATCGAGAATTTTTGGAAAAGATAGACACACAATTAAGAAAATGTTTATTGGAAAGGAGGCTAAAGAAAAAAAGAAAAAAATTTCAGAGCTTGAGCAACATGTAGATGAAATAGAAAAGGTTTTATCAAACCCGGGAGTAAATATAAAAGGAAGTTATTGGTACTTTAAAACTGAAAAAAATATCGAATGTACATATGATAATTTTAAAACTTTTGTAAAAAAGAATAATATTTTTGAAAAAGCCAAAACAAGCACACCTCACCTTTTATATGAAACAGATCCTGGAGAACAGCTTCAAGTAGATTGGGTTGAATCCCTAAAATTATCTACAATAGATGGAGAAATTATCGAATTAACTTATTTAGTGCTACATTAGGATATTCAAGATTGCACTATTTTGAATACTCCGAATTTAAAGGTGAATCAGATTTTAAAAGATGTTTAATTCATTTTTTTAACAAAATTGGAGGTTTAACTAAAGAAGTTTTAACGGATAATATGCCAGCGTTAGTAACTGCAAATGGTGAAAATAAAACAATTCACCCAAGTGTTATTCAATTTTTTAAAGATTTAGGTGTTAAACTAATCCTTTGCAAAATTAGAACACCTCAAACAAAAGGAAAAGATGAAGTTTCTAATAAGTATGCTCAATGGTTAAATGCATACAATGGGAAGATTAAAAATAAAGAACATTTATTAAAAATTATTGAAAAATTGAATTTAGATATAAATAAACAAAAGAATACTAGAACTAATATTCCGCCGATCCTTTTGTTTAGAAAAGAAAAAGAATATTTAAGCCCTCTTCCAAATCAGGAAATATTGAAGTTTTACGAAGATGAGATGCGTTCTTGCAAGGTACCACCTACATTCGTAATCCAATACAAAGGAGCCAAATATTCTGTACCTCCTTATCTTATCAATAAAATTGTTAAATATAAAGAGGAAGATAATAAACTTTATATTTTCTACCAAAACGAACTTGTTACTGAAAATAAAATTAATTCAAAAAAATCAATTAATTATAAAGAAGAACACTACAAAAAAGGTTTAATTAATAAGTTTAAAGATGATGATGAAATAGAAAGAATAACAGGCAAAAACCTTGCAAAATTTAAAGATTTAGGAGAAAAATAAATGTCAAACTATATTAAATTAATGAATAATTTTGATTCATTAAAATTATCAACTTTTAGAACAAACATCGATTATTTTATAGATGAAGTCAATAATGATAAAGCAACTTTGGTAGATGCATTATATGATTTAACAAACAAAGAATTGGAATTTAGACAAGAAAGAGTAAATCGTGCAATGATTGTAACATCCCATTTTCCATTTGTTAAAACTTTTGATGATTACGATTTTAGTTATCAGCCAAAATTAAACAAAGATGAAATTTTAGATTTTAAAAATTTAAGATTCATTCAAAACAATGAAAACATTGTTTTTATGGGTACGCCAGGAACTGGAAAAACACATTTAGCAATTTCTATCGGAATAGAAAGTGCAAAAAATAGATACCAAACTTATTTTATTAATTGCAATGAGTTAATATTACAACTCAAAAAAGCAAAACTTGAAAATACTTTAGCTAGAAGACTAAAACATTTTACTTCATATAGTGTTTTAATAATTGATGAAGTTGGTTTTCTCCCAATTAATGCAGAAGACTCAGATCTACTTTTTCAATTAATATCAATGAGATATGAAAAACATCCAACTATTTTTACAACCAACAAAAGTTTTAGTCATTGGGGTGAAATATTTGGAGATAGCGTTATTGCAAATGCAATGTTGGATCGAATTTTACATCATTCAAAAGTTTTTCAAATTATAGGTCCATCTTACAGAATGAAAGGAAAGGAAGAATTATTTAAAGAAGAATGATGATTAACCAAAACTGGTAAAGATAATTTTCCCTTTTTTGGTAAAAAAATGTTGCTTTTACCACATAGACTGTGAGCACAGAAAAAAGATACATGATATACCAGAGTTAGAATGCAAAAGACGAAAGACATCCTGGCTAAAAAAGAAATGACTCCTGAAATGATAACTCAGCCTTTACTTCAAGCTCTTATTTAGAACGTTATTATTGTCGATAAAGAGCACATTGTAATTGTTCTAGCTGACTCTGATATTCACACAAATAAAGAAGTTTCAGCCAAAAGAAAAGAGTTGATTGAAAAAGAGACAATTCTTAAAGGGGTGGTCCATATAGATAGACCATTCAGACCTGAAACTCTGTATTACAAAGTTGTGATGATTTAAACAAAAAAAGACCAGTTTTACTGCAAAATACTAAGGATTTGCTGTCTTTTTGCTTAATTAGTTAATTTTATTAGGAACTACTTTATCGTGATTTTTATAAAGATCGATGATTCTTTCTTGATACACACTAATTAATCCTTTGAGGAAATCAACTATTGGCTTCACGTCCCTCTTGATTCCGTGATCTTCTAATGTTAAAGCGGCATTAAGAACGAAATGAATTATTAACTGATATGAATAGAATAAAACCTTATGAGCGTTGACCACCACCATGTCGTTTGTTGCATTAAAGTTATATCCGCTAGCGTGATTCATGTCCTTTGACATTCTATATAGCATCATCACTTCTTTGCTTGTGTCTTCACTAAAGGTATCTTCAAGCAGGGCTCTCACATATTTGTTGAAACTCTTTTTGCCTTTTTCCAAGAAGTAAAGGCTATTACGTCTTAACTCCCAATAGAACTTTTTGTAATTGTCTAGACCATATCTTTCTTTAAAGAAGTTATCATATAAATCTTGGAGTTCCCATTCCTCAACCAATTTGTTCTTTACTCCCATTCGTTCAAAGTGGGCATCGATTTGTAATCTAGAGGAAATCCAATAGGCTTTTTTAATAAAGTCAAATTCTTCTTTAGATTCAGCTGAGCCAATAGCAAAGAAGACTGAGTATTCTTCAACTAAAGTTTTAAATATAGAAATAACGTGCTCATTATAACCCATCGAAATGGATGTCATCATATCAATAACTAGATATCTAACTCTTTCTAAAAATTGCCATGCAAAAGCATCATAGCCACCAGGCAAATCACATACTTGGTTCTTTATTAAGTGAATAGTTTTTTCAAACTCTTTAACGTTATGAACATTCACAGCCAACAAAGGGTTATAGAAGAAATCATGGTCAAAGTCTGTGCTCGTTTCATTATAAGACAATAAATTGCAGCTCTTAAGATATTTAAAGACCAGGTTCAAAATCTGATCTATGTATATTTTTCTTACTGTCATAATTGCTTCTTGTGCTTCTGGATGCATTTCACATCTTGGATGAATGAATAACGAGAAGAATTCATACATATCAGTGCCATCTTCGCCACAAATTGGATATTCTTTTAAGAGTTGAGAGAATCTAATATCATCATGCAAATTCTTTTTTAAATAGAAGCACGGATCATCAACCGAGATCTTTCTATCTTTCAAGTCCTTCATCGAACATCCGAAATGTCGTAGCATGGCTTCAGTTGCTTTTCCTTTGTCTGCAAGAACTCTTTTAATGCCTTCATCTTCAAAAGCTTCAGGTGTATCTTTCATTAAAGAGTGGAAATTATCTAAATCAACATAGGCATATTGGTATCTATAGATACGCTTTTGATCTTCACTAATCTTACCTTCAGCATCCATTCTAATAATCACCATTGCTTCAATTATGGTTCTGCAGCATGAATCAACGCCCGCAGACTCAATGTTTCCAGAAAGATAATTAGTTAGAATGCTTAAACAACTAGACATAATGTCACTATTGATTCCATAGAAAAAGTAATCACCGTCAGAAACCGTATCATCGTTATAGTGTTTTAAGATTTCGACGTCGTGTTTCTTTAAAACTTTGTAAAGAGCGTTAATGTCATATTGTTTAACTTCTGCCATATTTCTTTCATTATATCACATTATCCAAGAAGGCGCGTTTACAATCTCCCTCGGCTTTAGAATAAAGAAGATATGTTCCCACCTTCAAGGGCAAAGCGGAAATTTTGGGTTGAGAGGTTGATGAAAATAAAAGGCCAACTTTCTACTTAATTTTTATAGAGAGTTAGTTCTTTTCGGTTAAGTAAATTAGCACTAAAAGTATATAAAATATACTTTTAAGCAGTAACTATTTCTTTAAGGCTAATCCCACAATGGTTTCAACGTGAAATGAAAATGGAAACATGTCAACACAGTTTACATTGCTTATATCATAAACTTCTTTTAATATATTTAAATCTCTTGCTAAGGTTGCTGGATCACAAGATATATAAACAATTTTTTTAGGTTTGTTTTTTAAAATAGAATCAATGAAATTTTTATCTAATCCTTTTCTTGGAGGATCAACAAAAATTACATCAATATCTTTATTAACTAAATAATTTTTTGCATCTTCACAAATAAAGTTAACGTTATTTATATTGTTTTCTTTAGCATTATTAATTGCGTCTTTTATAGCTTCTTTTACAATTTCAACTCCGGTTACATTTTTTACATATTTACTTGCAATTAATCCTATTGTTCCAGTGCCGCAATAACAGTCTAAAACATTATCATTTTTGTTTAAGTTAGCTAAATTTATCGCCAAATTGTAGAGTTTTTCAGTCTGTATTACATTAGTTTGAAAAAATGATTTAGATGATATTTTAAATTTTAAATCACATAATTTATCTTCGATATAACCTTTTCCATATAATATTATTTCTTTATCACCTAAAATAACATTAGTATCTCTTTTGTTTATATTTTGAATTATTGTTGTAATTTCTGGATGAATTTTAATTAATTCTTTTATAAAATTGTTTTTATTTTTAAATTCCAATTCATTAGTTATTAAAACAACCATAACTTGATTTAAATAATGAGAAGTTCTAATTAAAACATGTCTTATAAAGCCACTTCTTTTATCTTCATCATATGCAGGTATTTTAAAATCTAAAAATAATTTTTGTAAAGTTTTTAAAATTTCACTAGCTCTTTTATCTTGAATTACGCAATCTTTATTGTAAACAATATCATGAGTTTTTGATTTATAAAAACCATAAATTAATCGATGTTGTTTATCATAACCAAACGGAACTTGAATTTTATTTCTAAAATAATATGGATCATCCATTTTTATAAAGTTTTGAACTTTATTTTCAATTTTGGCAACTCTTTTTAATAATTGATTCACATAATTAACTTTTATATTAATTTGTTCTTCATATTTTAAATTTTGAAAACAACATCCCCCACACGAAGTTGATACACTGCATTTTGGTTGTATTCTAAATGGTGATAATTCGATTAATTTTTTTATTTTCCCAACACAAAAATTTTTCTTTCTATAAATTATTTGAATATCTGCAATTTCATCTTTTAATAAACCAGGAACAAAAATAACTTCGTTATTTATTTTAACAATTCCTTGTCCATCATATGTGTAATCTACACAAATTCCTTGTAAAACTTCATTATTTTTCATATTATACGGATTTAATATGCTCTTTAATATATTCTAATTCAGTATTTAAATCTAATCTTTGATATAAAATTTCAGTTGGATTTAATTTATTATTATTTAAAAATTCTTTATCATAAACATCACTAAATTTAACATTATTAATACCTAAGAAATTAAATACTTTTTCGTTTGAATCAATTAATACAGGTTTTAATAACATTGTAGAAACAAATATACTTCTTGCTAAATTGTTCATAACAATTTCTAATTCTTCTTTTTTACTTTCATCTTTTGCAAGAGCCCAAGGAGTAGATTCTTCAATATATTTATTAGCGCTTGATAATAAATCCATAACTTTACTAACAGCTTCTGTTAGTTTTAAATCATCCATTAAGGTTATATATTCTTTAATTGTTTCATCAATTAAAGAATCTAATTTAATATCTTTTTCATTAACTCTTTTTTTATAATTTGGAATAATACCTTTAAAGTATTTATTAATCATTGATAATACTCTATTAACTAAATTCCCATAATTATTAACTAAATCAGCATTAATTCTTTCAATAAATTGATCTGCCGTGAATTGTCCATCTTGCCCAAAAATTATTTCTCTTACCATATAATATCTAACAGCGTCTAAACCATATCTTTCAATTAATGGCATTGGAGAAATTACATTACCTTTTGATTTTGACATTTTTCCATCTTTTGTCATTAATAATCCATGAACAAAAATTCGATCTGGTTGTCTTAAATTAAGAGCTTTTAAAAACATTGGCCAATAAATTGTGTGGAATCTTGAAATATCTGCTCCAACTACGTGAATTATTTCAACATCATCATTATTCCAAAATTTTTGGAATAATGAGTCATCACTACTTTTATAACCTAATGCACTAATATAATTTAATAAAGCGTCTAACCAAACATAAATTACATGTTTAGGGTTTTCTTTTATATTAATTCCCCAAGTAAACGATGTTCTTGAAACACATAAATCATTTAATCCAGGTTTAATAAAGTTATTCATCATTTCATTTTTTCTTGAAATTGGATAAACAAATTTATCTTTTTTAAAATCATCTAATACAACATCTAAATATTTATTACATCTAAAGAAATATGTTTCTTCACTAGCTTTATTAACTGGTCTTCCACAATCTGGACAAACATGATTTTCACCAACTTGAGTTTCGGTCCAAAAAGATTCACAAGGAACACAATACCAACCTTCATAACTTCCAAGATAAATATCATCATTTTTTAAAAATTCTGAAAATACTTCTTGAACAACTTTGATATGTCTTTCTTGAGTTGTTCTAATAAAATCGTCATTAGTAATTTTTAATGTTTTCCACAAATTTTGAAAATCATTTGCAATTTTATCAACATATTCTTGAGGAGTTATACCAGCTTTTTCAGCATTTTTTTGTATCTTTAGCCCATGTTCATCAGTACCGGTTAAAAAATATGTTTCAACTCCCATATTTCTTTTATATCTAGCAAATATATCACACATTGTTGTGCAATATGTATGACCTAAATGAGCATTACCACTTGGATAATAAATTGGGGTTGTTATATAACATCTTTTTTTCATTATGATATACCTCCTATTTATATATAAATTATTTTATTTACATATAAAAATTATAACTATTAAAAAAGCAGATTTTAATCTGCTTTTTAGTTTTTTTAATTTAATTCTTATTTATTTTCTTCTTCAGATTTTAAACCATACTTCTTGTTGAATTTATCAACTCTACCAGCTGCTTGAACAAATCTTTGTTTACCGGTATAGAATGGATGACATTTTGAACATGTATCTACTCTTAATTCTGGTTTAGTATCAAGAATTTCAAATGTGCTACCGCAAGAAATACAAGTAACTTTACATTTGTAAACTTTTGGATGAATACTATCTTTCATATCTTTAACTCCTTCCGCCTTAAATATCATGTGTATCTAAAGTAAGTCGCCTTAAGATTATATCATAAAAACATAAATTTTATTAATAATTTTTTAAATTATGTATTTTTTTAATTCTTTCACACTTTTTAAAAAAGCGTATCATCGCAAAGTAATATAATGCTACCAATTAAACTCACAAATAATAAAGTACAGACTTTAAATCCAACTCCTAAAAATTTGTCTCCTTTATAATATTTATAAACTGATATAGTCATTGGAACACACCATATTAATGGAATTATTAATATACCATAAGCAATTGTACTTAATAAACATAAAATAAAAGCCGCTAATTTCATAATCAAAATCTCCTTAGAAAAATTTTACCCCCCCCCCGCTTGATATTTTCAAGACATTTTTTAATTTTTATTCGTTTAATTGAATACTTAAATTTAGTAAAATATTAAAAATTAAGAGGTTTGAATTATGAATAAATTTATGAAAATGGCAATTAAAGAAGCTGAAAAAGGAATTACATTAAATCATGGTGGACCTTTTGGTGCCGTAATTGTAAAAGATGGAAAAGTTGTTGCAAAAGGACATAATCAAGTATTAAAAAATCAAGATCCTACATGTCATGGGGAAATAATGGCCATTCATAAAGCATGTAAAAAATTAAAAACATTTGATTTAACTGGTTGTGAATTATATACAACCGGAGAGCCTTGTCCAATGTGTTTAGCTGCAATTTTATGGGCTAATATTGATAAGGTTTATTATGGATGTAACATTGTAGATACAGAAGAAATTGGTTTTAGAGATAAAAAATTCTACGAATTATCAACACCAGAAAAGAAACAAGAATTTGTTAAAGAATTAGATAGAGCTGAATGTTTAAAACTTTATGCAAAATATGAATCTTTAAAAAGAGAAAGATATTAATAATAAATAACTAAACAAAAAGAACTTAAACAAAGTTCTTTTTTGTTGTTGTGCTTTATAGAATTTTATCTTTTTCAAATATTATTTTACTTTCAGTAATGTTTTTTGCAATTTTAGTTTCATTAGATTTTTCAAGTTTTTCAATAACTGCAACGTCAACTGCTTCCCAAATAAATACCCAAGCGATTACATCAATTACTTCTTTCCATAAACCTAATTTATTTGGAAAACTAGCATCTAAAATAAACATCAAAGAAAATACCAAAATTCCAATAACAAACATAATAATTGATAATACATAATTAAATTTTTGATGTCTTTTACCGTTAATTTGGGCATCCTTAAAATATTCTTTAATTGCTTGAGAATATAAATTTTCTTCTTCTTTTGTTATTTCATTAGAGATTATTTTAATGGTTATTCCATTTTTCCATACTAAAATTCTTTTATTATTTAATAAATAATCAGCAACTTCTCCACTGATTAATGGTTTATCAAAATAATATGGTGATAAAAAATTACTTTTATCTCTAATTTTTAATTTTAAGATTGCTCTATTTTCCTCATCTAATTCAATATTGAGTTTTTGTGCAATTTTATTTAGTCTATTTTGATTCATTGTTTTCACTCTCCTTATTAACTTCTTTTTTATTAAAGTTTTTAATTTTACTAATTAATTCATTATTTAATAATAATATTTCATTTGAATATTTTTTATTACTAATAAAATAATTTAATCCCATTTTAGCTTCGGTTATTAAAATTGGAATTGTTGAAATGTAAACAAAATCATAACCAGAAATTTCTTTATCTAATAAAAAGTAGTGCAATTCCCCATTATTTTTTACTAGATAATTATAAATTTTCTTTTCTTTAAATGTTTTTATATCTTTAGATAAAAAATTATTTAGATTATTTTCAATTTCTTTAAATTTATTAATATCAGTTTGAATTTCAAAATTTGGTGTATGAATTACATAACCAATTGAAACTTTATTTAGATCTGTATCATTAAAAATTCTATATAAATAACCAATTATTATATTTCCGTTTTTAATTAATTTATTGCGTTTATAAAAATATAAATGTAAAAATCCCAGCATTTTGAGGCCTTTTTTATTATTTACATTAAAAATTTTAAGTTCTTTTTTATCATTACTATAAACAAAATCCTTATAATTTTTATTTAACAAAACTAATTCATCTTTTAAATTCATTATTTTTATTATATTATTTAACAACATGAAGGTTAATAAATATTATAATATTTATTAATATTTGGGAGGTAGATAATATGATTTCAAACAAATTAGCATTAGATATTATTAATACTGCCTTAAAAACTGGCGGAGATTTTGCTGAAATCTATATTGAAAATATTGATTCAACTACTTTTAGAATTGAAAATACCAAAGTTGATAGTCTGGTTTCTCCAAAAAAAATTGGGTGTGGTATTAGAATTTTAAAAGATTTACAATCAGTTTATGGTTATACAAATGATTTATCAAAAAAATCATTATTAAAATTAGCTGATGATTTATCTAAAAGATTTAATGGTGAACAAAAAATTAAATTGTCAAATTTTAAACCATTAAAACACGCAAAACAAATTTCTCATATGGAAATTCCATTTGATCAAGTTGATAAAAAAGAAATTATTGAATTCTTAAAAGATGGTGAAAAACAAATGAGAGATTATTCTAGCGATATTGTTAGAACTTCTGCTTCATTATTTTATGAATATTCCTTAATTACTATTTTTAATTCAAATGGTTTACATATTGATGATCACAGAAATATTGCAAGAATTAGTGCTTCTTGTGTTGCATCAAAAGATAATAAAGTTCAACCTCAATTTGTCGCAAAAGGAACAAAAGCTGGTTGGGAATTCTTTAAAAATGAAATTAATTTTAATGAAATGTGTCATAAAAACGCTGAATTATGCATAACTATGTTAAATGCTAAAGAATGTCCATCAGGAAAAATGCCTGTTGTTATCGGAAATGGTTGGGGTGGAGTATTATTCCACGAATCTTGTGGACATCCACTTGAAGCTAGTGGTGTTTCAAAGGGTTTGTCTTGTTTTGCTGGAAAATTATATCAACCAATTGCATCTCCAATTGTTAATGCATATGATGATGCAACAATTCCAAATGCATGGGGTTCTTCAAATATGGATGATGAAGGTCATACTCCACACAAAACCCAACTAATTAAAAATGGAATTTGTGTTGATTATTTAACAGATTCATTTAATGGAAGAAGAATGAAAAAACCTGAAAATGGTGCATCTAGAAGACAAGATTTTAAATATGAGCCAACTTCTAGAATGTCTAATACATATATTGATAATGGAACTTCTACAAAAGATGAAATTATTAAAGCGACTAAGTTAGGTTTATATTGTGTTTCATTTAATGGCGGAAGCGTTGATCCTTCAACTGGAGAATTTAACTTTGGTGCTTCCGAAGCATATATTATTAGAGATGGAAAAATATGCGAACCTGTTAGAGGTGCTACATTAATTGGAAAGGGCGATGAAATCTTATTTAATATTGATATGATTGCCAATGATTTAGATTTAGCTGATGGGATGTGTGGTGCAGCAAGCGGTTCAATACCAGTCCAAGTTGGGCAACCAACTCTTAGAATAAAAGAGATTACTGTTGGCGGAGCAGGAGGTAAATTAAAATGAAAATAAATTATAATCAATTTTTTAAACTTGCTAAAGATAAAGGAATTGAAGAATCAGAATTAAAATATACTTCTAATTCTTCTTTTGAATGTTCAATATTTAGTCATGATATTGATTCATATTCTGCTTCTTCTACATCTTCATTAACCGCTCGAGGAATTTATAACAATGTTATGGGTTTTTCAAATACTAACGATATAAATAAAGATAGTTTTGATTATTTAGTTAATTCAATAATTGAGAGTTCTAAATATATTGAAAAAAATGATGACACTATTATTTTTAAAGGATCAAAAAAATATAAGAAAGTTCATACTTTTAATAAAGATCTTGAAAATATATCAAAAGATGAAAAAATTAAAAAATTATTTGATATAGAAAATAAATTATATGAATTTGATCCTAGAATTCAAAACGTAATTGTTGGTTACAGTGAAAATTCAAAGGAATCTCAAATTGCTAATTCTTATGGATTGAAATTAAAATCAAAAACTAATTATTATCAAATTTATGCTCAAGTTACTGCAAAGGACAATGGCCAGGTTGTCTCCGAAGGTGATATGTTCATTGATAATGATTTTTCAAAATTTGATATTGATAAATGGTGTGATGAATTAGCAAGTAAAGCAATTAAAAAATTAAATCCAATTCAAGTAAAATCTGGAAAATATAAAGTTTTATTAAATCAAGAGACTGTTGCAACATTAATTAATAAATTACTTACTTCAACAAGTAGTGAAGAAATCCAAAAAGGCTCTTCTATTTTAATTAATAAATTAAATCAACAAATTGCTTCAAAAAAATTAACTGTTTATGAAAAACCGCTTGAAAAAAATATATTTGCTAGAAGTTTTGATGATGAAGGTGTTGCAACTTATAATAAAGAATTAATAAAAAATGGGGTTTTAAAAACTTATTTATATAATTTAACAACCGCTAAAAAAGATAACGTAGAATCAACAGGTAATGGTTATATGAGTGGACCAAAAATTGGAATTTCATTTACCAATGTTATTATTAAACCAGGAAGACAAAGTTTTGATGAAACAGTTTCAAAAATTAAAAAAGGTATTTATATTACAGAAATTTCTGGAATTCATGCTGGTTTAAATTCTCAATCTGGTGAATTTAATTTACAATCTCAAGGTTATTTAATTGAAGATGGTAAAATTACTAAACCATTATCACTTATTGTTTTAAGTGGAAATTTATTTGAAATGTTTAATAACATTGCAACTATTTGTAGCGATTCAAAAGATGTACTTGATACAAGGGTTCCAAGTATTTTAATCAAAAAATTAAGCGTTTCTGGTAAATAAGACACTTAAAAAAACAATACTAAATTAAAAGCATCCAGTAATGGATGCTTTTAAAATCTTTGCAAAACCTTAATATTTTTTATTTTACTTTAAATAAATATAAAATTCCAATTGTTCTAGGTCCACAATGAGATGAAACAGTTGCGCCGGCTCTTGTAATATGTAAATGACCTTTTGGAACATATTTTTCAATTCTTTCTTTTATATATTCATAATCTTTACAATCACTTGGACCACTATGAGTAATAAATACATTTTCCATATCAATTTTATGAAGATCATTTTTAAATTCGTTAATTTGTTCATCCATGGCTTTTTCATATTTGCCACGAACTTTCTTTTCAACTATTAATTTATTATTAACTACTTTAATAATTGGATGAATATGTAAAAAATTACCCATTAAAAATGCAGCTGTAGAACATCTTCCGCCTTTATATAAATAATCTAAAACATCAACACAGAACTTAACACTAGAATTATCAGCATGTTTATCAATTAATTCTTTAATTTCATGAATATTTTTCCCCTCATCTATATATTTTCTTGCTTTAAGTAATAACAAACCGATGCCAGTTGATAAAGTTTTTGAATCTGATAATTCAATATCATCACTATTTAATTGGTTTTTTGCAAGGACTGCATTTTGAAATGTTGAGGAAATTCCACTTCCAGTTCCCACATAAAATACTTGATTACCTTTTTCCAATTCTTTTTTAAATACTTCCAAAAATCTTTGTACACTAATTGCAGCAGTTTTTGGTGTACTTTTTTCTTTTTCGACTCTTTTATATATTTCATCTGGAGTAATATCAACTCCATCATAATACTCTTTTTCATCACCTTTAAAATTAACAATTAAAGGAAGCACAGCAGCACATTTAACTACATCATATAATTCTTTTGATAAATCACACAATGTATCAGTTATTAGACTTATTGCCATAAGATATCCTCCATAAAACTTATTTTACTAAATGCATTAATATAATTTTATATTATTTTTTATTGTTTTAAAGTCATTTTAATATATTTATAATATTAGTGTTAGGAGTTTCTATTATGGAAAAAGAAGAAAAGAAACTTACGCCTGAGCAAGCTGAAAAAGAAAAAGCTAAGGCAGAAAAAAGAGCTCAAAGAAAAAACAAAAGAAAAGGTTTATGGAAAGAATTTAAAGCGTTCATAACACGTGGAAATGTCGTTGATATGGCGGTTGGTGTTGTCATTGGTGGTGCATTTAGTGCTATTGTAACATCAGTTGTTAATATCTTATTAAGTATTTGTACTTGGGGCGTTCCAGGTGGTTTAAGTGGATTATTTACAGTTTTACCAGCATTAAATGCAACTCAAGCAGGTTTGGATGGTATTGGTCAATCATTCTCCAGTTCTGATTTACAAGATTTAGCTGAAAAAATGTCTTTAATAAGATATGGTGAAACCGAAGGCACAGATCCATTAATTATTGAAACAGTTAAAAACGAAATCTTATCAAAATACACACTTCATGGTGGAACATATGTTTATAATACTGCTTCTTTAATTGATTGGGGTGCAGTTATTAATGCTATTATTTCATTCTTAATCATAGCATTTACATTATTTGTAATTGTTAAAGTTTATAATTATCTTTCCAAAAAGAGAAAAGAAATGGAAGAAGCTCTTAGAGAAGAATATTATAAAAAACATCCAGAAGAAAGACCTGCACCAGTTGAAGTTGGTGCTCCAAAACCTACTGAATTAGATGTTTTATTACAAATTAAAGAAGAATTAAAATTACTAAACGGCACTTCTGAAGAAAAGAAGTAAATAATATTATCTAATAAACCTTTCTGATAAAAACATGCGTTCTTAACGCATGTTTTTATTTTTAAATAAACTTTATAATTAAAACTATAAAAATCCGTGGGGTTTTAAATATAATATTTTTAATTTTAAAGTAAATAAAAAAACCGCGGATCTTTATCCACGGTTTAAATTTTAAATTTAGTTTAGTTTAATCATCATCTTCATCATCGTCATCGTCGACTTTTGAAGTTTTATTATTAGTTTTTGCTTTTGTTGATGTTGCGCTTTGATTATCATCTTTTTTAACTTTTTTAACATCTTTTAAGACAAGTTGCCATGTTGGATGTTTTTCTCTGACTTTTACTAATGCATTTTTGTATAAAGTTTTTTCTATTTCTTTTCTTCCAGATTCAACTTTTTTATAAGCCGCATTAGCTCTTGAAGTTGTATATTGAACTTCTCCTTCAGAGTTTTCTAAAATACCTGCAACTAATACATAAGCTCTAATACATTCAATAACACCAAGATTAGAGATATTTTTTCTTTCTTCTTGAGAAAGTTTTTCATAATAGAATTCTTTTGCTTCAGTTAATTTATCATTAATTATTAATAAATAAGTTTTTTGAGCAAATAATTTAGCTTTATTTTTTTCAGATAATTTTTCAGTATTTTGACACATTTTATCTAAAATTTTATAAGCTTCATCTTGTTTATTTTCTAATAAATATTTATAAACTTTTACTAAATTAATATCATAAGTATAATCTGTAACATCATCAAATACTTTTGTATCACCAGGATCTTGTCCTAAAATATTGCAACTTCTAACTCTTAATGATTCATTGAAAGCTTCAATATTTTCTTTTTTCATAACAATTGTTAATTGATAACCATCAGTTAATGAATCTAATTGAGTTGGAACAATATCATAGAATAATAACATTGCTGAAACAAATAAAGATACAACACCGACTGCTTGCCAAATTCCTTCGGTTAAACTATATAAGAAGAAACTTCCAACTAATAATAAGATTAAGAAAATAATTGGAAGCCATAACATAGCCTTTGGTTTTGAAATAAATTTATCGTTTTCATCTTTTTTTGGCATAACAATTGTATCACCCATTAAACCATCAAAAGATTTAAATCTAAATTTAAATTTATTGTCTTTTTTATAAAGATTTAACCATAAAAAATTAACTGAAATTATTTGATATTTTCCAATTTTGGCACCTAAAACGTGACCTATTTCTGTTAATAATCCACCAACTATGAGTGTTACTAAAAATCCACCAAGTGAATAAGCAAAACCCATTGCACCTTCAACACCGTTTGATACATAAATTGGACTTACAACATATAAAAATACAAGGATAGCAGAGACTATAATTATTGCATAAACAATAAGACTCGCCCAATCTTCTTTTTTCATTGATTTTTACCTCCTAAACATCTAATGAATATATTTTTTGAGATTTCTTCATTTAACATTTTGCCATTATGATCAATCTCACGTGTACCATTTTTGACAAATTGTTTTGCTAATTCATTAATGTCACAATTAGTTATGCCTAAATCTGCAAAACTTAGAGGCATACCTAAAATTTTAAAGTAATTTTGTAAATTTTCAATAAATAATTTACCACATTCTCTCTCATTTTCAATAAATGTGTTAAATAAATATTTGTTTAATATTGCTAACTTTTTATAATCTTGTTCAAAAAATTCTTTTAAAAATTGTGGAAAAATAACTGCTAAACCTGCCCCATGAGCAACACTCGGATAAATTCCAGATAAAATATGTTCTAAATAATGAACTGGCATATTATGGTTTTTACCTAAATTTGTTAAGTTATTATGTGAAAATGAACTTGCTAACATAATATTTGCTCTTGCTTCATAATCGTTTGGATTTTTAAGTAATTTAAGTGAATTATCAATTACATTTTTTAATAATCCAATAGCTAAATAATCAGCTAACATTTCATCACTACTTTTAGATAAGAATCTTTCAAAAGTATGCATTAAAATATCAACAATACCACACATTGTTTGATATTTTGGAAGACTTAAAGTTAATATTGGATCTTCAACTACAAATAATGGTCTTACTAAATCACTATTAAATCCTTTTTTAATTTTAAGTTCATCATCTTGAATCACACAAGAATTTGAAAGCTCACTACCACTTGCGGGAATTGTTAAAATAACTCCAATTGGTAAAGATTTTGTAGGTATTGCTTTTTTTAAATTAAAATCAAAAACATCTTTATCATAATAATAATTTACAGCTATGCTTTTTGCGGTATCAATTACACTACCACCGCCAATTGCTAAAATTAAATCAATGTTTTTGTTTTTGATTAAATCTAATCCTTTTATTACATCTTTTTTTATTGGATTAGGTCTAATGTTATCTAATATTAAATAAGATATATTAGATTTATTTAATAAATTTAATATTTCATTTAATAAACCAGATGATTTTACATGATGTTGTCCAATAACAATAAGTATATTATTTTTATTATATACTTTTAAAATCTCTGCAATTCTTAAATATTTTTGTTTTCCAAAATATATTTTAGTTGGTGAAATAAATTCGAAATCTTCCATAATTAAATTTTATTCCTATTCTCATTAATATATTTAATGTTTAGTTCTAAAACTTTTTTATTTATAAATATTTCAATTTTATTTAATGTAATTGAAATATTATAATCATCTTCATCTTTTAATTCGTTAATTATTAAATTACTGATTGCAGTTTTATGATAATTAATTATTTCATTAACTTCTTTTTTTGATAAATATTTTATTTCATCAAATTCATCTAATCTAAATTGAATACAAGGAATTAATAAATTAGATAAAAACTTAATAACTAATTCTTTTAAATTACCTCGTATTAATTCAACAAAAAATCTTGATTCATCTTTAATAAATTCTAATATTTTTGTTAAAAAATAAGAATTATCAACATTTAAAAATAGATCATTTTGCATGTCAACTAAAATTGATTCGGTTAAATCATAAATATCTCTAAAATGATAATAAAAAGTTTGTCTTTGAATGTTTAATTCTTTACATAAAGAAGCAACATTAATTGAATCAAGAGAATAATTATTCAAATCTTTTATAAATTGCTTTTTGATTAAAGAGGCATTATTTTTCATGTTTTTTACCTCCAAATAATGTTATTTCTTCTTTTCTTAGTTGTTTTTGAGTAATTCTTTCAACTTTATCAAGATAACTATTTTTATTTATAACTCTATCTAAACCAAGATAACCAATTACACCAAAACAAACAAAACTTATTAACCACAACCAGTCATTAAGTGATAACCAGGTAAATTCAAATGCAAAATACCAACCACCAAATGAAGTTGAATTTGTATTTTTATCAACAAATGGAATTAAATAAGCCCCAGTTAAACAAATTATAGTTAATAAAATAATTCCAATTACTACAAAAAATCTATATTTTGAAAATGGCTGACTAACTTTAATAAATGAAACGCCTCCTATTACTGCCATTGCAATTGCTCCCATTGCTTGGAATGACCTACTTAACATTCCATTATATTCTCCATCTGGAAGTATTTGCCACACTCCATTGACGCTTTCATATCTTACATAAGGATCACCTAACAACCATAAATCATGGTTAAAGTAATTTGTCATATAAATTGTGTAAAAACTTAAAATTATGGTTGAAATAACAATAGATACCGGCAGTGCTTTTCTAATAGCATTTGATAAGAACGATCCTCTTAGTTTATTTGCGTTTGGTTCTAAAGCTAAGAAGAAACCTCCAACTCCAATAAATGCAACTTCCCAAATATAGAAATTAGAAACCGATAATGGGAATTGCATATTAATATCTCGAGAAATAAATACCGCTAAAATTGAAACAAATGTAACAATTACAGAGAACATTGTCTTAGATAAAAATAAAGATGATGTTCTTTGTAAGTTATTAATAACTCTTCTTCCTTCCGCAACGACACTTGGTAAAACTGAGAAATTTGAATCAAGCAAAACAAGATGAGAAACATTTTTAGCAGCATCAGATCCACTTGCCATTGCAATACTACAATCCGCTCTTTTTAAGGCTAAAATATCATTAACACCATCGCCAGTCATTGCAACTGTTTTCTTGCTTTCTTTCATTGAAACAACAAGTGCTTCTTTTTGCTCTGGTGATACTCTTCCAAAAATTGTGTAATCATTTGCAACTTTTTTAACTTCTTCAATGCTTTTTCCTTCTAAATTAATATATTTATCAAAGTTTTTAATGCCGGTTTTTTTAGCAATTTCACTGACTGTCATTGGATCATCACCTGATATAACTTTAATATCAACTCCGTTTTCCATAAACCAACTTAGTGTGCTTGGTGCATCGTCTCTAATATGATCTTCTAATAATAAAACCGCAATACAAGTCATTGTTTTTGGAAGCTTTTCCTTTTCAATTCTTCCTTTTGAAACGGTTAAAATCATACAACGATAACCTTTCGTTGTATATTTTTTAATTATTGACTCAACTTCAACTTTATTGTCAATTTTTATATAACCAAAAGCCCCTATTCCAACACTTCCAACTTTTTCTAAATAGCATCCACTATATTTAGTTTCGCTTGAAAATGGTAAAACTTTGCTAGCCATAAAAACTTCTTCATCAGTGAATTTTTCAACTAATGCTTTGGCAGTATAATTATCATCTTTTGTTGCAAATAATAACGAAGATATAATTTGTTTTATTTTTTCATTTGTATATGATTTATCAACTCTAATCAAATCGCTGACTGACATTGTTCCATCAGTGATTGTTCCAGTTTTATCAAGACATAAAGTATCAACTCTAGCAAGCATTTCAATGCAATATAATTCTTGAACTAAACATCTTTTTCTTGCAAGAGCTAAAACTCCAACTGATAAAGTAACACTAGTTAATAAGAATAATCCGGCTGGAATCATTGAAACCATCGAACCAACAAATCCAGAAATATATCTATGACCATCACTTGGATCAACAAACCAGCTCCAAAAATCCATATTAATATTCATTGTTTCAACTTGTAAAATATATGAATACCAATATGATACAATTGATAAAGTAAATAATGTAATAACAACAACGGCAATAATTTTAAATAAGAAATTTAAAGACTTTAAAATTTCTGATTTTGGTTTATTAAAAGCAGCTGCTTTTGCTTGAATAATTTCGGCTTTATTACAAGCTCCAATTCGATTTACTCTTGCATAACAATTTCCGCTTGAAATATAAGTTCCAGATAAAATTTCATCATCAACTTTTTTTCTAATAGCATCAGGTTCTCCTGTCAACATTGCTTCATTAACGGCACATTTTCCTTTAATTACAATGCAATCAGCTGGAACTTGGTCACCATTTTTTAAGAATATTACATCATCTAAAACTAATTCATGTGCATTAATTTCAATTTCTTGTCCATTTCTTACAACTGTGGTTTGTGCTTTATTTACAATTGATAATTTATCAACTAATCTTCTGGCTCTAATATCTTGAATTAAACCAATTAATGAGTTACATAAAATTACTCCTAAAAACATTAATTGTGAATAATATTCAATTCCAGCAACTAAAACCATTACCGCTAGTGCATAAATTAGAATTGAAAAGAATGGGAAAAAGTTATCAAATACAATTTTAAAATAGGATTTAGTTACAACTTTTTTCTTTTTATTAACAAGATTCTTACTAATTCTATCTTTTATTATTTCATCATCTAATCCTGTATCAAATGATGGATCAAATCTTTCTGCTTCATTAATTTGTTTTTCTAATTGGTTTCTTTGTTTTTCAATAATTTTTGCATAACCAAATTTTAAAAATGAAAAATCCATATTATTCACTCCTTAATGCTACTACTGGATCTTTTTTAGCAGCCATTCTTGCAGGTATTAAACCAGAAATATATGATAAAAAGGCGGATAATAAAATTAATAATATTGCAAATATAAATGAAATATTTGCAATTGATCCTATATTATAATCTGGGAATAAGGAATTAATTATTACATTAATTGGAACTTGTAAAATATATGTAATAATCACACCAAATAACCCACTTACAAAACCAATAATTAAATTTTCACTCTTAAATAATCTTCCTACATCTTTTTTTCTTGCACCAACTGCTCTTAAAATTCCAATTTCTTTAGTTCTTTCAATTACAGAATTATAAGTTATAATTCCAGCCATTACACAACTTACAATTAATGAAATTGAAGCAAATGCAATTAAAACCCAAGAAATAATATTAATTACTTCACCTAAAGAATCAGTTAATGTACCAATTAAATCGGTATAAATTATTTTATCTTCTTCTGCTTTATTTATATTGTAATTATCTAAATATTCTAAAAGTAGAGATTTGGAAGTTAAAGATGATGGAAATAAAATAATTGTATTAATATTTTGAAAATTATTCATTTGTGATAAGAAATAAACAAGAATGTCCGAATCAGATAGAATTTCATAAACTTTAGTCAATGCTTGAATTGGATTATTTGTAAAATCTAGATCATATAAACTATTCAATTTATCTTCTTTTTCTTGAGACAATTTTAAATCTGCACCAACTTTTACAATTTGAGTTAAAAATCCAGTTTGTGTCGTATAAACATAATTAAAATTAGGAATAAATTCATAATCGGCAAGTTCTGGATCAACTTCATCGTCAAGTGCTTGTTTTTGCTGGAATATTGCATAACCGGTGAAAATATCATTAAATGCTGTTTTAAATTGTTCCAAAGTTGGAACCATTAAAGATTCCGCCCATGATGGAACTTCTAAATTCATCCCAAAATATGTATTAAAGAATTCAAAATAATTCATATTGGTTAATATTGTATTTAATTGACTAAAATCACCAATAACTAAATTATTTTTAGATAACTTTCCAATATCATTATTAAAATTATCTTGTAATATAAAATCTTTTAAAACTTCAGTATAACCAAGACTTGCTGGCATATAATCTAAAATTGAATCTTGTTTAACTCTCAAAATTCCAGTTATTTTTACTCTTAATTTTGAATTTTCATAAACATCTTTTCTATATGAATAATTTGATAACTTTTCTGGAAATTGATACATTGTTTTTTCAGAAGTTACAACCGGAATAGAAATTATATTACCATCGCTTGTTTTAATTTTTAAAGTTTGAGTTTTGCTAGGATAAGTTGCTGTTGCAGCCTCTTCTTTTTTATATAAATCACTATTTAAAATAAATCCATATTCTTTTCCAATGATATCGTCAAATGAAATTTTTTCTTTATTTTCTAACTCATATTCAGAAAATAATCCTAAATCTTCAAGGGTGGTTTTTGAAAGTCGGTTATAAGAATCTAAAATTAAAGCAGATTCAAAAACCATTGTTCCGTCTTCTTCATAAATTATTTCGTTTCTTGGAAATTCGCCTTGTAAAACATCATAAGAAGTTAAAATATAATCTTCATCTCCGTATAATTCATGAAAAATATAATTTGGAAGTCCAGTAATGTTTGCAATTCCACTTGTAATTGAAGAAGAAACCTTATCATAAGGATTAACTAATTGATAATTATCAAATTCTTTCCCGTCCTCGCTTTTACTAGTATTTTTTGCAACTAAATTTATATCAAAGTCTCGATAATTTATTAATTTACTAGCTAATGAAGAAGAATATTTTGGATCATTAGCAATATCATCTAAATAATTTAAAAAATTATTATCCAATTTATTAATATGTGCAATACTTGTTACTAAAGTTTTAGTATCATCATAAACATATAAATTATTATCAGTTGGGAATTTTTCAAAATCTGGTAAATCATCATTTACTTTATAAGAATAAGAAACACTTGAAATAGTAATTGGTGAATTACTAGCAGTTGCCGCTTGAACTCGATCAATATATCCACTAAATCCACTTGAAATTGATAAAACTAAACCAACACCAATTATTCCAACGCTTGATGCAACAGCTGTTAAAATGGTTCTTCCTTTTTTTGTTAAAACATTTTTAAAGCTAATTCTTAAACTTGTTAAATAAGACATTGAGGTTTTTTTAGTCTTTTTAGTGAGGTTTTGATATACTTTTTCAGTTAAAACATCAACAACATCTTCTTTTTGAGGGACATTTATTGAGTCATTAATAATTTTTCCATCAAGCATCGAAATTATTCTATTAGAATATCTTTTTGCAAGATTTTCATTATGAGTGACCATTATTACAAGTTTAGTTTTGGATATTTCTTTTAAAATATTCATAACTACAATGCTTGTTTTTGTATCTAATGCACCTGTTGGTTCATCCGCTAAAATAATTTCTGGATTATTTACAATTGCACGAGCGATTGCAACCCTTTGCATTTGGCCACCAGATAATTGATTGGGTTTTTTATTAACTTCTTTTTCTAATCCAACGATTTTTAATGCTTCTTTTGCTTTTTTTACTATGTCAGATTTCGATTCCCCGTTTAAAATTAATGGCATTTCAACATTTTCTAATAATGATAAGTGTGGAATTAAATTATATCTTTGAAAAACAAAACCAATTCGATTATTTCTATAAACATCCCAGTCATAATTTGAGAAATTTTTAGTTGAAATATTTTCAATAATTAGATCTCCGGAATTATAGTGATCTAATCCTCCAATTACATTTAAAAGCGTGGTTTTACCGCATCCAGAAGGACCAAGAATGGATACAAAACCAGAACTTTCAAATTCAATATTTATGCTTTTTAAAGCTTCAACTTTGTTTGTTGAATCTAATTTATAATCTTTGTTTATATTAATTAATTTAAGCATGTAATAATTATAGTTATTTATGTGCAAAACCTCAATAAAATTAAAAATTAATATAAAAAAATAAACTTATAAATTTTTTACAATGTAAAATTTTAAGTTTTTTATTCTTATTTTAATTCAAAATAAAAACCACTATACATAAAGGGACTTGCTTATGGCTGCTACATTTCTGTCCTGACCAGGTTCACTAGTATTTATTATAGTGGCATTTATTATTATACTATTATTTTTTAATTGGTGAAAGTTTTTCTAATCCACCCATGAAAGGTCTTAATACTTCTGGAATAATAACACTTCCATCTTCTTGTTGATTTTGTTCAAGAATTGCAGGGATTAATCTTGAAGTTGCAAGACCAGAACCGTTTAATGTATGACAATAATGGACTTTTCCATCTTTATCTTTATATCTCATCATACCCCTTCTTGCTTGATAATCTCTTGCGTTTGATACACTAGAACATTCTTTATAAATTCCCATACTTGGAATCCAAACTTCAACATCATATGTTCTTGCCATTGAAGCGCTGCAATCAGCGGCGGCTAATTTTGAAATTTGGAAATGTAATCCTAATTTTTCAACCAATCTTTTTGCTTTATTAACCATTTCTTCAAAAATTTGGTCGCTTTCATTATCTTTTGTATAACAAACCATTTCAACTTTGTTAAATTGATAACCTCTAATAGTTCCTCTTTCTTCAGTTCTATAAGATCCAGCTTCCATTCTATAACAAGGAGTATAGGCAAAGAATTTTCTTGGTAAATCTTCTTCTTTTAAAATTTCATTACGGTATAAATTAACTAAAGCAGTTTCGGCGGTTGGAAGTAAAAATTTTCTTGGTTCTACATCTTTTAAAAAGAATACATCATTTTCAAATTTTGGAAATTGACCAGCTGTATAACCACTTTCATAATTTAATAAATGTGGAGGTAAAATAAATTCATAACCATCTTTTAAATGCTCACTAATAAAGAAATTAATTAATGCCCATTCAAGTTGTGCACCTAAACCTTTATAAATCCATGTACCTCTACCAGAAATTTTTGCTGCTCTTTCATAATCAATTAAACCTAGAGATTCTTCAAGTTCAACATGATCTTTAGGTTTAAAATTAAATACCGGTTTTGTTTTATAAGTATAAATTGGTCTATTATTTTCTTTTCCTCCAGGAAGTAAATCTTCATCTGGTAAGTTTGGAAGAACTTTTAAAAAATCAAAACAATATTTTTCAAGTTGTTCTAATTCTTCTTGGTTTTGTTTGTTTTCTTGTGCTAATTGTTTTACTTTATCAAAAATTTCTTGAACATTTTTGCCTTCTTTTTTATAAACAGGCACTTGTTTTGATAAGCTATTTTGTTGAGCTTTATTTGATTCAACTAAAGCAATTAATTCTTTTCTTCTGTTGTTTTTAGTTAAGAACTCGTCAAAATTTACATCATATAATTTTCTTTTTAATAGTTCTTCAACTTTTTTTGGATCTTGTTCAATTTTTTTAATATCAATCATAATTATTTTCCTCTTCTAATTTTGAATAAATTTCGTCTAATTTTTCTCCGAAATTTTTTACATCGTGTTCCACTACATAATCATACGCTTTTGAAATTGTATTTGAAATCTTATAATCAAGAAAATCTGTAATTAATTTATATAAATCTTTTAAATCGTCACTATGAAGCAACAAATCACTTTCAATATATCTTCTTGGAAGTGCTTGATCAAGGGCAAAAACTTGAAGTTCGCTTGAAAATGCTTCAAGTAATTGGACTTCGTCAATTAAATAAGAATTAAAATACACTAAACATCTTGCGTTTTTTAAAATCGATCTATAAATATTTATATCAACAAAGTTTGTAAAATAAATATTACTTGGCTTTTTAGAAAACGCTAATCTTATTTTTAAATCAAGTCTCTTGGTATTAATATTATTAGTTATAAAATAAATAATTTTAATATCAGGTCTCATTCTAGCTAATGTATAAAGCTTATCAATGCAACTTTTATCATTTAAATTTCCAAAAGATAAGACTATACGATCGTTTTCATTAATTGAAAAATATCTTCTAGCAAGTTGCATATCCTTTTCTGGCAAATATTTATAAATCTTATAATTTGCTCCTGGTGGTAAAACTTTAATTTTATTTCTATTAACACCTTTATTAATAAGAACATTTTTAAATTCATCGCAAGGAACTAAAACTTTATCCACTTTATAAATTTCATTTAATTTAAGTTTACTAATTGTTAATTTATTTAAATCATGAGATTTTACTAAATCAGACAAAGCGCCTTTATATTCGCCTTCGGTATAAAATAAACTCATTACAATTTTTTTATTGTTGTTATAAACTAAATCAAATTGACTAGAAGAATAAGGATATAAGATATGAGCAATTTTTGCATCTTCATCATATTTATTATAAACATAATAAATTCCATCTTCTTCTAATGCGGCCTTAATCACTTTTCTAAGTCTTTCGGATTTAAAAAAGCAATTTTTTTGATCTTGTAATAAAATAATTCTTTTTTCTTTCATTAATTATCACTCTCTTTTTTTGTGTCACTGTTTTCTTCTTCATCATCTTGATGAGGAACGACCGCAACACTTGAAACCTCATCGTCTTTATTAATATTAATAACTCTTACGCCAGATGTATTTCTTCCAGTTAAATTAATTTGACTTAAACTAATTCTAATCATAATCCCTTCTTTTGTAATAATTAATAAATCTTCATCACCTTTTACAATTTTAAGAGTTACAATATCACCACGTTTTTCACTTCCTTTTAAAGTAATAACACCTTTTGATCCTCTATTTGTTTCTCTATAATCTTCGAGTTTTGAAATTTTTCCATAACCAAGAGATGTAATAACTAAGACATTATCTCCTTCTAAAGAAGTACCCAAAGATATTGCATCATATTGTTTTGATAAGTTAATACCTTTTACACCACTTGCATTTCTGCCGCTTGGTCTAATATCACTTTCTTTAAATTTAACCATGTGATTATTATTGCTTGCAATACAGACTAAACCTTTACCGTTAGTTTCTTTTACATCTAATAATTCATCGTCGTCTTTTAAGGCGATAGCAATTTTTCCATCTTGTCTAATTAAACGATATTCTTCAAGGTTTGTTTTCTTAACTAAACCTTTTTTAGTAGCAAATAATAAGTAGTGATCGTTTTTATAATCATCAATTGAAACAATACTCTTTACTTTTTCATTTTCTTCAAGATTTAGGAAGTTAGTAATTGGAATTCCTTTTGAAGTTCTGTTTCCTTCTGGAATTCTATGACCTCTGACTCTATAAACCTTACCTAAATTTGTAAAGAATAAAACATCTTGGTGAGTGTTACTTCTAACCATCATTAAGACATCATCGTCTTCGTGAGTTGACATTCCTTTTACACCTTTTCCACCTCTATTTTGAATATGGAATGTATCAATTGGCATTCTTTTAATATAATTTGAAGTTGTTAATGTAATTAAAATATCTTCTTGTTTAATTAAATCTTCATCTTCAATTAAAGAATCATCACTTGAAATTTCAGTCTTTCTTTCATCGCCATATTTATTTTTAATTTCTTCTAATTCGGAAATTACTTTTTCTAAAATATGTTCTTCAGATGATAAAATATACTGCAATTCCTCAATATTTTTTTGATTTTCTTGTTTTTCAGTGAGTAAATTTATTTTTTCAATACCAGCTAATCTTCTTAAAGTCATTGATAAAATAGCATCAGTTTGTTCGTCTGATAAATGATATTTTTCTTTTAATTTATTAGCAGCTTCTTCGCTTGTTTTAGAATTTGTAATTAAATCAATAATATCTTTAATGTTTTCACTAGCTAAAATTAAACCTTCTAAAATGTGTTCTCTTGCAATTGCTTTATTTAATCTAAAAGTCGATCTTTTTCTTACAATTTCTTCTTGGAAATTAATATAAACTTCTAACATATCTTTAAGAGATAAAAGTTTTGGTGTTCCATCAACCAAAGCAATTGATTGAACATTAAAATTAGATTGAAGTGGAGTTTGTTTATATAATTGATTTAAAACAACCTCTGGTACAGCTTCTTTATTTAATTCAACAATAATTCTAATTCCGGTTTTATCACTTGATTCATCTTTAACTTCAGTAATTCCAGTAATTATTTTTTCATCAGCTAATTGTCCAATTTTATTAACGAGAACTGATTTATTAACTTGATATGGAATTTCACTGATTAATATTTCACTTTTTCCATTACTTAAGTGATTTATACTAGCTCTACCTCTAGTTACAATACAACCACTTCCAGTTTCATAAGCTTTTTTAATGCCGCTTCTTCCTAAAATAATTCCAGCTGTTGGAAAATCTGGACCTTTAATAATATCCATTAATTCAACAACAGAAATATCTTTATTTTTAGCATAGGCAATTGCGCCTTCAATTACTTCCTTTAAGTTATGTGGTGGAATATTTGTAGCCATACCAACAGCAATTCCACTTGATCCGTTAACTAATAAATTTGGAATTCTTGCTGGTAATACAACTGGTTCTTTTTTACTTCCATCATAATTGTCAATAAAGTCAACCGTTTCTTCTTTAATATCACTAACTAATAAGGAAGCAATTTTTTCAAGTCTTGCTTCGGTATATCTATTTGCAGCAGCGCCGTCTCCATCGATATTTCCAAAGTTACCATGACCATCAACTAAAACATAACGCATTGAAAAATCTTGAGCTAATCTAACTAAAGCATCATAAATTGCACTATCTCCATGAGGGTGATATTGTCCCATGACATCACCGACAATTTTTGCACATTTGACATATGGTTTATCTGGAGTATAACCCGATTCATTCATAGCATAAATTATTCTTCTATGAACTGGTTTAAAACCATCTCGTGCATCAGGTAATGCTCTTGAGACAATAACCGACATTGCATAATCTAAAAATCCTTTTTTGACGTTATCAGAGATTTCAGAATCAATCAATCCAGCTTGAATACCTTCTTTTATTTCTTTTACATTTTCATCCATAATTTTTTACCTCTTTAATTAGATATCTAAATTTTCAACAAATTTTGCATTTTTAATAATAAATTCTTTTCTTGGTTCTACCTCGTCTCCCATTAAATCTTGGAAAACTTTGTCAGCTTCAAGAGCATCAGAAAGAGTAACTCTAATTAATTTTCGATTATTTGGATCCATTGTTGTTTCACTTAATTGAGACGCATCCATTTCACCAAGACCTTTATATCTTTGGAATGGATAATTTCCTTTTAAATTAAGTTGTTTTTTAATTAATTCAAGTTCATCATCGTTATATGCATAATATTTTTTCTTTTGATAAGTCACACAATAAAGTGGTGGTTGAGCAACGTAGACATTGCCGTTTATAATTAAATCTCTCATAAAATTAAAGAAGAATGTTAATAATAAAATTCTAATATGAGAACCGTCAACATCAGCATCAGTCATAATAATAATTTTATGATATCTAATTTTATTTATATCAAAATCAGGACCAAAACCAGCACCTATTGCTTGAATCATGTTTGCAATTTCATTATTTGCAAAAATTCGAGATTCATTTGCTTTAGCTGTGTTTAAAATTTTACCCCTTAAAGGAAGAATTGCTTGAGTTTTTGCGTCTCTTCCGTTTTTTGCACTACCACCAGCTGAATTACCTTCAACAATAAATAATTCGCATTCCGCAGGGTTTTTGCTCGAACAATTTGATAATTTTCCAGCAAGTGTTGCAAGTTTATTGTTATTTCTTGCTTCATCTCGAGCTTTTTTAGCTCTTAGTCTTGCTCTTTGAGCTTGTTCAATTTTATGAATTAAAATTTCGGCAACTTTTTTATTTTCAATTAAAAATCTATCTAAACATTTTTTAGTTACTTGATATACGGCAGGTCTTATTTCACTATTTCCTAACTTACCTTTTGTTTGACCTTCATATTGTGGATCTGGATGTTTAACAGAAATTATTGCGGTAACGCCTTCAATACAGTCATCAATTGTAAAAGAACCATCTTTATCTCTATCTTTTGATTTAATGAAGTTTCTATCGTATTCATTAATTGCATTTAATAAAGCATTTCTAAAACCAACTTCATGAGTTCCTCCATCAATTGTTTGAATATTATTACAAAATGAAAAGATTCTTGAAGTATAATCAGTTGTGTATTGCAAACATACTTCAACATAAATTCTTATTTTTTTATCTTTAGCAATTGTTACTTCTTCCGCTCCTTCAGTATAAATTATTGGACAACTTACAATATCTTTTTTGACTTTTTCAGAATATGGAAGTTTAGTTTTATTTAAGTATGTAACAAAGTCTTTGATACCGCCTTCATTATAAAAAACTTCTTCTTTTTCTTGTCCAGGTCTTGAATCTTTTAAGGTAATTGTGATGCCTTTATTTAAATAAGCCATCATTCTCAAACGATCTTTAATAGTGTCATAATCAAAAGTTGTAGTTTCTCTAAAAATTTCACTATCAGGCATAAATGAAACTTTACTACCTCTTAAATCACTATCTCCAATTCTTTTTAAAGGTTCAACAATATGACCGCCATTTTCAAATCTTACAAAATATTTTCCACCATCTCTACAAACTTCAACTTCACACCATTTTGAAAGAGCATTTACAACACTTGCACCAACCCCGTGGAGTCCACCAGAGACTTTATAAATATTATTATCACCAAATTTTCCACCAGCGTGAAGTATTGTAAAAGCAGTTTCAACGCCACTTAAACCAGATTTTTCAACTTTATCAACAGGAATTCCTCTTCCATTATCAGTTACAGTGAGTGATCCATCAGCATTTATTTCAACTTTAATTCTTGTACAATATCCAGCTAATGCTTCATCAATTGCATTATCACAAATTTCCCAAACTAAATGATGTAAACCAGTAAATCCAGTTGATCCAATATACATTCCAGGTCTAATTCTAACTGCTTGTAAGCCTTCTAAAACAGTCATATCTTTTCCAGAATATGATTCACTTGCTTTTTCTCTTTCTCTCTCATTTGATACATCAACATCAGTTAATTTAAGTTGTTCTTCTTCTTTTTTGATTTGATCTTCGGTTTCAATTTTTTCTTTAGCTTTGTTTTCTTCTTCCATAATTTTCTCCTTTAGTTTTGGGATTTTTCTATATTAACTTCGAATTCATGGTATTTTTCATCAACACTTGTCGAAGTTAGAAATACTTGATTTAATTTTTTTAAAAATTCTAATAACCTAATTTGATTATTTTTGTCTAATTCGCTTAAGACATCATCTAGTAATATAATTGGCTTTTCAACATCTTTTTTTAATATGAAATATGGGGATAAGACAAACGATAATACACCAAGTCTATTTTCTGCTTGAGAGCCAAATATTCCAATATCTTTACCATCTATATTTAATTTATAATCTTCTTTATGAATTCCAATTGTTGTTGTTTTTTCTTTAATATCTTGAACATTTGCTTCTTTGTATAATTTTGCTAAATTTTCGATATATTTTTCATCGTTTTTTACAATTGGATTATAAATAATTTCTAAATGTTTTGAATTGTTTGAGATGTTTTTAGAAATATCATTTAAGACTTTATTGATTTTATTTATAAAATTTTCTCTAATATAATCAATTCTTTTTGAAATTTCACACAAATGACGAGTAAATGTTGTTAACAAGACTCGATCAATTACTTCTCGTTTTAATAATTCATTCCTTTCTTTTAATATCTTTTTGTATGATTTTAAATCATTTAAATATAAATCGCTTTGTTTACTTAATAACAAATCAAGATAATTTCTTCTTTTTTGAATGCTTGAATTTTTGAACAATTCAACCATTTTTGGCTCAAATAATAAGACATTGATATATTTATTTAATTGAGATAATTTTGTAACTAGTTTGTCATTGAAATAGAATTTTCGCTCATTTTTTGAAACATAGATTAAGAATTTATTTTCTTTATCATTATTTTGAATTATTCCTCGAATTACAAACTCACTACAATCATGTTTTATTAAGTTTAATTCATTCTTTTCTTTAAAACTTTTTCCAAAACATATGTAATAAATAATTTCTAAGATACTCGTTTTTCCACAACCATTACTTCCAGTGATAATTATTAAATTATTTGTTGGAGTTAACGTGAGGTTTTGATGAGATCTAAAATTAGCTACCTCAATCTTTTTTAACTTCATATTTAATGATATATTCTTTGTCTTTTATTTTAATTTTTGTATTATTAAATAATTTTCTCCCCCTTCTTTTTTCAATAACTCCATCAACATAAACATCATTTTCTTGTAAATAAATTTTTGCTTGTCCACCATTAAAAATCAGGTCAACAAACTTTAAAAATTGACCAAGAGTAATAAATTCTGTATGAATGTTAACGATGTTATTTTTTCCCATATAAAATACATCAAAATTATACCATAATTTTCTTAAATAATGAATATTATATATAATATTCATTTATAATTTTTGTTTTAAATTTTGATATTAAAAAAAGCGAGATTTAACTCGCTTTAATTTTTGTACTATTTTTAATTTAAAATTCTAAGAGGTGTAACCACTTGAACTAAATTTGGTTCATCATCGCTTCTTATAAACATTGGTTTTACTTCGCCAGTAAATTGAAGTTTAACATATTGACAATCAAAAGCTCTAAGAGCACTGACAATGTAATCACAATCAAGTGAAATTTCAAATTCTTGACTATCAAATTTATAGTCTTTTATTTTATCTTCAATTGATCCAAATTGTGGACTTCTTGCAATAATTTTAAATTCATTAGGACTAATTACTAATCTTGCAGCAGTTTGTCTATCAATAAATAATAAACTAACTCTTCCCATTGCATCAATTAATTCTTTTGAATTAACAAGACAATCAATTGTATATTTTGGAGCTAAAATTGTATCTAAGTTTGGATAACTTCCAGTTAGTAAATTAGAAAATACAATTGTATCATCAATTTTAAAAGTAGCTCTTCTTGGATCAAAAGAAATTAATAATGATTTTTTATTTTCACACATTCTTGAAATATCAATTAATGTTTTACTTGGAATATTAATTTCAATTTCTTTATCGCTATCTATATCGATTATTTTTCTTGAAAGTCTATTTGCATCAGTTGCGCTCATTATTAATTTTTTATCTTTAATTTTAATATTGACTGCGCTTAAAATATTGGCCATTTCTTTATTACTAGCTGCAAATGAGACTTGATTAACAGCTTTAATAAATTGTTGAATATCTAAATTAACAAAATCTTTATTAATACTTAAATCCAAATCAGGATATTCTTTTACTCTTTCACTATTTAATCTAAATTCTGAATTACCATCTGAAATTAAAATAAATGAATTATCAATTAAATCAAACTCAACATCACTTCCGGCAAGTTTTCTAATCATTTCAGTTGATCGATTATTAAGTAAAAATTCACCTTCTGTATCAACGTTAATAATTTGATCACCGTTTTCATCAGTAGTATCAATTTTTGTCTGAATAGTTGTTTCTCCATTTGCAGCAACTATTATTAAATTATCTTTAGATACACTAATTTTAAAATTATTTAAAATAGGCAATGCAACCTTACTTGTTTGAAATACTCTTCCAACAGTTGATAACGCATTTAAGATTAATGGTTTTTTGATCATGAACTTCATATAGTATTTATTCCTTTCTTTTTTTATTTATTTAATAATATTAATAAGCTATGTGGAATTTGTGGAAAACTCAAATTTTTATCGATAATTTTCTTAAAAACCCCATCAAATCCTTATTATTTTTATCCGATCATTACTTTTAAATCGTGGATAACTTTGTTGGTAATTTTATCAGTTTTACACAATTTATCCACACGATTAATTGAAGACATTACAGTTGAATGGTCTTTACCTCCAAAAATTTTACCAATTTTAGTATAAGGAGTATTTAAAATATTTCTAATTAAATACATCGATATATGTCTAGCGTTTGCAATTGCTTTAATTCTTGATTGACCTAAAATTTGACTACTAGTCAATCCATAATAAGAAGCAACTGTGTTTATAATTCTTTTTTCTGATAGTTCTGTATTAACATCTTTGATGTTTAAAATATCTTGTAAAGCTTCGATTGTTGTTTTTAAATCAACGTGAGTTGTTGGTTTAAAATTAATTGTATAAGATAACAATTTATTTAAAGCGCCTTCTAATTCTCGGACAGAATTTGATTTATTTTCAGCAATGAATTTAAGTGCATCATCATCAAAATTTGCGATGTTTAGGCCATTTTGAGTGATTTTATTTTTTAAAATTTCAATACTTGTATCAATGCTTGGAGCAGAAATTTTAGTTAATAAACCTTGAGAAAATCTTGTAACTAATCTTGATTCAATTCCCTTTAATTCGCTTGGCAATTTATCACAAGTTATAACAATTTGTTTTTCATTGTCGACAAAATAATTAAAAATATCAAAAAAGTAAGCTTCGGTTTTTTTGTGGTCAACTAAACCTTGGATATCATCAATTAATAAAACATCAAAAGTTTTAATATATGATTTTAAAGAATTTAAGTCTTTTTCGCCTCTTGCACCGTTGATATATTCATCAATAAATGAAGATGTAGATGAAACTAAAATATTTTTTCTAGGATTGTTATCTTTAATATAATTTCCAATAGAATGTAATAAATGAGTCTTTCCTAAACCACTATCAGAATAAATAAATAGTGGATTATACATTGTTCCAGGAGAACAAGCAACAATTAAAGCAGCTTGTTTTGCTTCTTGATTTGAAGTTCCAACAACAAAATTATCAAATGTGTATTTAGGGTTTAATTTTGAGTCTTTAAAGAAGGTTTTATCATCTTTTTTTGAAATATTTTTATCATTTTTTAATACATCTTCTTTAAAAAATAAAAGTTCATAATTAGTTTGTGTAATTGAATGAGTTAATGTATCTAATAAAGTGCTATATTTTTGAGAAATAATTTTTGCAGCCAATTCACTAGAAGTTGCAACATAAATTTTATTTCCTTTTATTGCATAAATGTAGGAATCTCTAAAAAATGTATCGAAAATATGAGCGTCGATTTCGTCTTGTAGAGATTCTAATACCTTACTCCAGAGAGTTTCAAATTCATTCATTTTTAAATACCTAAAAAATACTTAAATATGTTAACATATCCACATATAAAAAAACATAGGAAAATAGCAAAAATTTAGTTTTCCACATTTTTAGTCTTTAAAACCCCGATTTTATAAGGAATTCCACATAAAAAATATTTTCAACTGTGGAAAACTTTTTTAACAAAATATTAATTTTTATTTTTAGTGTGGAAAATGTTGAAAACTTTTAAATGATGATAAGTGCGTAATTTTATGTATAAAGTTTTCCACATTTTGATTGTGGAAAACAGGTATATATGTGGATTTTAAATTGTTGAAACAATTATTCTTAGAAAATCAAAATTAATTGATTTTATATATTTATATAATATATAATAATTGAGCATAATTTTAAGGAGGCCGATAAAATGAAAAGAACTTATCAACCAAGTAAATTAAAACATAAACATGTACATGGTTTTAGAGCAAGAATGGCAAGTCATGGTGGCAGAAAATTAATTGCTAGAAGAAGAACAAAAGGAAGAACTGTTTTAACTGCTTAATTAGATGGATTTAAAAAAAAGAATAAAGAAAAACGAAGAATTTAAAGAAATAATTGACTTACACAGATTAATAAGAGCTAAAAGCTGTAATATTTACTTTAAAAAACACACCGAAGAAACAAGATTTGGAATATCTGTTTCAAAGAAAATTGGTAACGCTGTTATTAGAAATCGTATTAAAAGAAGAATTAAAGGAATCTTAAAAGATTTAGTTGTTAAATCAAATATTGAATTTATATTAATTGCTAAAAAAGAAATAAATGACATGAATTATCAAGAATTAAAATACGATTTAGAAAATTCTATTAGCAAAATTTAAGGAGAAAAAAATGAAAAAAATCTTCAAATATATGTTGGGTTTTTTTGGATTAGTACTTGGAATTGGTGCTTTATCTAGCTGTACTGCCAATTTTTGTAGTGCAATGGATACATCAAGAATCCTTTATGTTCTTGATAAAGGTGTAACAATTTATGCTGATGAACCAACAATTACATATAATTCAAAAGAATTACAAGGCAGTAAAGTTGATTTAAGTCAATTTGGAATTAATACAGAAAATGATATTTATGCATTTTATACTTTTGATTATTCTTTAGTTTTAAGAGATCAAATTGTTCCAAACGCTGAAACAAATAATTTTTTTGTTCCGTCAATGGAATTTTTTAAAGCTTTTGACCAAAAAGTATTAGAAAAAGCAATTAAAGTATCTAAATTTGATGTTTCAAAAATTAAATCCGCTGGAGATCCATCTCTTGAAAAAGTTGATGGTGAAATTGATACTATCAATGAGTTTTTAAAATCTTATGGTTTTGTAAAATTCTTAGATACCGAAGATGTAAATGATGCTTCCAAAGATAATAGTCATACTTTAATGGTTAATTTTGATTCGATCATTAATGAAATGAGAAAAGAAGTTAGTGAATCAACTACTTCTTTAAATTATGTTGTCCCAGGAAGTGATTTTTTAAATCTCTATAAAAATTATTTAAATCAATCCGCTACTACTTATCGATCTTGTATTTCTACAATTGAATCAAATGAAAATAGATTATTTGGAATGTATGAAAATTCACAAGGTCAATACGAACAAGTTCAAATAACTCAAAAAGATTGGGGTTATGCTTGGGGCAAAGGTTTTTTAGAAGGATTATTAATTTATCCAATTGCTGCATTAATTGACTCAATTACAATGGGATTTGTTGGAGGCGACACTTCTTTATTAATTACTGGAAGTGGATGGGCTCAAGTTGGTGCTATTTTATTGGTCACTATTATTATTAGAGCTTTATTGATGTTAGTTACGCTTCCATCGACATTATCTCAAACAAAAATGCAATTAATTCAACCTGAATTATTAAAAATTCAACAAAAATATCCAAATTCAAATACAAATCAATATGAAAAACAAAGAATGAGTCAAGAAACGATGGCGCTTTATAAAAAGCATAAAATACATCCATTTACGCAAATTCTTGTTTTGATTGTACAATTCCCAGTATTTATTTGTGTTTGGGGTGCGTTAAGTGCATCTTCCCCACTTTCAACTGGAAATTTCTACAACATGAATTTAAGTATGTCAATTTGGACCGTATTAAATAATGTTAATGGCTTACCAGGAAATACAAATGGTTGGTGGACTGCGTTTGCCTTAATCATTATTATGAGTATATGTCAATTTATGGCAACTTTAGTTCCAACAATTATTCAAAAAATTCAACGAAAGAAAATATCTAAACTTGGAAAAAATCCTGCTGAAGCAAAACAAAATAAAACTATGAAAATTGTTCAATGGGTTATGCTTGCAGTTATTATTGTAATGGGATTTACACTTCCAAGTGGTATGGGAATTTATTGGATAGGCGGCGCATTATTCTCCGTTATCCAAAGCTTATTAGTATTCTTTATTGGAAATAGAAAAAAGAAAAAGAAGGTGAAATAAAATGAAAGATTATACTGCAAAAACATTACAAGAAGCAATTGAACTTGCATGTCTTGATCAAAAAGTTGAAGAGAAAGACTTAATTTATGAAATTAAAGAAGAAAAGAAAGGTTTATTTAAAAAAACAGCTACTATTTCTGTTTATGAATTAGCTGATGCAATTTCTTTTGGTGAAAATTATATTAAAAAAATATTAGAATCTCTTAATATTGAAGGTAGTGTAAAAACTCAATATAAAGATGAATTAATTAAGTTTATTTTAAATACAAACCACAATTCCATATTGATTGGAAAAAATGGAAACGGATTAAAGGCTTTAACTGATTTAACTAGACTTGCAATTTCTGTTAAATTTAAAAGAAGATATAAAATGATTATTGATATTAATGAATACAAAAATAATAAATATAAGAGAATTATATCTTTAGCAAAAAGAACCGCAAGAGAAGTCTTAACTAGTAAAAATTCTGTTAAATTAGATCCAATGACTTCTGATGAAAGAAGAGTAATTCATAAAGCATTAGCTAAATTTGCTCATATTGAAACTCAATCAGAGGGAGAAGGAAATTTAAGAGCAATTGTTATTAAATACGTTGATTAATTAATAAAAGTCCTCTTGTAGGACTTTTAATTTATTATAATTAATATATATGAATCAGGAACCAATTGTTGCACTTGCAACCGCACCACTTAAATCTGCTCTAGCTATTGTTAGATGTTCTGGCGATGGTATTTTTGATATTGTAAATAAATGTTTTTCAAAAAAAATAAAATTGATTAACGAAAAAAACAAAATATATTATGGATATATTAAAAATAGCAAAGAAATAATTGATCAAGTTATTTTATTAGCATATAAATCTCCATTTTCATTTACTGGAGAAGATAGTGTTGAAATTATTTGTCACGGATCAGTTTTAATTGCAAACGAAATCATTGAAGTTTTAATTAAAAATGGTTGTAGATATGCCGTAAATGGGGAATTTTCTAATCGTGCATTTTTAAATAACAAAATTAATTTAATTGAAGCAGAAGCAATTAATGATGTTATAAATTCTGTATCTAAAGAAAGCAAAAACTTATCAATGTTATCTTTAATTGGAAAAAGCAATGATTTAGTTATTAATATTAAAAATAAAATCGCTGATATTATGTCATTAATTGAAGTTAACATCGACTATCCAGAATATAACGATATAGAAAATGTAACAAAGGAAAAAATTGAAACAGATATTAGTGATATATGTCAAAATTTAAAACAAACAATATCAAATGGTGAAAAAGGAAAAATAATTAAAGATGGATTAAAAGTTGCAATTGTTGGAAAACCAAATGCAGGAAAATCGAGCCTTTTAAACGCATTTTTAAAACAAAACAAAGCAATTGTAACAAGTGTTGCCGGAACTACTAGAGATGTTGTTGAAGGTGAAATTATTTTAAATGGAATTTATTTAAAATTACTTGATACTGCTGGTATTAGAGAAAGTGAAAATTTAATTGAAAAAGAAGGAATTAAGAAGAGCAAACAAGCAATTAATGAAGCAGATTTAGTAATTTATGTAGTTGATGTAACTGACAAAGATGAAGATTTGGATATTTTAGAAAACATAAAAGATAAAATTGTTGTTAAAGTTTATAATAAATCAGATTTAGTTAAAAAAGATGATGATAAATTATATATCAGCGCTTTAACAAATGATATTGATCCTTTAAAAGATGAAATAATTAAAAAATTAAATTTATCAAAAGAAAATTATCAAAACCCATCAATTAATAACGCAAGAGAATTGGGTTTATTAAAAAAATGTTATGACTATTTGAATCTTGTTTTACAAGAAAATAATGATGGCTTAAGTCTAGATTTAATAAGCATAGATTTAAAAAATGCTTATAATTGTATTCTTGAAATTCTCGGAGAAGAAACAGATTTAGATTTTACAAAAGAAATATTTAAGAGATTTTGTGTAGGTAAATAATTATGTTTGATGTTCATGTGCACTTTAATAGTAATGAAATTTATGATGAATTAGAAACAAATATTAAAGAAATTAAAGAAACTTTTAATGCTAACTATAAGGCAATCGTTGTTGGTTATGATGATAAATCAAACCAAAGAGTAATTGAGTTAATTAATAAGTTTGATTTTATGTATGGAGCAATAGGAATTCATCCATCTGATTGTAAAAACTATGATTTTAGTATGTTAGAAAAAATCAAAAACGAGATACTAGAAAATAAAAAAATTGTAGCAATTGGGGAGATTGGATTAGATTTTTACTGGGATAAAAATAAAAATGTTCAAGAATTGCAAAGAATTTGGTTTGAAAAACAAATTGAATTGGCAAAAGAATTAAATCTTCCAATTGAAATTCACACAAGAGATGCAATTCAAGAAACATTTGATATTATTAAAGAATCTAAATTTAAAAATAATATAATTCTCCACTGCTATAATGCTTCTATTGAAATAACAAAAGAGTATTTAAAAATGGACAATGTGTATTTTTCCTTTGGTGGGGTTTTAACTTTTAAAAATTCAATAAATGTTAAAAATGCATTTTTGATGATACCAAACGATAGGATTTTAATTGAAACTGATGCCCCTTATTTATCTCCAGTTCCTTATAGAGGACAACTAAATAGACCAGTTTATATAAAAGAAACATTAAAATATATGGCAGAACTTAAAAAAATGTCAGTCGAAGAATTAGAAGAAATTTTAGATTCTAATGCTAAGACTGTTTTTAAAATTTAAATGGAAAGTAAAGTTAAAATTGATGGTTATATTGTAGTTGAAGGGAAATCTGACGTAGATTTTTTATCCTCGTTCATAGAATCTAATTTTATTATGACAAACGGTTCTGAAATTAGTCAGCAAACATTAAATTTTATTAAAAATTTAAAAAATAGAGGCAATAAAATAATAATTTTAACTGATCCAGATACCCCTGGGAAAATGATAAGAAATAAAATAAATAATTATATTGAAGGTTGTTATAATTGTTTTTTAAATAAAGAAAATTGTATTAAAAAGAAGAAAGTTGGAGTTGCTGAAGCCGATAAAAACGAGGTTATTTTAAAATTAAAAGATTTAAAATTATTAGATAATTATTTTAAATATGATGAAAATATTAAATTGAAAGATTTATTAAACTTAAATATAACCAATCAAAAAACTAGAAATTATTTATCAAATTATTTTAATTTTGATTATTGTAATAACAAATTATTTATTAAAAGAATTAATCAATTACATATAAGTTTAAGTGATTTAAAAAAAGCCATGGAAGAGATGAAATAATATGAATGAAGATAATATTTATAAGAAAAAATATGGACAAAACTTCTTAATTAACGAAGATTTATGCAAAAATATAGTAAATTCATTAAAAGTTAAAGATGATAATTCTTTAATCTTAGAAATTGGTCCTGGCGATGGAGCAATTTCTAAATATTTATATGATAAATATAAAGATAATTTTTATTGTGTAGAAATTGATGAATTTTATGTTCAAAAATTAAAAAATAAATATAAAAATATTCAAGTTTTGCAGGGAAATTTCTTAAAATTAGATATTTCAAAATATAAATATATTATTGGAAATATTCCATATTATATAACTAGTGATATTTTATTAAAATTAGCATTAGATTATAAAAATATAAATCAAATAGTTTTAATGATTCAAGAAGATGCATATAAAAGAATAATTGTAGCTTCAAAAAAAGAAGAAAAAACTCCAATTAGTATAATTTTAAAAACATTTTTCGCTTCATCCTTATTATATAAGGTTTCAAAAAATAATTTTTATCCTGTTCCAAATGTTTCAAGCGTTGTTTTTGAATTAATTCCAAATAAAATAGATATTGATTGTAAAGATTATTACAACTTCTTATTAAAATGTTTTTCTAGTAAACGAAAAACTTTAATAAATAATTTAATTAAATTTTATAAAAAAGAAAAAATTGAAGAATTGCTGGAGAAATTTAATATTTCAAAATTAGGTAGACCTGAAGATTTATTGAATAATGAATTATTAAATATTTATTTAGAATTAAAAAAATGATATATTAAAAAGGTTATGATAGTACAAGCAAATGCAAAAATAAATTTAACTTTAAATGTAATAAAAAAACAAGATAATGAATATCATGAAATTAAATCTTTAATGATACCTTTAAATTTACATGATACAATTGAGATTAAATTATTAAAAGATGATACAGAATCTTATGTAACTTATGATTCTTTTGATTTGAATGGTGATAAATTTAACTCTGTAACTACTGCTATTAAATTATTTAAAGAAAAATATAATATTAAAGAAAATTTTAATGTCACAATTTACAAAAGAATATTTGTATCAGCTGGTTTAGGTGGCGGATCTAGTGATGCAGCAAATGTTTTATTAGGTATTATAAAATTATTAAATTTAGATATTAAAAAAGAAGATTTAATTGATATTTGTCTAAAAGTTGGCTCTGATGTTCCCTTCTTTTTATATAATAAGATGTGTTTAGCTGAAGGAATTGGAGAAAAAGTTACCCCTATTGATAATTATTCAAAATATTATGTTTTATTAATCAAACCTAAAGCTGGATTAAGTACAGAAAAAGTTTATGCAAAATATGATGAAATGAATTTAAAAGACAAAAACATTAATTACGACAAAATATTAAATGATTATAATTGCGGCGATTTTGAAGCATTAAAAAATGAAATTTATAATGGGCTTGAAATTCCTGCAATTGAATTGTGCCCCGATATTGAAAAAATTAAAAATAGATTAATTAATGAAGAAAAAGTTGATTTGGTTGCAATGAGTGGATCTGGAAGTTGTTTATTTGTTTTAGGCAAAAATAAGCGATTCTTATATAAAATATTAAAAAAATATTATCAAAATTATCAAATCGAGTTAACAAAAGTAATTTAAAAAAACACTAATAAAAAAAGATGAATCTTGTTAGATTCATCTTTTGTTTTTATAAATAACTTTTAATTATTTACTGTGTTTTCTTTTTTGAGTAATTGCAGCTTGAGCAGCAGCTAATCTTGCAACTGGAACTCTAAATGGGGAACAAGAAACGTAGTCTAAACCAGCTTCTTGGAAGAATTGAATGGAAAGTGGATCGCCACCGTGTTCACCACAAACACCACAATGTAATTTTGGATTTGCAGCTTTTCCATCAGTTACAGCCATTTTAATTAATTTTCCGACACCTTTTGTATCAACGTGTTGGAATGGATCTTGTTCTAAGATTTTCTTTGAGTAGTAATCTGGTAAGAATTTACCAGCATCATCTCTTGAGAATCCAAATGTCATTTGAGTTAAGTCATTTGTACCAAATGAGAAGAATTCAGCTTCAGTAGCGATTTCGCCTGCTAATAATGCAGCACGAGGAATTTCAATCATTGTACCAACGTGGTAATCAAGTTTTTCACCAGCTTCTTTAATTAATTTATCAGCTGTTTCACAAATTAATCCTTTAACATATTTAAATTCTTTAATATCTAATGTTAATGGAATCATAATTTCAGGATGTAATTCTTTACCTAAATCTTTTTGAGCTTTAAGAGCTGCAGTAATAATTGCGGTTGCTTGCATTCTAGCAATTTCTGGATAAGAAACGTCTAATCTACAACCTCTGTGGCCCATCATTGGATTGAATTCATGTAAGTGTTCGATTCTACCTTTAATATCAGCAACTGATTTATTTAATGCTTTTGCTAATTCTTCAATCTTTTCTTCTTCTTGTGGTAAGAATTCATGTAGAGGTGGATCTAATAATCTAACATTAACATTCATTCCATTCATTTCCATATATAAGTGATAGAAATCATCTCTTTGATATGGAAGTAATTCATTTAAAGCAGCTTCTCTTTGTTCAACTGTATCAGATAAAATCATTTTTCTCATATGGAAGATTCTATCTTTATCAAAGAACATATGTTCAGTTCTACAAAGTCCAATTCCTTCTGCACCAAATGCAGCAGCTTGTTTTGCATCACGTGGAACATCAGCATTTGCTCTAACTTTAAGTGTTCTATATTTATCTGCGGCTTTCATCATTCTTGCAAAGTAACCAGATGAAATGTCTGCATCAACTTTCTTAATGTCACCAGCATATACATTACCTGTGTTTCCATCAATTGATAATGTATCTTTTGGTCCGTATACTTTTCCATCGATTGTAACGGTTTCTTTTTCTTCATCAACAAGAATTGAACTACAACCAGAAACACAGCATTTTCCCATACCTCTTGCAACAACAGCAGCGTGGCTTGTCATACCACCTCTCATTGTTAAGATACCTTCTGAAGCGACCATACCTTCGATATCTTCTGGAGATGTTTCAGCTCTAACTAATAAAACTTTTTCTCCTTTAGAATGTCTTTCTTCAGCTTCTTTTGCTGTAAATGCAATGTGGCCAGTAGCAGCGCCTGGAGATGCAGGTAAACCTTTTGCAACTGGAGTAGTAGCTTTTAATGCAGCTGGATCAAATGTAGGGTGTAATAAACTATCAAGTGCTCCAGGTTCAACTCTCATAACCGCTTCTTCTTCATCGATAATTCCTTCATCGCATAAATCCCAAGCAATTTTTAAAGCTGCAGCAGCAGTTCTTTTACCATTTCTTGTTTGTAAGAAATATAATTTTCCATCTTCAACTGTAAATTCCATATCTTGCATATCTTTATAATGGTTTTCCATTAATTTGATAGTTTTTACAAATTGTTGATAGACTTCTGGCATTCTTTCATTTAATTCTTCAATGTGAAGTGGAGTTCTAATACCTGCGACGACATCTTCACCTTGAGCATTTGGTAAATATTCAGCAAAAATTTTATTTTCACCAGTAGCTGGAGATCTTGAGAATGCAACACCAGTACCACTTGTTTCGCCCTTATTACCGAAAGCCATTGATTGAACATTGACAGCTGTACCCCATTCATACGGAATAGAATTCATTTGTCTATAAGTATTTGCTCTTGGGTTATCCCATGATCTAAAAACAGCTGTAACAGCTTCAATTAATTGAACTTTTGGATCTATTGGGAAGTCTTCATTAAATACTTTTTTATAATATGCTTTGTATTGTTTGACTAATTCTTTTAATTCATCAGCAGTTACTTCAGTATCTAATTTATAACCTTTGCTTTCTTTTAATTGATCTAACATTTGATCCATTGCGGTTCTTGGATGTCCTTTTGCAATGTTTGTAAACATTAAGATAAATCTACGATATGAGTCAAATGCAAATCTTTCATTGTTTGTTTCTTTTGCTAAAGCAGCAACAGTTTCATCATTTAAACCTAAATTTAAAATTGTATCCATCATACCTGGCATAGAAACTCTAGCACCAGATCTAACTGAAACTAATAATGGATTATGAGTTCCGCCGAAAACTTTACCTGTTTTCTTTTCAAGAACACTCATTGCATCATAAATTTCTTTAATAATTTTGTCGTTTAATTTTTTACCATCTTGATAATATAAATTACATGCTTCAGTTGTAATTGTAAAACCTTCTGGAATTGGGACACCAATATGTGTCATTTCTGCTAAACCAGCACCTTTTCCACCAAGAAGTTCTTTACCTAAACCATAAGCTTCATCAAATTGGTAAACATATTTTTTATTTGCCATTTAATTTAATTTCCTCCTAGGTTAAATCTTCTTTAAACCGCTAATATTTTATCATAATTTATAATAATTTTGTTATAGAAAAATAACTTCATATAAATTATCATATTTATATGCAAAACATAGAAGAAAATAATTTAATATTAGTAATTGATGTTGGAACTCAATCGTTAAAAGTTTCAATCGTTGACGATAAAGGTGAAACAATTGCAATTCATAAAAACGTTTATAAAGATCCATATTTTTCACCGAAAAACGGATATGTTGAACAATATCCAAACTTTTATTACGATAAAATTGCTGAAAGTTGTCAAATAATTAAAAAAAGCAATGAAAAAGAGTTAAATAAATGTAAAGGCGTTGTTTTATGCGCCTTTAGAGATACGGCTGCACTTTTAGATAAAGATTTTAATGTTGTAAGACCAAGTATTTTATGGCTTGATCAAAGAAGTGCAAAATTAGAAAAAAATATACCATTTCATTATGAATTAATTTTTTCAATTGTTGGGATGATGCCAACAGTTATTTATAACCGAAAAAGAACTCCTGCAATTTGGTTACAAGAAAACGAAAAAGAAAATTGGGAAAAAATTAAATATTATGTACCACTAACTGCTTATTGGAATTATAGATTAACTGGAAAATTAGTTGATTCTGCTGCAAATGCGGTTGGTCATTATCCAATTAATTTTAAAAAAGGAACTTGGTATAAAGATGGAAGCATGAGAAACACCGTCTTTCAAATACCAAATTCAAAACTTTGTCCACTAGTAAAAGTTGGAGATATTATTGGACACATAACAAAAAAATGCTCATTTGAAACGGGAATTCCTGAAGGATTGCCACTATTTGCTTCTGGAAGTGATAAAGCATGTGAGTGTTTTGGAAATGGTTGCTTAAAACCAGATCAAATTGCTTTAAGTTTTGGAACTGCTTGTACAGTTGATGTTCCAAGTAAAAGATATCATGAACCGGAAGCTTTTTTACCAGGTTATTTAGGCGCTTATAAAGATATTTATAACTTAGAAGTTCAAATTTATCGTGGTTTTTGGATGCTAAAATGGTTTATTAGTGAATTTGCTGAAAAAGAACAAGCTGAAGCAAAGATTAAAGATATTAGTGTTGAAGAAATACTAGATACAAAAATTCTAAACATTGAACCTGGAAGTAATGGATTGGTTTTACAACCATATTGGGGACCTGGATTAAAAAGGCCAAATGCGCGTGGAGTTGTTATTGGATTTTCAGATTATCACACAAAATATCATTTATATCGTGCAATTATTGAAGGAATTTGTTTTGCTTTAAAAGAAGGTTTGGAAACAATTCAAAAAAGAATTCACTATCATAAAGTTGACTATTTAGTAGTTTCTGGTGGTGGTAGTAAAAATGATATTATTTGTCAAATTGTTGCAAACATATTTAATGAAAAAGTTAAAAAAATTCAGACAACTGAATCGTCAACTTTAGGAGCTGCAATGGCTGGTTTTTATTCTTTAGGAATTTTTAAAACACCTGAAGAAGCAAAAGAAAAAATGGTTAAATATCAAAAAGAATTTTTACCAGAAAAAGAAGCTGTTAATAAATATAATTATTTATACAAAAAAGTTTACAAAAAAATATATCCTAAACTTAATAAAACATATGCAGATTTAAAAGAATTTTCCAATAATGAAATTCAATAACCCTGCAAAACCCTAATATTTTTTAATTTTAATTATTTATTTCAAAATTATAATAAATATTCATGCTTGATTTAATAGGAGTAATTATTTCTTGCTTTGTTTCTAAATCAAAATAAATGTTGCATTCAAAATCATTTGAATTAAGTTTAATCTCGTATTTATCAAATATATAAGAGATTTGTGACTTTAAAAAATTTTTAATATTAATCGGATATATCATATTTCTGTTATTATTTATTGATGCTATGAATGTTAAATCGTTTTTGGGTGAATATATAAAAAAGAGTTCATAACCTTCAGTTGTTTGATAATTGTAGTTATCAAAAAGAGGATTTTTATTCATGTTTAATTTTGGTGATGAATTTGAACAACTTGTCAAAAATATGAAGTTTATTAATAATAAAAGATATCGTTTAAAACACATGTGTTATCACCTCAAAATATATAAAATTGTGTCAGAATATATTGGTTTGTAGTCATATTCAATAAAAGGTTCAGTGGATATATTGGTGTAAATTAAGCATGTATTTGCTTCACCACCTCCAATTGGACCTTTTGAATCAAAAAATAATCCTAAATCAGTATAAATATCATTTATAACAAATCCCTTTTCTACTGTTAATATACCTAATTCTGTAATTTTATATGAAAAATTATTATAATCTATAAAAATTAATTCGTTGATTTTAATGTTGATAAACTCATTGTTAAAATTTTTTCCACAAGAAAATAACAAAGGTAAAAGTAATAAAAGTTTTTTTATTTTAATCATAAATATAATCTCCAGCTATTTTTTTGTGTTTACAAAGTAAACATTTTTGTAAGTTCTCTTCTAATAATGAGTCATAAAAATGATATTGATAATATCCGCCACATGTACAAATTCTTAAGTGTTCACTTGTTCCTGAATCTAATACATAAGAAGAATGAATATGAGATTCAAGGTTTGATGAATTATAAGTTGAGTCATTTTTTTTGTAATTGTTAGAAGGAAAATAAAAATTTCCTTTAGGCTCTAAATAGCCAGCAGAAGATACAGCAAACTTATTAAGTGTTATAGGTTGCAATTCCCAATTTCTATATCCAAAATTCGCATAAAGCACATCATTATCTTCATCATAATATGAAAAAATAACATAATGTGCACTAGGTTGGTTTTTTTCTGCGTCAAGACCTAAATTAATTATATTATTATAGCAATCTTCGATATTTAGATATCCACACGAGAAGACCGGTATACCTTCTTTTACTAAAGATTTTATAATATTCATAACATTATTGTTTTTTTCGATATAAGAATATTTGTTTTCTAAAAAATTAGAAAAATCTAATTGATTATAATATCTAAAATTAATGTCAAAATATGATGAAAAATTTGTTTCATATAGATATCTTTGAATCAGTGAAACAAAGCCATATATTGACAATCCAAGAGTAAGTTTTTCAATAGGTTGATTGTTTTCGTCATACTGAATCATTAAATTAAAATTTTCATAAAAATTTTGATTTAAATAATTTTTTTGAGCTAAATCAAAAAGAAAACCGGTAAAATTATATTCTTTTTGGCTTATCATTAAATTTATATATTCGTTTTTTGTGAAATCGTTTCTATTTATATTGTTATAAATTTTTACACCTGGCGAATCATCAAAATTATTATCATCCATAGATTCTATAAGAATTGGCGAATCATAGATATCGTTAACGATTCTGTCGTTCCAATACGAATCGTAATAGGATAAAAGCATTGTTAAAGAAACATACCCACATTCATCAAAATTATTGTAAGGAATATGATCAGAAATATTCTTAAAATAATTGAAAGTATAAGCTGGATTATAGTAAAAAGGTAAATTTATATTTCCTGTATATGAGCGAGATTTATTTCTAAAATCAAAATCGCTTTGTTCAAAATTTTTATGAATATCTGGTGGTTTTGTAGGATCAAAATCGTCAAAAGGGTTACCTCCGAACTCTCCAATGATTTGAGAATTATGGGTTTTTGTTAAATAAAAATTTTTATTATTAGATAAATTAAGCGAGTTATTAGAAGTAATAACTAAAATGTTTAAAATAATTAAATAAGAAAAAAATAATTTCAAATTTTGGACCACTTTATCTACCTCATCTTTATTAAAACAAAATTATTAGAATTAGTCAATATTTGTATTTAATAAAAAATTTTAAAACTTGTTAAATAATAAAGTAATTGCAATTTTTTAAATTTAAATTTTGTATATTATCAGTAATGAAAAAATGGCAAAGAAAAAATTAATAAAAAAATTTTAAATAAAAAAGTTAAAATAAAACCCAAATTTAACCTAAATAACTTACAGAAAGAAAAGCACAAACTTAATTTTTAGGTGTTTCGATTAAACAGTCAAGTTTAATGCAAAATCATTTTAAGTATTTTAAGTATATTATTTTTAAAAAATCCAATTTAAACATTTTAATTTAGAATAGCTGTGGTAAAATTTTTTACTTTTAGAATGTAAATTAAAAATAAATATTTTTTGTATTAGAGATTTATTTGTTAATATGCAAATATAAGTTAAAAAAATATAATAAAGATAAAATAAATTATATAAAACGTCTCTAATTAGTTATTGGTTCCTAAAAATTGAGAATTATATAAATCTGCATAAAAACCGTTTAGTTTTAATAGTTCTTCGTGATTACCTTTTTCAACAATATGTCCTTTTTTCATGACTAAAATTAATTTCGCATTTTTAATTGTTGATAAACGGTGTGCAATAATAAAACTAGTTCTACCTTCCATAATTTTATCCATTGCATCTTGGATTGCTTGCTCAGTTCTTGTGTCAACACTTGATGTAGCCTCATCTAAAATCATGACCTTTGGTTTAGATAATATTGCTCTTGCAATTGTTAATAATTGCTTTTGACCTTGTGAAATATTATTTCCTTCTTCATTTAATTGATAATCTAAACCACCTGGTAGAGTTTCAATAAAGTGATATATGTGAGCTTCTTTACAAGCAGCAATTATTTCATCTTCACTAGCATTTGGATTTCCATAGGTAATGTTATCTCTGATACTACCTTTAAATAGCCAAGTATCTTGTAAAACCATACCAACTACACCTCTAACAGTCGATCTCTTATAATTTCTTAAATCAACATTATCAAGTTTAATTGAACCAGAATTTATATCATAAAATCTCATAATTAAGTTAACGATTGTAGTTTTACCAGCTCCAGTTGGGCCAACAATTGCAACACTATCACCAGGACTTACTTTTAAATTTAAGTCTTCAATTAATGGTTTATCTTTTGTATATGAAAATGCAACATTATCAAAAATATATTCTCCAATAATATCTTCTTCTGTTTTTTCTTCATGGGTTACATCAGGAGTTTCTTCTTTTGAATCTAATATTTCATAAATTCTTTCTCCACTTGCCACAACACTTTGAATAACATTAAAGATTTGACCGATTTGTTGAAATGGACGAGAAAATAAATTCAAGAATATAAAAAATACGATCATTGTTGCAGGTCTATTTATAATTCCTCCAACAATGGCAATTCCAACAAATGCTAAATTATTTATAAAGTTTGTTGAAGGAAAAATAAATCCAGACAAAAATTGAGACAATCTGTCAGATTTTGTCATTGTTTTATTACTTTTATCAAAATCTTTTATAACATCTTTTTCTTTATTAAATAATTAATTATCTTATATCCGGCATAATCTTCTTCAATTTTACCATTTAACACACCAAGTTCTTTTCTATATGTATTAAATTGTTTTTGTGAAAATTTTGCGACAAAAACAACAATTAATATAGTTATAGGAAGCGAAGCTAGAGCAACTAGAGCAAGTCTATATTCTGTAACTAGCATTGCAATTAATGTTCCTAAAAATAATGTAACTGATTGGCAAGATTGAGAAATAATATTTTGTAAGTTTCTTGAAATATTGTCAACATCATTTGTTCCAACACTTAAGGTATCACCATAAGGAATGTTATCAAAATAAGATAAAGGAAGTTTGTTTATTTTATTTTGAATTCTATCTCTCATTTGATAAGAATATTTTGCGGCAACATTAACAGATAAAAATTCAGCTAACCACATTAAAATTGCACTACACACATAAATTCCAATAATAATTCCAAAATATTTTCCAACCGTTAACCAATTAATTATTATTCTTCCATTTTCTAAAGATAACAAATCATTATTAATTAATAAATGAGTACTTGGATCAAATTCTGGCGTTAATAAGTTTAAAAAGTCATTTAAAATGATTGGAGAAACTATTGTTAAAACAGCCGCTAAAACCGCAAAAGCAATAATTGTTATCAAGATTGGATATTCAGGTTTTAAATCTTTTACCATTCTTGAAAAAGTTTGTTTAAAATTTTTAGCTTTAACAACTCCGTTCATTCTTGGTGGCATTATTCATTACCTCCATTTTTTGATTTAGATAAATTAATTGTTTTTTCAACTTCATCTGGATCAAGTTGAGATTTAACAATATCTTGATAAACAGGGCAATTTACTAATAAATCTTCGTGTTTACCTTGTCCAACTATCTTACCATCATTTAAAACTAAAATATTATCTGCATTTATAATTGTTGATACTCTTTGAGCAACTAAAATTACAGCCGATTCTTTAGTATATGATTTTAAAGCAGTTCTTAAAGCCAAGTCAGTTTTAAAATCAAGGGCACTAAAGGAATCATCAAAGACATAAATCTCTGGTTTTTTAACTAAAGCTCTAGCAATTGCTAATCTTTGTTTTTGTCCTCCAGAAAAATTTTTACCAGATTGTGACACAAAAGTATTAATATTGTCTGGTAGTTTAGAGACAAAATTTTGGGCTTGTGCAATTTGTAATGCTTCGTTAATTTCTTTATCACTAGCATCATCTTTTCCAAATTTTAAGTTATCTTTAATTGTTCCATAAAATAATACAGCTTGTTGAGGAACAAATCCCAAATTATCTCTTAAAGTTTTTTGAGGTAGTTTTTTAATGTCAATTCCATCTAATTTAATAGAACCATTTGTTACATCATAAAATTTTGGAATTAAGTTTACAATCGTTGATTTTCCACTTCCAGTAGAACCAATAATTGCAGTCACTGTTCCAGGTTTTGCAACAAATGAAATATTTTCAATACAAGGTTTATCGGCGTCTGGATAAATAAATGTAACATTATCAAATTCTAATGTACCTTTAATTTGACGTTTAGAAAAATATTGTTCAATAATTTGAATATATTCTTCGGAATTTTTATCTAGTATTTTATTTTTGATATCTTCATATTTATCATTTAAAGCTTTAAATTCACTAGCAAGCTTATATTCATTACTATTTTTATCAGTTTTTTTATTTTTTAATAAATCAAATAAATAATCTTTATTAAATTTATGACCAGTTATTTTATTATATTTATCTGAAAAATCGTTTAGTTCTGCTCGGTATTTTTTATTTAATTGAGAAACTGCAAACTTTTTTGCTTCATCATCGTTAATGGAAGTTTTAATATCTAATACTTCATTAACTCTTTTTGCACATGCGCTTGCTTGAGGTAACATTACAAATACCATTGCAAACATTAAAAAACTTGCCATGACTTGTGTTGAATATTGAGCAACGACGGCAACATCAGATAAAATATTAAAACTTTCTAGTGAAAATATTTGATTATTTATTAAAAATAATCCAATCAGATAAATAAAAATAAATGCCAAATTAAAAATAATATTTATTGAAGGATATGCAATTGACATGATTCGACCAGCTCTTCTATTAGTAAATGTTATTTCTTTATTAGCATGATCAAATTTTTTATATTCAGTTTCTTGTTGATTATATGCTCTTACAACTCTAATACCTGTCAATGATTCTCTTAAAGCAACAGTTAAATTATCTAATTTTGTTTGAATTGATTTAAAAACTGGCATTGCTAAATAAAATATAATTAGCATCACAATTAAAATTAATGGTATTGCGCAAGCAATTACAAGTGTTAATTGTGCATTTTGACTAATGGTATGAAATAAGGCAATTATTATCATTGTTGGAGACATGATAATAATTCTCACAAACATTAAAATATAGTTTTTAATTTGTTCTATATCATTAGTTGTTCTAGTAATTAAAGTTGAAGTTCCAAATTTATTATATTCTGCAAGAGATAATGAGTTAACTTTTTCAAACATCTCATCTCTTAATACTTTACCGACATACGATGATAAATACGAACCAGAATAATTTTGAACAATTGCTAAGGCAAAAACACCAAACGCAATTGCAATCATTATTCCACCGGTTTGTAAAATATAAGTTGTTAAATCACCATTATTAGAAAATGTTTGTGTTGTAATTGCACTTGTTATTTTTCCCATATAATCTGGTAACAAAAGTTGCAAATAACATTGAGCAATTATGGCTAAAAAAATCAACAATAAAATATACCATTTTCTAAAAATGAATTTTAATAATTTATTCATAAAGATTTTTTAGTTAATTTAATTTATTTTAACAAGAGATCGCAAATAAATGTTTTTTCAGGCTCTTTTTTCATTTCGAAGGTGTTATTACCTTTTTCAATATAAGCATGCAATAAACCGACGATATAAAAAATGTATGTTTCTAAAGATTTTTCTTTATCAAATCTTAAATAATCGCTTTTTTCTAACTCTTCAAACAAGTGGACAAAACAAGAGAAGAAAGATGGGTAATTATTTTCTTCTTTCATTTTTGTAAAGATTTCTTTGGCCTTTTCATCATTGAAAATTGATAATGCAAGGTAAAATTTATATGTATTATATTTGTCCTTAGAAATAAAAGAAATAATTCTTTCCGTGACTAAATATAATTTGTCTTTTGCATTAACATCTTTAAATTCAGAATAATCTAACTTAATTTCATCATAGAAAAGTTTAATCATTCTATTAAGAAGATCTTCTTTATCTTTAAAGTAATGATAAAAGAGTCCATGAGACATTTTTAATTCTTTACAAATGTCATCAACAGATGTTTTAGAATAAGAATCTTCGACAAACAACTTTAAAGCTGTTTTAACGATTTGTTTTCTTCTTGCTAAATTAACTTTTTGTTTTTTATTCATCTTCATACACAATTATGATAATGAATATTGACAAGAATGTCAATGAAAACTTATTTGTTTTCTTCTTTGTTTTCAGATTTAATTATTAGTAAAAGTATTAATATAAATCCTATTATAAATAATATTGGACTTAAAACCAATTCAATATAATATTTAGTTTCACCAATATAGTTAGAAAATTCTTCATAAGCTTGAAGCATTTCTGGATTATAAAACATAACAATTATTGATGAGGTGCTTAAACCTAAAACAAAATAATAGAAAGAATTTTTAAAATGTGCAATTAGATAAGTAACTAGTTTGGAAATACTAAAAACCCCAACTACAAATCCAATAACTAACATTAAATAAAATAAGAATATCATTGGATTGTTTGACCAAGCTGTAAATGAAACCGAATTTATAAGTGGTTTATATAATCCAAAAGACATCAAAAGTGAAGTGGCACTTAATCCAGGAATAATTTGGGTAAATCCGACCAAAACTCCAATAAAAAATAAAGCGATATAAAACCACCAATCAGTTGCATGAAATTGTGATTCAAGTGAAAATTGAGTGTAAATAGAGACTAAAGATAAACTTAAAGGTATTAAAAACCCTAGCAAAACCCAAATAATTTTTTTAATTTTAAATTTTTCAGTTTTAAGTTCTCCAATTATTGAGTAAGTTCCAGCTGACATCATTCCAGCAAATAAAGCAACTAATACAATTGTTGAAAGTTGTAATAATTGGTCAACTGCAAAAAATCCTAAGACAAAACCAACAATTATTCCAATAATAATAGGTAGTAAAAATAATAAACAAATAATGAATTTTTTAAATATATTTGAAATTGCGTATGTTAATTTATCATATAATTTAAAAATTATTGAAATTTGAGCGCCGCTAACTCCTGGAACAATAACTCCGATTCCAATAAAAAAACCAAGTATTGAACTTTTTATCCAGCTTTTTAAATTATATTTAGGTAAATTATTCTCTTCTTGCATGCTAATATTTTATAATATTATTGTTAAAAATGTATGAAAGAAATTTATTTAATTGTAGGTTTAGGTAATCCTGATAAAAAATATGAAAATACTAGACATAATACTGGTTATATGGCAGTGGATTTTTTTGCAAAAAAACATAATGTTGATATTAATATAAATGATTTCTTTTCATATTATGTAAAGTTTGATTTTCTTGACAAAACAATAATTTTACAAAAACCTTTAACTTATATGAACAACTCTGGAATTGCTGTTAGTCAAATTAAAAACTTTTTTAAAATTAATATTGATAATATTTTAATTATTCACGATGATTTAGATTTAAACGTCGGTGAAGTTAAGATTAAACCTAAGGGATCAAGTGGTGGACACAACGGTTTAAAGTCAATTTTTCAATATTTAGGAACTGAAAATATTAAAAGAATTAAAATTGGAATTGGAAAACCAGAATTTGATACTATCGATTATGTTTTAGGAAAATTTACAAAAGATGAAAAAGTAAAAATTGATGAAGCAATTTCATTAACATCTGATGCTATTGATGATTATTTAAAACATAATTTTGATTTATGTATGTCACACTTTAATAAAAAATTAACAAAATGAGTGAATTAAAAGTTTCTGATATTTTTCTAAAAGAAAATTTATTTATAAAAGATAAATATAAATTTTCATGTAATATTTTTACATCAGATGTAGTAGGAATTAGTTATTATGCTGCTTACTTATATAAAAATTACCAGCAAAACATCATTATTTTGTGTCCAAACTTATATAATGCACAATTAATTAGAGATGAAATAGCTTCAATAATTAATGATGATGATATTATTTATATTCCAAGCGAAGAATTAGTTGCTGTTGAATACGTTGCAGCAAGTAAAGAAATTCAAGCTGATAGAATTTTTGGGATTTATAAATTAATTACATCTAATAAACCTAAAATCATTATTTTGAATGTATCATGCGCTTTAAGATATTTTTGTGATCCAAATATTTTTAAGAAAAATATATTTAAATTAAAAAAAGATGATGTTATTGATTATGAAAAATTTAAACAGCAGTTAGTTGAAGCTGGTTATATTGTTACTAATAAAATTGAAAAAACAGGGGATGTTTCTTTTAGAGGTTCAATTATTGATATTTTTCCAATAAATTTAAATAATCCAATAAGAATTGATTTGTTTGATGATCAAATTGAAAAAATTAAATATTTTGATGTATCCAATCAAACTTCATTTGAAGAAATTGATGAAGTTGAATTTTGCCCAAATAGTGATTTTTTAATTGAAAAAGATATGCTTTTAAAAAATATTGGAAGATTAAAAAAACTAACTATCGAAGAATCAAAAACTAAGAAAAATCCAAATGTTTTTATAGAAAATATAAATAGTGATTTAGACGAACTAGAAAATTTTTCATTTTCTCAAAAAGATTATAAATATTTTAAATTGCTCAGTGAAAAAGTTTTCAGTATTTTTTCATACATCAACGACGGGATTTTACTTTATTCTAACGATGAACAAATCGAAATATCAAAAGAAAGCTTATTACAAGATGCTGAAAAGTTTAAAAACGATCTAATTAATAAAGATGAATGTTTAAATTATGTAAGTTTATTTTATGATGATTTTGATTATAATTATCAAAAAGTCTGCAAAAATCAATTATTTTCTAACGTAAATTATCAAGAAATTAAAGTTAGAAACCCAAATTTAAAAGGAATTGATAAAAGTGTTGTTATAAATTTTTTAAAATTAAGTCTTAGTGAAAATTATAAAATTTATTTGTGTTTTGATTATAAACAACAAAAAGATTTTTTTATTACAACATTTTTAACCAATGATAATAAAGAAATTTTAAATAATATTAATTTTGTTGTTGACGAATTAAAAGCTGGGTTTGATTTTTACGATGATAAAGTAATGATTTTATCTCCTAAAGAAATATTCAATTATAAAACAAACACATCAAGATATATTTCAAGATTTAAAGAAGCAACAATCATTAAAAATTATGAAGATTTAAATATTGGAGATTATGTAGTTCATGAAAAATATGGTATTGCTAAATATAATGGAATCGAAACAATAAAATCTGGCGAAAATACAAATGATTATATTAAGTTGATTTTTGACAAAGGTGACGCACTTTTTATTCCGCTTGAACAATTTAAAATTATTAGAAAATATATTTCAAAAGAAGGATATGTTCCAAAGCTTTCAAAATTGTTTTCTAGTAAATGGGAAACTGCAAAAAACAAAGTTAAAGAAGATGTTGCTGAACTTGCAATAAAATTATTAAATTTATATTCAGATAGACTAAATATAAAAAGAAAACCATATCTTATAGACGATGAATTTCAAATTAGTTTTGAAAAACAATTCCCATATAAATTAACAAACGATCAAATTATTGCGATTAAAGATGTCAAAAACGATATGGAAAAAGATGTTCCAATGAATAGATTAATTTGTGGAGATGTTGGTTTTGGGAAAACTGAAATTGCATTTATAGCGGCATTTAAAGCGATAAATTCAGGAAGACAAGTTGTAATGTTGTGTCCTACAACTCTTCTTGCAAAACAACATTATGAAAGAGCGGTTGAAAGATTTAATGGTTTTGATGTAAAAATTGCATTATTTACTAGATTTACAACAAACAAACAAATTAATGAGGATATTAATGAGATTAAAGAAGGTAAAATTCATTTTGTAATTGGAACGCACAAAGCACTAAATAAAAAAATAATTTATAAAGATTTAGGTCTTTTAATAATTGATGAAGAACAACGATTTGGAGTTGAACAAAAAGAAAAAATCAAAATAGCTAACAAAGATGTTGACGTTTTAACTTTATCTGCAACGCCAATTCCAAGAACTCTTCAATTATCTCTTGCTGGAATGAGAAGTATTTCATTAATCAGTACCGCTCCAATTAATCGAGCTCCTATTCAGACATTTTTAATTGAATATAATGAAAGATTTATTGTTGAAGTTATTTCAAGAGAACTTGGAAGACACGGGCAAACTTTCTATCTATATAACGATGTTATTACAATGCCTGAAAAAATAAATAAATTAAGAGCTAACTTACCAAATGCAAGAATAGAAGGCGTTCATGGGCAAATGGATAAAATGTTAATTGATGAAATTATGAATGACTTTTATAACGGAAATATTGATGTTTTAGTTACGACAACAATTATTGAAAATGGGATTGACGTTAGTAATGCTAATTTGATTATTGTTGAAAATGCGGATAAATTTGGACTTGCTCAACTCTATCAAATAAAAGGAAGAGTTGGCAGATCAAACACTCTAGCATATGCCTATTTAACATATAGAGGAAACAAAAACCTAACATCTGATGCTAAAAAAAGACTAAAAACAATCAAAGAGTTTACCGAACTTGGAAGTGGTTATAAAATTGCTCAAAGAGATTTAATGATAAGAGGAGCTGGTGATATTTTAGGAAAAGATCAATCTGGTAATATTAACGAAGTTGGGATAGATTTATATTTAAAACTTCTTAATCAAGAAATTAATAAAGTTAAAAATAATACCAACTATGAGGAAGAACAAAAAATTGATTTTGCTAAAATTTCAATTACAGGTTATATTCCAAATAATTATGCAAATGACACAAATAAGATTGAAATTTATAATCTTGTAGATAATTCAAATTCAATAGATGAGTTAAATAAGGCGATTAAAAAAATTACAGACATTTATGGTGCAATTCCAGAAGAATTTGTCAATTTAATTAAAATAAGACAATTAAAAATTAAATTAAAAAATCCTTTATTCTTAGATTTCAAAGAAGAAGGAGATTATATTGTTATTGTTTTAAATAAAGAATTTTCACAAATTGATGGGATTGGTTATAAACTATTTTCATTATTAATTAGTTATAAAGAAAAAATTAAAATTAATTTTGAAAGAGGATCAATCAAAATAATTTTATATAAAAAATACAAAGATTGGTTTTTGTCTCTAAATAATTTGGTTGATACACTATTAAAATTATATAATGATGTATATGAGAATTGATAAATATTTAAAAGTTTCACGTTTAATTATTAGAAGAACAATTGCCAACGAATTATGTAATAACGGTAAAGTTTTAATTAACAATAAAGTCGCAAAACCATCGACAGAAGTTAAAGAAAATGATGTAATTACATTGATTTTAGGTAATAAAAAAATAACTACCAAAGTATTAAAATTATTACCTTATGCTAAGAAAAAAGATGCAGATGATATGTATCAAATAATATCTAGTGATGAAATTAAATCTTGATAAAAACCAAAAATATATCTTAGCTTGTTCAAATGGTCCAGATTCCATGGCATTATTTAATTTGTTATTAAAAAATAACCATTTTTTTATTGTTTGTTTTGTGAATTATAAAACTAGAATTGAATCCGACATTGAAGAAGAAAATTTAAAATTAATATGTAATAAAAACAATATTAAACTTGAAAGTCTAACTTATAGTTTAAAAGATAAAAAGAGTGATTTTGAAAATATTGCTAGAAAAATTAGATATGATTTTTTTATTAAAACTGCTAAAAAATATAATATAAAAAATATTTTAATCGCTCATCATTTAGACGACTTAATTGAAACTTACTTATTTCAAAAAAATACTAATAGATTATCAGAATATTATGGTCTAGTTTATAAAAGATTATTTATTGATGATATTTATTTAATTAGACCATTATTAAGTTATCCAAAAGAAAAAATAATCGAGTATTGCAATGAAAATCAAATAATTTATTCAACTGATTACACTAATTTTTCTAATATTCATACTAGAAATAAACTTAGAAATGAAGTGATAAATAATATGAATTTATTAGATAAATATAAGATTTATTTATCGATATTATCTAAGAATTTAAATCTATCTTATTTATATAAATGTACTATAAATTTAAATGAAAAATATTTATTAAATAAATCAAATTTAAATAAATTATCAATCGATGATAAATATAGATTAATTTATAAATGGTTAAAAATTAATGATGTCAAAAAAACAAAAAATAACGATGTAGATTTTATTTTAAATAATTTAAATGAAAGAAATAAATATCACATAAATAAAAAAATAATTACCTTTTGCAGGGATTTTTATTATATTTTTGATGAAAATGTATTTGAAAATACATACACTTATTCTTTTAAAGAATTAAAAAATAATAATATTTTTAATATAAATTTTAAAATTTTTAGGGAAAAATTTAAAATTGATACGACTTATTTATATGTAGAGCCATTAATTAATTTTAACAAGATCGATATTTCAAGTTATGAAGTCGGGTTAACAAAATATTTGAATGATATTCATATGCCATTAATTTTAAGAAATATATGGCCTTGTATTGTTAAAAAAACAGAAAATGAAAAAGAGCTCATATATTTTCCAAGATATCAAGAAAATTACACAAATCAAAATGAAAATATTTTCAATTTTGACATCAAAAACTTAATTAAATTATTATTAGTTGATTATAAGAATAATCAATAATTGATGTAAATGCGTTGTAATTTTATTAATTATTATGTAAAATTAAGCATCGTTTATTTATAAAATAAACGAATGAAAGGAGAAGGCAAATGAAACAAAAAAGATCATTATGGTCGCAAATTTTAATTGGAATCATTTGTTTATCATTAATTGGATTATTGATTTGGGGTTTTATTTCCTTGTTTCAACCTCGAACATATGCATTAATGGAAAAACAACTTTTTAATGGAAATAAGATATCTTTACAAGTAGATATTGATATATTAACTGTTAACGAAACTAATGATGGATATTTAAAAACTATAACTGGTTATTATACTCAAGATAATGATGTTGATGCTGTTAATGGTAGATTTGTTTATCGACAATACACAATAACTATTGATAGAGAATTGTGGTATCAAGAATTTGAAATTGATACAAATCAAGAAACAAACTATTTTATTCCAGAATATGCTCAAAATTCTGAAACTACAGAAACTCCAAAAATTACAATGGAGAGATATTTTAAAGAAGCTGCTTTAAATAGCGCTGAAAAATATTCTTGGATTAGTCCAAATTCATTACCATTTACAATTGGCTCTACATCAACTGCCAATGTTCAAGCTGATACATTTATGTCTTGGCTTCCAACTATAATTTATTTAGCAATTATTATTTTTGGTGGTTATTTCTTATTTAAATTTATTGGTTCTAGTGTATCAAGTGCTAATAAATCACTTGATTTTAATAAATCAAGAGCAAGAAGAGTTGAAGCAAGCACTGTTAAATTTAGCGATGTTGCTGGATGTGAAGCTGAAAAACAAGAAATGGCTGAATTAGTTGATTATTTAAAACATCCAGGAAAATATACTGAAGTTGGTGCTAAGCTTCCAAAAGGTGTTTTATTAGTTGGGCCTCCAGGCACAGGTAAAACTTTACTTGCAAAAGCTGTTGCTGGTGAAGCTGGTGTTCCATTCTTTTCAATTTCTGGTTCTGACTTTGTTGAAATGTTTGTTGGAGTTGGTGCTGGTAGAGTTAGAGATTTATTTAAAAATGCTAAACAAAATGCTCCTTGTATTATTTTCATTGATGAAATTGATGCTGTTGGAAGACAAAGAGGTGCTGGTTTAGGTGGCGGAAACGATGAAAGAGAACAAACATTAAACCAATTATTAGTAGAATTAGATGGTTTTACTGATAATAATGGAATCATTGTTATTGCCGCTACAAATAGAGACGATGTATTAGATCCTGCTTTATTAAGAGCTGGAAGATTTGATAGAAAAGTAACTGTTAGCTTACCAGATAAAGAAGGAAGAGAAGCAATCTTTAAAGTTCACGCAAGAAATAAAAAGATCTCTCCAGATGTTGATTTTTCAAACTTAGCAAAAAGAACGGTTGGATTTTCTGGAGCTGATATTGCAACAGTTTTAAATGATGCTGCAATTTTAAGTGTTAGAAATAATACTCCTGATATTACAGTTGCAGAAATTGATGAAGCAATTGATAGAAGAATTGCAGGTCCTGCAAAATCAGGAAGAACTATGTCTGAACAAGAAAGAAAAACAGTTGCATACCATGAATCTGGCCATGCAATTATTGGTTTAAAACTTGAATATAGTGATAAAGTTCAAAAAATTACTATTATTCCAAGAGGAAATACTGGTGGTCATGTCTTAATGACTCCAGAAAATGATCGATTCTTATTAACAAAAAATGAATTAATGGCAAGAATTACTGGTTATTTAGGTGGTAGAACTAGTGAAGAAATTTTCTTTAGTGATGTATCAACTGGTGCTAGTAATGATATTGAAGTTGCAACAAGAATTGCTAGAAGTATGGTAGTTGAATATGGTATGTCTAAATTAGGTCCTATTCAATATGAACAAAATTCTGGTAGTGTATTTTTAGGAAGAGACTACACTTCAACTCAAAGAAACTTCTCACAAGAAATTGCAATTGAAATTGATAAAGAAGTTAGAAGAATTATTGATGAATGTCATGAACTTGCAAGAAAAATTATTACTGAAAATAAAGATGATGTAATTTTAATTGCTAATACTTTATTAGATAAAGAAACAATAACTGCCGAAGAAATTGAATATTTATTATCCCATAGAACTCTAGATGGTTATAAATCAATTAATCAAAGCGAAGTTGCTGCAAGTTTATATAAAAATAGTGATTTAAATGATTCAAAAAAAGATGAAGATAAACCATTAGACGAAAATAAATCTGAAGATCAAAATAAAGAGGGTTCAAATTTAGATATAAACCAAAGCGAAAAAGAAGAAAATAAATCTAAAGAAGAACATCAAGATCAAGATTTAAACGAATCAAAGGACGAAAATAAAAAAGATGAAAATGACTCATCAAATGATTCAAATTTAGAAAATAAATGATATTAACTTCTGAAAAATTAAAACAAATATTTAAGAAAAAGAAAGTTATACTGGCCCCAATGGCTGGTATAACTTCTTTTTCATATCGAAGTTTTATGTCAAAATTTGGTGTTTCATTACAATATTCTGAAATGATTTCTGATTGTGGATTAATTTATAACAATAAAGAAACAGACAACTTACTTTATACAAATAACAAAGAAAAATTATTTGGAATTCAAATTTTTGGTGGATCAAAAGAAAGTATAATTAAAGGAATAAAATTAATAGAATCAAGAAAATTAAAATATGATTTTATAGATTTAAATTTAGCATGCCCTGTTAAAAAAGTTATAAAAAATAATGGTGGTTCTTCTTGGTTAAATGATTTAGAAAAGTTGAAAAATATGGTAATTGAAGTTGTCAAAACTTCAAAGAAACCAGTAACTTGTAAAATTAGGATTGGAATTGATGATAATAATATTAATTTGTATAAAGTTTGTAAAATTTTACAAGATGCTGGAGTTATTTTTATAGCAATTCATGCTAGAACTCAAAAACAACTATATTATGGTGAACCAAATTATAAAATACTAGCAAAACTTAAAGATTTTTTAAAAATTCCTTATGGAATTTCAGGAAATATATTCTGCGTTGAAGATGCAAAAAAGGCATTAGACGAGTCAAAAGCTGATGCAGTTTTAGTAGCAAGAGGTGGAGTAGGTAATCCGCTTTTAATAAAAGAAATTAATTATTATGTTAAACACAAAAAAATAAAACATTTTAATAAAAATTCAAACCTCCAATCTAAATTTTTATTAGATTTCGCAAAAAGATTAATAAAAGAAAAAGGGGAAAGAAAAGCAATTTCATTATTAAGAGGAATTGCTCCAAAATTTTATTCAAATTTTAAAAATGTAAAAGAAATAAGATTTAAATTATCAACAATTACTTCCTATAAAGAATTAATTGATATTGTAAATAATGTCAAAATGATGGAAAAATAGTATAATTATTAAGATTTAAGGAGAAATTTATGGAAGAACTTAACGATCAAGAATTAGTTAGAAGAGAAAAATTAGAAAAATTAAAAGAATTAGGTGTAGATCCTTATGGTAGTAAGTTTGAAAGAACGGATACTACAAAATCTTGTAGAGAAAAAGTTTTAAACAAAACTAATGAAGAATTAAATGAAAATCATATTTATGTAAAAGTAGCTGGAAGAGTTATGTCGATTAGAAGAATGGGAAAAGCTAGTTTTTTAAATATTCAAGATAAATATGGAAGAATTCAAGCTTATATGGGTATTGATGTTGTTGGTGAACATGCCTATGAAGTTTTTAAATTAACTGATATTGGTGATATTGTTGGACTTTATGGAAGATTGATGTTTACAAGAACTGGCGAACTTACAATTAGAGTTGAAGAATATACATTTTTAACTAAATCTTTGAAAGTTTTACCTGAAAAATTCCATGGTTTAACTGACACTGAAGAAAGATATAGAAGAAGATATCTTGATTTAATTATGAATGAAGACGCTAAAAAAGTAGCGCTTTTAAGACCAAAAATTATTCGTGAAATACAAAGATTTTTAGATGAAAGAGGTTATGTTGAATTCGAAACAAGCGTCCTCCAACCAATCTTAGGTGGTGCAAATGCAAGACCATTTATTACTCATCATAACGCTCTTGATAAAGATTTTTATTTAAGAATTGCTACGGAATTAGCGTTAAAAAGATTAATTGTTGGTGGTTTAGAAAAAGTTTATGAAATCGGTCGATTATTTAGAAATGAAGGAATGGACACAAAACATAATCCTGAATTTACAACAATTGAATTATATGAAGCTTATGGTGATTTATCTTCAATGAGGGATATTGCTGAAGGTTTATTAAAAAGTTTAGCTAAAAATGTCTTACATTCAGAAAATGGTTTTGAATTTAATGGAAATTATATTGATTTAAGTAAACCATTTAGATGGGTTTCAATGAGCGAACTTGTTAAAGAAAAAACTGGATTAGATTTTACAAGCAATATAAGTTATGAAGAAGCTAAAAAGTTTGCAGAAGAAAAAGGGATAAAAATTGAACCTCACATGACTGGTGTTGGACATATTTTAAATGCTTTATTTGAAGAATTTTGTGAAAAAGATTTAATTCAACCAACATTTGTTTATGGACATCCAATTGAAATTTCTCCACTTACAAAAAAATCAAAAGATCCAAGATTTACCGAGAGATTTGAGTTATATATTTCAGGTTTTGAAATCGCAAATGCTTATAGTGAATTAAACGATCCAATTGATCAAAAAGAAAGATTTATTGCTCAATTAAAAGCAAAAGAATTAGGCGATGAAGAAGCAAACGAAATGGATAATGATTTCTTAGAAGCTTTAGAATATGGTATGGCTCCAACTGGAGGAATGGGAATTGGAATTGATAGACTTGTAATGGTTTTATTAAATCAAGCAAGTATTAGAGAAGTAATTTTATTCCCAACAATGAAAGATAGATAAAATTTTTAGGAAATTTATCAAATTTATTACGACTTATTTATTAAGGAGGAAATTATTGATTTTTTGACATAATAAGTAAGTTCATGTATAATATTTAAGCACAAGTTGTGCATCCTGATATTAACAAAGTTAATATCCGTTAGACCAAAGGAGGAAAAAGTATGAAGAAGTATGAATTACTTTATATTTTGAGACCAGATCTTGAAGAAGACGCCAGAAAGAAAGTAGTAGAATCTTTATCTGATTTACTTACAAAAAACGGCGCAAAAGTAAACAAAACTGAAGAATGGGGCTTAAAACAATTAGCTTACGAAATCAAAAAGTTTACTAAAGGTTATTATGTTCTTGTTAAATTTGAAGCTGAAAAAGCAGCTTTAGATGAATTTGACAGAATGACTAAGATCAATCAAAATGTATTAAGATTTTTAATTACTGTTGATTATCAATAATAAATTAGGAGTAAATTATGATTAACAAAGCAGTACTTATTGGAAGATTAACATCTGATCCAGTGTTAAGAACAACAGCATCAAACAAATCTTTTGTTTCATTTACAATTGCTGTAGATGATAGAAGAACTAAAAATCAAGATGGAACATCGTCAACTTTATTTATGAGATGTACCGCATGGAATGCACTTGCTGAAAACATTAATAAGTACACAAAAAAAGGATCTTTAATTGGAGTTGATGGTCGATTAGTACAAAATAATTACAAAAGAAAAGATGGTACTAATGGTTCAACAATTGACTTAGTTTGTGAAAATGTTGAATTTTTAACTCCAAAAGGTACATCAACTGGTTCAAATGAACCTGGTGGTGATATGTTAAATGAATTTGAATCAAACATTTCATCTTCAAACGATAATACAAATGATGTATTAAGCGATATTACTGAAGATGATTTACCATTTTAATTTTAGGAGGTAGATATGCCATTTAAGAAAATTAGACCTAAGAAAAAGGTTTGTTATTTTACAAAAAATAATGTTAAACATATTGATTATAAAGACGTTGAATTATTAAAGAAATTTATTGCTCCAACAGGAAGAATCGCTCCAAGAAGAGTAACTGGAACAAGTGCTAAATATCAAAGACAATTAGCAGTTGCAATTAAAAGAGCAAGATTCATGGCTTTATTACCATTTGTAACTGATTAATTTTTGAAAAATATACTAAAATTAAAAGTCTCTTTGTAAAAGAGACTTTTATTATTCTTTATTGTTATTAAATTAAATAATATAATAATACTATATGAGAGATTTTTTAAAGAAAGTTAAATTTATATCGTTAATTTTAATTCTATTAGAAATAATTGGAAGCGTTGTTTTGTTTTTGCTTTATTATTACAACGTTTCAAATATTGATGAGACACTTGAACCAATTATTTTAGTCTATATTTTATTAGGCTTTATTATTTTAGATGGTTTATTTTTGGTTTTTATATTTTACAAAATTCAAAAATCAAGATATATAAATGACCTTACAATAGAAAACTTATTTGGAGAAAATATCAAAGGTTCATTTAATTTTGCAAAACTTGGAATTGCGGTTGTTAATGAAAAGCAAGAAATTATATGGACTAATGAAGTATTAAATGAAAAAGGAATTAACATTTTAGATGAAAATATTCTTGATATTTTTCCATTATTAAGAGGTTTTGAAAGTGACGATAGTCAAGAAATTAAAATAAAATATAAAGATAAAAGTTATGCAGTTTCATATTTGAAAAAATCTAATGTTTATTTTTTCAAAGACACAACTGATTATGATAATTTACACACATATTCAATTGAACAATCAATCGTTTTAGGTTTGATTATGATTGATAATTATAATGATTTAAAAAGCGATGACGACCAATCTTCTGATATTATGGCCAGTGTCAGAATGAAAATATTAGAATATTTTAAACAATATGGAGTTTTATTAAGAAAATACTCAAACGATTCATATTATGCAATTTGTAACCGTGAATCTTTAATGAAAATGCAAGACAATGGATTTGAAATTCTTGATGAAGTTAAATCTTTAGAAGTCGAAAATGAACTTACACCAACTTTATCAATTGGTTTTGCATATGATTTTCCAAATGTTTTGAAGTTAAATGAAATGGTTTCAAATGCTGTTGGTATTGCAATTTCAAGAGGTGGTGACCAAGTTGTTGTTTCAAAATATGGATCTGAACTTGCTTTTTATGGCGGAAGATCAGAAAGTGTTGAAAAACAAAATAAAGTACATGTTAGATTAAAAGCTGATGGTTTATTAAGTTTATTAAAGAATGCTAAAAATGTTTACATCATGGGCCATAAAGATACTGATTTAGATGCAATTGGTTCATGTTTTGGGGTTTTAGCAATTTGTAAGAGAATTAATGTTCCAGCAAAGATTGTTTATGATAATAAATTAGCTGATAGAAATACAAGAGTCGCAATTACAACGAGTTTTACAAAACAAGAAGCTAGTGAAATATTTATTACTCCAAAAGAAGCAATGAATAAAATTACTAGCAAAACGATGTTAGTTTGTTGTGACTTCCATCGTCCAAGTCTTGCAATTTCAAAACCTTTATTAGATTCAATTGATAAAGTTTTATTAATTGATCACCATAGAAGAAGTGAAGAATTCTTAGATAACCTTATTTTTAATCATCTTGATTCAAGCGCATCAAGTGCAAGTGAATTAGTTGCTGAGTTAATAAAATATGCAAGTATTAACCCACCAATTACAATTCCAAGTACATATGCAACTTTAATGTTAGCTGGTATTTTCTTAGATACGAATTTTTATAAATCACCAGTTTGTGGTATAAGAACATTTGAAGCTTCTATGACTTTAAAACAATTTGGAGCCGATAATTTAAGAGCAGATGAATTTTTAAAAGATGATTATGAAGAACATCTATTAATTTCAAAAATTATTTCTTCAATTAAAACACCTTATCTTGGTGTTGTTTATTGTGTAGCTGACGATGATATGATTATTGATTCTGATACTTTATCAAAAGCTGCTAATGAATGTGAATCAATGAAGGGCGTAAATGCTTCCTTTGTAATTGGAAGAATCGAAGATAAAAAAGTTAAGATTTCTGCTAGAAGCGATGGTTCAATTAATGTTCAAATTTTATGCGAAAAACTCGGTGGTGGCGGACATTTTAATATGGCTGCTGTCCAATTTGATACGAAAGATTTAAAAGAAGTTGAACAAAAATTATTAGATTGTTTAAGAGACTATCTTGATGAAGCAAGGGCAAAAGTTGATAATAAGGAGAACTAATTATGAAAGTTATAATGTTACAAGACGTTAAAAAAATTGGTAAAAAAGACCAAATTGTTGAAGTAAAAGATGGTTATGCTGCAAATTATTTAATTCCAAATAAATTAGCAGTTAAATATACTGTTGGTTCAATGAATGTATTAAATAAGCAAGAAGAAGCACGAGCTAAAAAAGAAGAAGAACTTAAAGAATTAGCTTTAAAAAATAAAGATTTGTTAGCAAATATTGTTCTTGAATTTAAAGCAAAAGCTGGGAAAGATCATAAAATGATTGGTTCTATATCTTTTAAAGAAGTTACAAACAAATTAAAAGAAGAATTCAATATTGAAGTTGATAAAAGAAAAATTAAAACTAAATATTTAATTAATGCTTTTGGCTATACAAATCTTGAAATTGAATTATATAAGGGAATTATTGGTATAATTAAAGTCCATGTTAGTGAGGAAGAATAATGGCTAACGATAAAATAGCTTGTAATTTACAAGCCGAAACTAACGTATTAAGCATTGCTTTAACTGATAATGATGCTGCAAATTTAATAATTAATGCGTTAGATGTTGATAATTTTTCAAATAAAAAATACCAATATATTTTTGAATGCTTAAAAGATTTATATAGAAGGGGCGTTCAAGTTGAAATTAACTCACTTGTTTCAACTCTTGAAGAGAAAAAATATTTGTCATTAATTGGTGGAATTGATTTTATTTCAAATTTATTACTTGAATATAAAGGTAGTGATGGAGTTGAAGAAAATATTAGAATTTTAAAAAATAAAACAACTATTAGACAATTATTTAATCAATTTGATGATCTTGAAACAAAATATTTTTTAAATGATTTTGAAAATGATAATGAATTTTTAAATATTGCAGACACAAAATTAAACGAAATAATCCAAAATCGTACCATTGAAGGATTTAAAAATTTAAAGGAAGTATCTAGAACTGTTGTTGAAAATATGCAAGCCGCAAGAGCTTCTGGAAGTTCAATTGTTGGAGTTGATACTGGTTATTCTCAATTAAATAAAATTACTTCTGGTCTTCAAAAAGGGGAAGTATGGGTATTAGCAGCAAGACCAAGTGTTGGAAAAACAGCTCTTGGAATTAATATTGCATATAAAGTTGCTCAAAAAACTAATTGCCCAGTTTTATTCTTTTCTCTTGAAATGGATGCTGGTCAAATTGGAAGTAGAATTTTATCAAGTGTGAGCAATGTATCAAGTGATAAAATAGCAACTGGTTTATATAATAAAGAAGATGGAGAAAGAATCGCCCAAGCTTTAAAAGAAATGAGTTCAACACCAATTTTTATTGATGAAACTCCAAACATTGACTTAAATGATTTAGAAGCAAAAACTTATAAATTTCATGCAGAACATAAGAATTTAAAACTTATTTTAATTGATTATTTAGGTTTAATTAAAACATCTGGCCGATTTGAAAACGAAAGAATAAGAATTGGAAATATTTGTCATAGAATCCATTCTCTTGCAAAAAAATTAAATGTTCCAATTATTTTAATTTCTCAATTAAGTAGAGCTCCAGAAAAAGGTGGAGGTGGTCAAAGAAGACCAATAATGTCCGATTTAAGAGAATCTGGTGATATTGAACAAGATGCCGATAAAGTAGTTTTATTATATAGAAGTGATTATCAATCAAATGGAGCAACAAATGCTTTTGATGGAGATAATACACAAGAAACTGTCAATAATAATCCAGTAGATAGAAATTCATCAAGTGTTGTTGAAGTAATTGTTTCAAAAAATAGAACAGGCCCAACTGGAACTGCTTATTTATTATTTATGAAAAGTTATTCAAGTTTTAAAAATCCTGCAGATGATGTTATTGAATCATATAAAAAACAACATAAATTATGAAAAGAATAATTTTTATTGGTAGTGGTTCAAAAGGTAATTCAACTCTAATTGAATATAAAGAAAATCGTTTTATTTTAATTGATTGTGGTTTTTCAAATCGATATTTTAATCATGTGTTAGAAATAAATAATATAAATATTAATCAAATTGATTATATTTTTATAACTCATAATCATATCGATCATATTAAAATGATTAACAAACTTGATGAAAAGAAAATATATTCTTTTAAAAATACAATTCAAGATATTAATTATAACTTTTTAAATGAAGGAGTTAATTATTTTTGTGATTTTGAAGTAAATGTTATTAAAACATCACATGATGCTCCAGATTCAGTTGGATTTATTTTTAAAATTAACGATAAAGAAATTGTTTATTTAACAGATTTGGGATTTATTAAAAAAAGTGTTTTAAATTTAATAAAAAGTAAAGATTACTACATTTTAGAATCAAATCATGATATTGATATGCTATTAAATTCAAACAGACCAAAATCTTTAATTAATCGTATTAAAGGAAGAAGTGGTCACTTAAGTAATCAACAAGCAATTGATTACTTAAATAAAGTGGTAAATGATAATACAAAACATATATTCTTAGCTCATTTATCCCAAGAATGTAATAATGAAGATCTTTTAAATAATTATATTAAAGAAAATTTTAAATATTATAAAGATAATTTTGTAACTCTATTAAAACAAATTGATGGAAGCATTTTTTACTATGATTAATATTAGATTAATTTGTGTTGGAAAAATAAAAGAAAATTATTTAAAAGAAGCAATTTTAGAATATAAAAAAAGATTATCTAAATATGCCAATCTTGAAATAATTGAAGTTAAGGATGAAAAAGTAAGTGAGAGTCCATCACTTAAAGAAATTGAAATAATTAAAGATAAAGAATTTGAAAATATTAAAAAATATATTAATTCTGCAGACTTTTTGTTAATTTTTGATTTAAAAGGAAAAGAATTTGATTCGATTAGTTATGCAAAATATTTAAATAACATAATGATTAATAATTCAAAAATTACTTTTCTAATTGGTGGATCTTATGGAATAAGTGAAAAAATTAACACCTTTAAAAATGAAAAAATCAAACTATCAAGTTTGACTTTTCCTCATCAATTATGTCGAGTAATTGTTTTAGAATCTTTATATAGATGTTTTAAAATAATTAATAATGAAACATATCATAAATAATTAAATTAAATTAAAGTGCTTCATGGCTTTTGCCCAACCATCATTATCAATATCATCTGTTACATAATCGGCAGCATCTTTTACTTTTTGATTGGCATTTCCCATTGCAACTCCAATTCCAGAAAATTGCAAAACCTCAATATCGTTATTACCATCTCCAATTGCAAGACAATTTTCTGGTTTTAAATTTAAATATGTCAAAAGTGCAAGAACGCCTTTTGATTTATCGCTATCTTCAGGCATAATATCAACGGCATATTCATCCCATCTAGCACTTTTAGCACCCTTAATATGTGGTAAAAATAGAGATTCATCTAATTCATCACAAAAACAAATTGCTTGATAAACAACTCGATCGTAATGATCTGGAAAACTACGAGGTTGTGGGAATCTTGTTCCATATTTTTCATGAGCAGAAATTACTCTTTCATCAATATAATTAATATGACCTTCGGTTTCTTCAATTAATGTTAAACCAAATCGTAATCTTTTAGAAAATTTAATTAAAGCATCAACAACATTGCTTGGAATTGGATATGAATAAATTATTTTGTCATTTATAATAACAGCAGCACCGTTCATTACAATATAACCATCTGGTTTTACATAATCTAAAACGCCAGATTTTCTAATTAAATATTTATTTCTACCGGAACATAAAAATACTTTAATTCCTCTTTCTTGTAATTTTTTAAAAGCATCAACAGCGGATTGAGGAACTTTATTTGTATTATGTGAAAATAATGTTTGGTCAATATCAGTAATTACAATTTTAATGTCTTCGTTAAATGTTTTTTCCATTTATGTTCCTCCTATGTTTAAAATATTTTATAATATTTAACATGGAAACGTATGAAGAATTTAAAAAATTAAAAAGAATTGACGAAGATAAATATCCATATCTTCAAGAGTTTGAATTAGATGATGGTTCAATATTTTTTATAGAACCAACATTTTATACTCAACTAGTTGGAATGAAAGCTCATCACCAAGATAAATTTGATAAAATTATGGAAAAATTATTATCAATTGTTAGAAAAAATAAAAAAGTAATATTTACTGGTGATTATGAATTTCCATACATTGAACTAGATGGATTTATTTATCAAGAGATAACCGATATAACTGATCCTTTATTAATCTTTGTTGAAGATAAATCAAGAGGATCAGATTATGGGGATTAAAAAAAGCGATGTAACAATCGCTTTTTTTAATATAGAATTTTTAGTTTTTATTTTATTGATTATTATAAACTCTGAAGTTTTTAGTCCACATAAATAGAGCTCTAATACCATAAGTTAATACAAATAAGAATATTCCAATAATTGATGGGAATATAAATCCAAAGATCAATGTTAATATTGCAGGACTAAGTGCAATCCAACAACAAATCTTGAGACATTCATAATATTTATAAACTTTAAATGGATTATTTTTACCTCTAGTTACTAAGAATATAACTAAAGACATAATTAGAATAATTGCAGAGTTAACAGCTAATACAATAGAAATTTGAATAACAGCTGTTTGAATCTTAATTGATAAATATCCATCTCTAAAGAATATTTGCCAAGATTCAATTACTCTTTGATGAGAATCTTTATTATTAGATAAAGATAAAATATTATTAATTTGTTTTAAATTTATATTTACATAATCTCCAGTCATTGCTTGAGATAATGTACCTTTAGCATTGTATTTATAAAGATTAAATGTGTATTTTCCAAAAGCTAAAAATGAAGTTTGTCTTGTGGAAGAAGAACTTGAATTATTAGCCTTGTCTTGTAATAAAACAACGATATCATCAATATTTTGTGGAATAGAAGAACCACTTGATAATAATGTAATCATATCATTATATGAAGGCATTATTATTTTTTCACTTCCATCAGCTAATTTTTCAGTTTGTCTTTCTTTTGGGAAATATGTAAAATCCCAAACCTCTAAAATTGTTCTTTCTTTATTAGTTGTATTATTATTTTCGTCTTCTTCTAAATAATATCCATTATAAGAAAATAGTGGTTTAGTATAATTTTGATTTGAATAACTTTCATCACTTGAAGAAGTAATTATTAATGAATTGTGAAGATCTACATCATCATAATTTTTATTTTCACCATTTGCTTCATTAATTAAGTTAAATTCTAATTCGTTTGTTGCTAAAAAGTTTTCTGTAAATGCAACTAATCCATTATCAACTTCATAAGTATTAGATGTTATTATACTTCCACCATCAACAGTACAAGTTTGCACCGTAATTGGAATTACTGAAATAATTGTTGCTAATAAAAAATATATTAAAGCTGCCCACCATTTAAATTTACGGCCAGCTTCAATACAGACATCATTTTTATAAAAACTTTTTAAAATATAACCAAATACAGACATAAAGTGCTTTATTATTTTAATAAATTATTTTTAAAAAAACAATTAAATTATGATATAATTTAAGAACTTGGGGAAGTACTGGTTTTCGACATAGGTACTGGTCTGGCTTAAATTGCAGTCGAGTGGTGACGTTATCACTAAAAAATAAATATCTGGCAACAGAAATTACGCTTACGCAGCTGCTTAATCTTAGCCTAATAATATAAGTCGTATTTAATACGAAGTTGCGTGTCTTATTATTTGTTTATCCTTAGACATTTAATAAGGCAAGTCTAATTAAGGATATATAAGTTTGATGATTATAAAGACTTATGAATATTTATAATCTAGTTGGTAAGAATTTGGTATGTTTATAATATCAATAAAATTAAAAATATGCCTAAACTGTAGAGGTTTTTGTGGGACTACTTGTGGACCGGAGTTCAACTCTCCGCTTCTCCACCATCTTATAACTAACATTTTGATACAATTAAGGGTGTCAAAATTAACGATATTTGTCCGAGAAATCGGGCATTTTTTTATTTTTGGTGTTTTGCTAGTTTAAGTTTTAACACTAGAGCAAGTAAAAATATCTAAATTAGGCTACTATATAAATGAAGCTCTATTAGGTAAACGATATGGCTACTTGAGAAATGATACCCTCAACAAAAAACGATACTCTTACAAAATTTACTTTATGGGAAAGCTTAAAATATGTTTTTATTAACCACATTTATTAACCACATTGATTAATTTATTAACCACTTGCAATTATCGAAGATGGTTTAGCAATTAAAGGACATGAAGTTAATCAATCTAATATTAATAACATATTAATTAATTGGCTAAAATTTTAAAAAAAGCTTAGTTTTGCATACTTTTTTAAAAATAAAGCATTTTTTTAATATATCAGCAGACAAATATTAATATATACAATAAAAATTTAACCTTATATTTTTAAGAAATATCAATTAAAAATTATTAAATAATTAATCTTATAAATTTATTTTATGCAATTCATTTAATAAATAATATAAAAGTACTATCGAAAATATATATGAAAGTTTTTCGTTATAATTTTCTAAATTAATGTTAGCGATATTTTTAATTTTATCTAATCTATACAAAATAGTATTTTTATGTAGATATAAAATTTTACTAGCTTCATTTAAACTTCTTTCATTTAATATATAAGCATATAAAGTATCAATATAATTAGTCTTATTAATTAAATCATAATGATATAGTTTAGCTATTTTTTCATTTAAAAAACTAAATAAAATATTTTTATCTATTTCTAAAAAAGGAAGAATGATTTTATAATCTTCTTCTTTATACAATTTATATTCCAAAAAACTATTATTTAACGCTGTTAGTAGCTTTACATTTAATGAAAAAATTTCATCTAGTTTATATAAATCAAGTATTTTTGAAGATACAATCCCATCAAGATGATATGTAAATAATAAATTATCTATTTTTGAAAATGTTGACGAAGAATAGTTTTCATTAAGATAGCATATTAAGTAGTCATCTTTAAGAACTAATATAAGCTTTGAATTAATTTCGCGTAGAGCTTTTAAAAAATAGTCTTCTTTTTCGTTTTTAATATTTTTTATATTAAAAATAAAAATATATGAGTCTGTATTTTGATGAAAATTAGATCTTTTTAATCTTTCTAAATATATTTGACGTGAAATGTAAATATGATTGATTAAGTTTATTAAAAAAGTTTCATTACTAATGTCTTTTGAAATTGGATCAAAGGTATATATTGATTTAGCAAAAATAATACTTGCGGCCTTAACAAATTCTTTATTAAGACTATCTAAATTTTTATTAATTTCTAAGATTACACAATATCCAACAAACTTATTGTCATAAGTTAATCTAATAAATAGTCTTCGATGTTCGTTAATATAATCAATAATCTTATATTCACTACCATCATTAAATTCATCAGTAATTTTTTTTGCAAAGCTTAACGACCAAAAACCTATTTTGGTTGCTTCATCATAAAAACTATCGTTATATAAATCATTATCACTATAAGAAATAATTTGAAAATTTTCGTTAATTAAAGCAATAGGATTATTAATTTCTCTAGTAATATTTTTGACAAAATCATTAATGGAAATGCTTTTGGTATATATTTCGAATAATTTTTGATAAGTATCCATAATTTAATTAGGCTAGTAGCACAATTTACAATATGAATTTTATTACATCAAAATATTTATTTCAATATTTTTTGGTAATAAAATTTTTAGCGTAAGAGGAGGAATCATTTATGAAAAATTTATTACTCATGAGAGCACCTCTAAAATATATTCAAGGCGCTAATGCGTTGAAACATTTTTATGAAAATATAAAAGAATTCGGTAATAACTATCTTTTTATATGTTCAAATAGTGCTTATAAGTCAACTCATGATTTAATTGAAGAATCATTTAAAGATTCTAAAACGAAAAGAATTTATCAAATTTTTAGCGGAATTTCTTCAGTCGGTGAAATTAATAAGATGAGAGAAATTGTCCGTAATGAAAAAATTGATGTCGTTGTAGGAGTTGGTGGTGGTAGTGCCATCGACACAAGTAAAGCAACTGCATATTATGAGAAAAAACGTATTGCAATAATCCCTACTGTTTGTGCTACTGATGCTCCATGTACAGGATTAAGTGTCATTTATAATGACGATCATACGTTTAATTCTTATTTATTTTATCCTAATAATCCAGACTTTGTTTTAGTTGATAGTTTAGTAATTGCAAATGCTCCTACTAAATTTCTTGTCGCAGGAATGGGCGATGCTTTAGGAACTTATTTTGAAGCAAGAGAATGTTATAAAACAAGCTCATTATCATTAGAAAATGGTGGCATTACATTATCATCGTTAGCTCTTTGTAAACTTTGCTATGAAACTTTATTAAAATGTGGTAAAGAAGCAAAAATTAGTTGCAATAATCATTTAGTTACCCCTGAATTAGAGGCTATTATCGAAGCTAATACTTATTTGAGTGGTGTTGGTGCTGATAATGGTGGATTATGTGTAGCTCATTCATTTTACAACGGTGTAAGTTCACTTGGAAAGAAAACTGCTATGCATGGTTGCTGTGTAGCTTATGGCACTCTTGTTCAACTTGTATTAGAAAATAACAATAAAGAAGAATTCAATACTGTTAGAGAATTTATGCATAGTGTTGGATTACCTTTAACATTAGACAAAGTTGGAATTACAAAAGAAGATGTTCATAAAGTTGCTGTAGCAAGTTGTGCTAATGGTGAATCAATACACAATTTCAGTGGTGACGTTTCAGTTAAAGAATTAGAAGATGCCATTTTGCTTGTAGATGCAATTAATAAAGAATATTTAAAAGAAAGTTTTAGGTAATATAAATTATGGAAGAAGTTAAACAAAAGAAATTTAAAGGTATTGGCATTTGGAAATTTTTAAACAAAATTCCAGCCGGTACTATGTTTGTGCCTTTATTAATTAGTGCAATAATTTGTACATTAACTATTGAATTTAATTTAGGTGCTCCAGAAGGTACAACAGAATTAGGACATGGAGTCACTTTATGGCAATATTTAGGAAACCCTATGCAAGATTTATTCGGATCAACTGGTCAAATGTTGATGATTGGATTAATGCTATTTTGCACAGGAACAATGATTAAACCTCATGATTTTGTTGAAGTTGGTAAAAGAGGAATATGGATTATTCTTGCTAGATTAATTCCTGCTTATGTCTTAAGTGCAATTGTTTTTGTCGTTTGTGGCTTAAATGGATTTGCTGGAATTGACTCTGTAACTTTAACTTGTATATTAACAAGTGCTAATGCTGCATTATATATGGGAATCATTCAACCATATGCTGATAAAAGCGATCTTGGTACATTCCCTATTATGTTAATATGTTCAATGCCTTTATTACCATTTATCTTTATTAGTTCATTTGGTGAAGGAAGTACATCATTAGTTCAAAAAATAATGCAAATTTTCTCTTTGCTTATTCCATTCTTACTTGGTGTATTATTAGGTAATTTAGATCCAAAAATTAGAGATGTCTTTAAAGGTGGTAATGCTATTATTCTTCCTTTCTTAGGATTCCAATTTGGAAGTACTATTAATTTAACAAAACTCTTTGACGCACAAGTATTATTATCAGTTTTAGTAGCAATTTTATTATACTGGGCTGTTACTTTAATTATTCCTTATATTGTTGATCGTTTTGCTTTAAAAAGACCTGGGTATGCTAGTGTAGGAAGTGCTTCATTAGCTGGAGTTGCATTGTCAATTCCTGCAATGTTTACTGGCTTCACATTTAATGGCGAAACATTTGGAGAAGATATGATTTCTCGTTCAGTTGCTGTTCTTGCAATTGTCCTTTTAATAACAAATATCTTGTCACCTTTCTTTACAAAATGGGCTATGAACTTTTATTTTAAAACCCATCAAGGTGATAAAATATCTGATCCAAAAAGAGTTTTCCAAGAAACTCATCCTGAGTTATTAGAAGCTGTTTATGATGAAAATAACAACTATAGAACTCATCACCATAACCATAAATATTTTAAAAAGATTTTTCATATAAAATCACATAAAGAAGAAATTACAAAGGAGAATGAAAATGAAAACAAATAAATTATTTCAAGTTTCTACATTAAATGATTTAATGTTAGGCGATTATAATGGTACATGTTCAGTAAAAGAATTATTAAAACATGGTGATACTGGCATTGGTACATACGATGGACTAGATGGAGAAGCCATTATTTTAAACGGAAAAGCTTATAATGGAAGAGCAAATGGTGTTGTAAGCGAAATGAGTGAAGAAGATAGCTTACCATTTACAACAGTAGCTTTCTTTGATGAAAAAGTTAAAGAACAAGTTATTAGTTTTGAATCAATTGAAGACTTTAAAACTTTACTATCAAAAGAGTTAGTTTCTACAAACTATTTCTATATGATTAAAATGGAAGGTAAGTTTAATGTTAGAGTTAGATCTTGTTTTAAACAAGATAAGCCTTATGAACCTCTTTATAAAGTTGCTAAAGATCAAAGAGAATTTGAATATCACGACATTGAGGGTTATGTTGTTGGTGTATTTTGCCCAAATTATGTTGAAGGAATGAATTTACCAGGATGGCATATTCATTTCATCTCTAAGGATTTAACTAAAGGTGGACATATCTTAAAATTAAGTGGTGAAAATATTCAATATAAACTTAATAAATTAAATGAATGGGATTTAAAATTACCAAACACTAAAGAATTTTCATCATTTAATTTAAAAGAAGATCTTAGTAAGAAAACTGAAGCAGTTGAAGGATCATCTAAATAATCTAAAAAGTGTTTATTTTTAAAAAATCGCTACTAATTAGCGATTTTTTTAATATTTCAGCCGCTTCATTTTCATTTAATGAACAACGTAATTCAAATATTGGGGATGCTATTTTTGAATAATCACTATATAGTTCAGATTCAATAATTATTCGGTCTTTAATTGACAATTTCTAAATTTTATTAATTTTTTTGCTGTTGCAAATAACTTGAAAATGACAAATTTAGCTTTTATATTATTCATTGCACTGAAAGGAGAATTTATTGATGAAAAACAAATTATTGTTAGCTATAAATACATCACTTGTTTTATTTTTGCCATTATCTTTAACCTCTTGTGGCGATTCACAATCTACTTTACAAACTTATAGTATATCTTTTTACGACGACGATACTTTGATTAGTAAAATATCTACTAGCGGATATGAAATTATTACATTACCAGAGGCTCCAACAAAAGATAATTATACATTTAAGGGATGGTATTTAGATAAAAATACATGGAATGAAAAATTAAGTGAAGATTATTTTATTAATAAAGCACTTACACATGATATTAATAGTTATGCATATTATGAAGAAAATGTAATTCCTGAACCACAAGAATATACAATTAATTTTTATGTTGATGATGACATTTTTTCTACATTAAAAACATCCGGAAACGAGTTAATTACTCTTCCAGATGCTCCTAAAAAAGAATCATATGAATTTGTTGGTTGGTTTTTTGATAAAGATACATTTAATAATCAATTAAAAGAAGACACATATTTAAATAAAAGTTTGGATCAAGATATTAATGTTTATGCCAATTACTTATTTAAAGAAGAACCAGTAAAAGAATTTACAGTTACCTTTGATACTTGCGGAGGTGATAAGATGGATTCTATTACTACATCTATTATATCTAGTGAACCTATACCAACAAGAGATGGTTATAAATTTTTAGGATGGTATTTAGAAAAAACTTATATTAGTAAAGTTACGTTCCCATATGAAGTTAAACAAAACATAACTTTATATGCAAAATGGGAGAAAAACACATATAAAGTACACTTTGAACTAAATGGTGGAAAAGGTGTAAGTGATTTAAATGTTAGCGTAATTAATGAAGAACCAATTCCAACAAGAGATGGTTATAAATTTTTAGGATGGTATTTAGAAAATACTTATATTACTAAAGTTACGTTCCCATATGAAGTTAAACAAAACATAACTTTATATGCAAAATGGGGAGAAAATCTTCCAACTAGTATTAGTTTTGTTGTAAACGCTGAAGGAGTTTTAACTGAAGTAAATGGTATTAATGAAACAAATAATGAAGTTATTATTCCTAATCAAGTTAATAATATAGAAGTAAAAGAAATTAAAAAAGAATTATTTTTAAATAATATTTATATTGAAAAGCTTGTAATTCCAGAAACTGTTACAACTTTAGGATATAAAATGTGTTATGGATGCACTAATTTAAAAGAGGTTAATCTTCCAGATAATATAAGTGTCATTCCAGATTATGCATTTGAAAAATGTACTTTATTAGAAAAAATAAATATTCCACAATCATTAGTTCAAATTAGAAATGATGCATTTGCAGAATCTGGAATTAAAGAGTTTATAGCACCGGATTCATTTAAAGAAATTTGGGGATATGCTTTTAAGGATTGTAAAAATTTAGAAAAAGTTGATTTAAATAAAACTACAAGTATAGGTGACATGAGCTTTGAAAATTGTACAAAATTAAGTTCAATTGTCTTACCAAATACTTTAGTTGAACTAGGAACATACGTTTTTAGTGGTTGCACATTACTTAATAATATAAAAATGCCATCAAATCCGATTGAAATAACTAATACTTTTATATATGGATCTGGATATTATAATGATGCAAAAAATTGGGAAAATGGAATTTTATATTTAGATAATTATTTGATTACTACAAATAATGATTTATTAAATCAACAAAGTATTAATGTAAAAGAAGGAACAATTGTTATTGCAATTAATGCGTTTACTAACAATGGTAAAAATTTGAAAAGTATAGTTTTACCAGAAGGCTTAAAAATTATTGGAAGTTCAGCTTTCTCTAGCTTATATTCTCTAAGTCAAATTAATATTCCATCTAGTGTTGTTTCTATTGGAAATAATGCATTTGGTTCAACTGATTTATATGAAAATCAATCTAATTGGGAAAATGGAGGTTTTTATATAGATAACTGGTTATTAGCAGTTGATGATGTAAAAATGACTGAATTTACTGTTAAAGAGGGAACTGTTGGAGTAAGTGATGGTAAATCTGATACTTCATTGTTCCCATCTAAAGCAACTTCTATAAGTAGCCTTACTCTTCCTAGTACATTAAAATATATAGGAAATAGAAGTTTTGCCAGATTAAAAATTACTAGTTTAGAATTACCAGAAACACTTGAAACAATGAAGGAAGGAGCTTTTATGACTTGTGCTTTCCTAGAAAGTGTAAATTTAGAAGATTGTATAAATTTAAAATCTATTGGAAATCAAGCTTTCTCTAATTGTGCAATAAAAGAGATCACAATTCCTTCAAATGTCTTAGAAATGGGAGAATTAATTTTTAATCATAATAGTGTAGATTTATTAGTTCATTGTCAATTTAGTGAAAAACCAGAAGGTTGGAACAATAATTGGGATTATACTAATAGTACAAAAGCAAAAATTACTGTTGTATGGAACTAATCTTCAAAATAATAGGTTTTCGCAAATAATTTACATAAATTAACGTGATTTTAATTTAAAAAGACATCACTTTTGTTAAAATGATGTCTTTTTTTAAAAAAATCATTCATTTTTTTATTGATATATAAAAATAGCAGAAGGTCTTATGGAAAAAAGTAAATTCTTATTATTTTTGTCATTACCTCTATTACTTACTTCTTGTAGTAATCCAGGTACAATTAGTAAAAATTCATCAATAAGTTCTAGTGATGAAAACTAAAAATTTTAAATATGATATAGTAGTAATTAAATTAAACATAAATATTTCAGTTCATTATTTTTAATTTTTATTTTTTAAAATATCATTTTGCATATCTTTACTGGCTTTTAAAAAACCTGTTAAAACTGAATTATAATATTTTTTATAATCTTCGCTTTTAATTTTCTCTAAATTTTTTATTAACATTTTTTCTTCTCTTGAAGAATCTAAAACGGGGATATTATTTTTTATTTTAAATTCAATAACTTCTTTTACAATATCCATTCTTTTTTCATATAATTTAATAATTTCAGTATCAATTTGATCTATAATTTCTCTGCAATTCTCCAATATATTCATAATTCCTCCTAAAAAATAAGTAATCCTAATGGATAAGAAATAACTAGTGATAAGATAATTGATAATAACATTAAAATACTTCCAAAAATTAATACATCTTTGGTATTTGTTGATTCACTTGCACTAATTATTGCAATATGAGGCATAGAAGGAGGGGTAGCAAATGCAAAACTTGCAAGCATTCCAATAATACAAATAACAGCAGATGTATTTAATCCTGTATTTGAAGATACTAATATAGTACTTGCAACAGTACTAACTAAAGTAGCAGTTACCATATTAGATGATAAATTAGTTTGGATTGCCGCCCAACTTGCAAATATAATTAATAATAAAATTGGTGATATATTTTTTAAAGAACTACCTAAATTATTTTGAAGAAAACTAATTAAACCAATATCATTACTTTTTATTGCTTCTCCTAAAGCAAGAGTTGCAGCACACATAATTAAACTACCCCATGGAATTCCATTTTTTAAAGCATCATCAATTTTAATTAATGGTTCTTTATTAATTTGAATAATACATAATAAAACAGTACCAAGAAGTGGAGGCATAGCTGTTCCATAAGTATTAAATATTTCATAAATTGGATAATAAATATACTCAAAAAGAGATGGTAAAATCCATAAAAGTAAAACTACTATAAAAATAATTAAGATTGCTAAATCTTTTTTATTTAATTTTGGTAATTCATTTTTTAATTTTGATACATTATCATAATTTATTTTTTTAACATCCGGTCTAATAAATAAGATTAGAACAAAATACATTAAAATAAATAAAACTAAACCACAAGGAATAGCGATTCCCATATATTGGAAGGCAGAAACATTAAGATTTGCGGCATTTATTGCAAGAATTGGAAAAACATGTGCAATTGGAGTCATTCCACTACTAATTGAAATACTAAAACCTAAGCCAAGCATCAAAACTTTTGCAATATTATCTGTTTTTTCAATTTCAAGAATACTAAGAATCTCATTTAATATTGGTAAAAGGACGATAAATAAGACGCTTGGTGATATAAAAAGACCTAAAAACAAACTTGAAAATAAAAAGAAAAATATAAATAAATATCCATTTTTTCTAGCTAGTTTAAAATTTACAAAACCAATAGCAACTTTTTTAATAATAGATGTTTTTGATAAGGCATAAGTGCAGACAAACGTAAATAATAAAAAAGCAAAAGTAGAATTTCCAAAACTTGAAGAAATAACCTTACCAAAACCAAAATTATTTATAAATCCTAAAGCCAATAAACATAATAAACTTGGCCAATCTATTCCAATTGTTAGCCATAAAATTAATATTCCAACAAAAATAAATATTACTCCAAATGCTTCACTAGTTAAACCATTAACTGGTGGTATAAATTGTCCAACAAAACATAAAATTACACAAATTGGAATAATAATTGATCTAAAAATAATATTATCTTTTAATTTAGTTTTCATCTTGTTTTTTTATTCTTAAAATATCAAATTTTGAAACTTTATATGGACATTTTAAATAAACTCTTTGTTTTATTTTTTTAACTTCATCAATTGGATTTTTATTTTCATCTAGTATTTCACTAACGATAAATTTCTTATTAAAACTGTCATTATTTGACAATATTTCAAGTTCATCATTTAATTTAAATTTATTTCTATGTTCAACTAAAATATAATTATCATCTAATTGTTTTAAAACTACCGCTACATATTTATAAGTTTCAGTTACTTTAGATGTATTTAGATTTTCTTTGCTAGTATCATTAAAATAAAAACCAGTAGTAAAGTCTCTATTTGAAGTCTTTTTTAACTCTTCAATATAATCAAAAGTTGGAGTTTTATTATTATAATAATTATCAATCGCTCTACGATATGCATTTGTAACAACGGCTACATAATAATTTGATTTCATTCTACCTTCAATTTTTAAACTATTTACACCATTATCAACCAATTCTTTTATATAATTAATCATACATAAATCTTTGCTATTTAAAATATATGTTCCTTTATTATCTTCTTGAATTGGATAATATGATATATCATCTTTATTATCTTTTATTCCTAGAGCAAATTGCCATCTGCAAATTTGAGCACATTCTCCAGCATTTGAAGCTCTACCTGTTAAAAAATTTGATAATAAACATCTTCCACTATATGAAATACACATTGCACCATGAGCGAAACATTCAATATCTACATCACTAATTAATCCATTTCTAATTTCATTTATTTCTTTTAAGGATAATTCTCTTGCTAAAACCAATCTTTTTGCACCAAGATTTTGCCAAACTTTTGCAGAATATAAATTTGTTATATTTGCTTGAGTTGAAACATGTAATTCTAAATGAGTATTATTAATGACTAAATTTGCAATTCCTAAATCACTAACAATAACTCCATCAACTTGGTTTTTTTCTAAAAACAATAAATAATCTAATAATCCATCAAAATCTTTATTATGTGCAAGAATATTTATTGTTACATAAACTTTAACATTATAATAATGAGCATATTCAATTGCTTCAATTAACTCTTCATCACTAAAATTATCGCAAAAAGCTCTTAATCCAAATTTTTTTCCAGATAAATAAACCGCATCGCAACCAAAATGAATTGCTGTTTTTAATTTTTCAAAATCGCCTGCTGGAGATAATAATTCAATTTTTTTCATATTAATATGATACTTTAAAATAGTTATTTTTAAAATAAATACATACTTATTATATCATTGAACAACTTAATTTAATTGTATTTCATTAAAATATTTAGGTTTTGCAGACTTTTTATTATATTATTAATTATATAAGATTGTTTTTCATTAACTATAAGTTAATACAAGAATATTTACAAACTTTATAATTTGTGTAATTATTAAAATTATTAATTTTTAGGAGGTGATTAAATGAAAAAATTAAATGCTTCAATCTTACTATTGGCTAGTTTATTAATAACTAGCTGTGATAATGTTAACGATTTATCTAGTAGTAGTTCTAACACTAGTAATTCAACATTAACAACAACAACAACCGCAACAACTACAACAACCACAACAAGTCATGTAGATGAATCTCTTACAATCGATGAATTATTTTCAATTTTAAAAGAAGTTGGAAAAAGCGAATCATTTCAAGTTAGTTTTTCTAATGATGATATTTCTTCTGATGTAATTTTTGACTCAAGTTATTATTTAAATAAAACAAAAGAAGAAGGAATTATTATGATTAATAATTATAATTCTTCTTCAATTTATAAAAAGTTAGGCTATCATTTCACTTTTAAAAATAATGAAGTAAAAGTTGGAAATATCGCAACTGCATACGATGAAAACTATAATCAAACAACAGTTTTAAGTATAAAAGATGTTAATCCATTAAAAGTATTTAACGATAATTTGATTAATGAAATCAATAGCTTTGATGAAGTTAGTGATGCCGGAAATGGCGAAATAATTATAAGTAATTTCACCACATTAAATGTATTTTTAGAATTTTTAGGAATTGCTAATAATTATGATAATATCATTACAAATTCTTCAGCTGGATTATATTTTAAACAAGTAAATCAAGGTGAATTAGTTTTTGGGTTTTTAACTTATGATGATGATTTTATTAATTTAGTTAAAATGGATGTTGGAGAAGGTGTTATTAAATATCAAAATCCTGAAAAAAATGAAGAATTAGCTAAGTTTTCTAATGAATTTGAAATTCCTGGAGAAGAATTAAATAATTTAGCATTTTCAATTTATTCAGATGGAGAATATAATACAAAAACAACAATTACTCAGTTTGAAAATGATAATGCGGTATTAAGTCAAACAATTAATTTTGATGTTTCAAGTTCTTATTATCGATTATATAGTGATAATTTAAATGGAATGCCGACAGATGAATTATATGTTGCAGATGAAAATGGAATTGCAATTACTCAATACATTGATTATGAAAATAAATTAGTAGAAGAAAGTGTTGGTCAATCTTTAGGATTAGGAATGGATATTCCACTTGCTCTTTTAGTAGCAAGCCAAGATTTAGATACAATGGGATTTAGATCAACTTCTGAAAACACATATAAATACTGGGGTGCTGATGCTCTTACAATTGCAAGTGCATTATCGGGATTAACTTTTAATATGACCTTAGATTCACTAACTTTAGAAACTGTTAATAATAAAGCTAGTAAATTAACTCTAACTTCAACTGTTAGTGAATATGCTGATATGGAAGGTGGAACAATAGAAAGTTATACAGAAATAGTTATAGAATTAAATGACCATGCAAAAGCAAAACCTGAAATTAAGCCTTATGAAACAACTGCAGAAACTCAAGAAATAAAGACTATTTTAGATAATTTTGAAAGTGCTAGAAATTATGTCATTGAAGCACTTACTAATACAGAAGACAGCTATGTTAAGTATTATGTCACAGAAGACGCAATTATTAATGATTCAATTGATGCTTTTGGTGATAGAAATATTAATGGATATGTTAATAAAAATAATGGTTATAGTGATTTCATGTATGTAAATAATACACCAATTCCAGTCGCTCCATTAACTCAAGGAAGTATTTCTGATTTATTAAAAATAGATGCTGCTCCAGAATTATTTGAATTAAATGAAGATAAAACAGAATTAAAAATTAGAAATTATGTAAAAGGAGTAGCAGATCACATAATTCTTGGACCAGATACTGGATTAGATATTGTTGAAAATACATTTACTTATAAATTAAATGATGGAACAATTAGTGGAATTAAATACACTGGAAGTCTTGCAGCATTTGGAATTATTGGAGAAGCTGAATTTAAAATAACATATGCAAATTCAGTAGAAGATTTAGGTGGCAGTGAATTAGTTAATATATTAAACGAATTAGAAAGTATGTCATCTGAGTGGAGTGAACCAACTAACTTTACTGCTATACCTTCTGTATATGAATTATTAGTTAAAATGTATGGAGAAGAAGTAGCTTCTGAAATTCCATATTTATATAATAAAGATTTCTATTTAGGTATGGGAATAAGCACGATTACCAATACTCTTCCAGATGGTAGTGAAGGAGATATATATTCAATAACATTATTAAAATTTGATGGTAATTTACAAGATACTGATAATTATTTTGGAAGATATAAAGAATTATTACTAGAAAAAGGTTATGAATATGATGAAGAATCTGGCAGTTATATTAAAGGCATTGTATCAATAACTGTTGGTAGCAATTATGGAGAAGGAATAACCTTTAGAAAAGTATAAAAATTAATAAGTCATTAAAAAACGTCCATAAAAAAGGGCGTTTTTTTAATTTAATTATTTATGATATAATTTAATTATGGATGAAGAACAACTAATAGAAGAATATATTTTAAGCAATTTTTCTATATCAAAAAAATCTAAAAAATTTAAAAAATTATTAAATAATTCAATTGGTTATTATAATTATTGTTTAAAAAATGAAAATGATGAAGAAGTTGCAATTGCTAAAACATTTTCTTTTATTAATGATCAATTAACATTTCATTTTAAATTGTTTAAAGAAAATTGTTATTATATAATTTTTGTTGTTTTAGTTAGTTTAGTTTATTCAATAATTATTCAAATTTATGGATTAGTTAATGATGCAATGTTATATACATTATATCCATTAGCATTTTTTACATTATTAGCTTTATTTATAATTGGTTTAATTAATATTAAAAAATTTAAGATATTTGATTTTATTGCAATTACAGTGTTGTTTTTATCTTTTTTTGCTATATTGATAGAAGAATTACTATTCTTTTATAGACCAACAACATACGAATTTCATCATGATTTTCAATTTTATTTTCCAGGTGTAATACTTTGTTATAAGATTTGGGGAGATCCTTTTGGTCATGTTATTAATGATATATATTTAATAAGTGTATTAATTGATCCTACATTTATATTCTCTATAATTTATGCAATTATTTATTTAATTAAGATCATTAAAATAAGAAAGAATAGCAAAAAGGATATAAATAAATTAAGTTTTAATAAAAATAATAATAAGGAAGTAGAAAAAATAATTAGAAAATATTTAGAAAACAATTTCAAGGATTTATTAAGTAACGAAAAAATATTTAATGAACGTTTTGAGTATTGTTTTATTATTTACAACAATGAATTATCATGTGAAAAAAATGAAGAACAAGCATTATCTATTGCTTTATATAGAACAAATCAAAAATATTTACTTAAATTAAAATCTAAAAAATTAAATTATATATTTCCATTAATAGTTAGTGTAATTTCGTTTATTTTATCCCTTATTTTATTTGCCTTTGAGCAATTAATGAATTATACTCGTATTTTAATTTTATTAAATTTAGTAATTTTTGTTATTTTCTTAATTATTTTATCTTTTTTCTTGTATTCAATTAAAACAATAAAAATAAGAAGCAAATTTGAATTAATAATACCTATTGTTTTGTTGATTGCTTATTTTGTAATATTAATTGAAAGTATAGTATTTTTCTTTATAATTCCGCTTACAGGCGTATCATATTCACTAACTTTTACAATGCCATGGAAATTTATAACATTTTTATTTAGAGACTCAAAAATAGCAATAAAACTAATAGATCCAACAATGATTAGCTCAATTTTAAGTATAATTTTAAGTTTATTTTATTATGAAATTAAATCAATCAAGTTATCAAAATATAAATAAATAATTTTTAACTTTTATTAATGAGAAAAAATAAATATAATTTTTAAATATGGAAACAAAATATATATTTGTAACTGGTGGTGTTGTGTCTTCTCTTGGAAAAGGAATTACCGCATCTAGTTTGGGTTTATTATTAAAAAAACATGGATTAAATGTATTTATGCAAAAATTTGATCCTTATTTAAATATTGATCCAGGTACTATGTCTCCTTATCAGCACGGAGAAGTATTTGTAACAGAAGATGGAGCCGAGACGGATTTAGATTTAGGACATTATGAACGATTTATTGATGTTAATTTAACAAAAGAAAGTTCTGTTACATCTGGAAAAATTTATAAACATGTTTTAGATTGTGAAAGAAAAGGAAATTATTTAGGTGCAACTATTCAAGTAATTCCTCATATTACAAATGAAATTAAAAGAAGAATATTATTAGCTGAAAAAACTTCTAATGCTGATGTAATAATTACAGAAATAGGTGGAACGGTTGGTGACATTGAATCCCAGCCATTTATTGAAGCAATTAGACAATTTAGAATTGATAAAGGTTTTCAAAACGTTGTTTTTATTCATAATACATTAGTCCCATTTTTAAGATCTAGTGAAGAATTAAAAACAAAACCAACTCAACATAGTGTAAAAGAATTACAATCTTTTGGAATACAACCTGATATTATTGTTTTAAGAAGCGAGAAAAAAGTTAATGAATCTCATAAAGAAAAAATATCAATGTTTTGTAATATTTCAAAAGATGCTGTTTTTGAATCATTAGATCAAAAAATTATTTATGAAATAATTACATCTCTTCATGAACAAGGTTTAGATAAATATATTTTAAAAAGATTAAATATTACTGATGAAAAATATACAAAAGAAATTTGTTTAGATGATTATAAAGATTTAATTAAAAGAATTAAAAATTTAAAAGAATCTGTCAAAATAGGAATAGTTGGAAAATATGTTGAACTTCATGATGCTTATATTTCAATAATTGAATCTTTAAAACATGCTGGTTATAAATTAGACTCTAAAGTTGACATTTATTGGATAAATTCTAGTAATTTAAACGATACGAATATAAATGATGTAATTAATGATGTAAATGGAATTGTAATTCCGGGTGGATTTGGCTCAAGAGGAACCGAAGGAAAAGAACTTGCAATTAAATATTGTAGAGAAAATAATATTCCACTTTTAGGAATTTGTTTTGGCTTACAACTTGCAATTATTGAATATGCAAAAGATGTATTAAAAATAAAAGATCCAAATTCTACTGAAATTGATGAAAGATGTGAAAATCCAGTAATTGATTATTTACCAGAACAATATAAAGGTATTAATCTTGGAGGTACTATGAGACTTGGAGCTTATGAATGTAAACTTAATAAAGATAGTAAAGTTTATCAATTATATAATAATCAAGAACTTATTAAAGAAAGACATCGTCATCGTTTTGAATTTAATAATAAATATTTAGATATATTTAAAAAAGATCCTAATTTTTTAATATCTGGGGTGAATCCACAAACAAATTTATTAGAAATATTTGAATTAAAAAATAATGATTATTTTGTATGTTGTCAATTCCATCCAGAATTTAAATCGAGACCTTTAAGACCTCATCCATTATTTGTTGGATTAATAAAAGCTAGTTTAAATAAAAAATATGAACAAGAATGCTAAAAAAAGAGAAAAAGCCTCTTATAATAAATTTGAAAAGATTAAAAATGAAAGCATAAAAGAATATAAAGTAAAAAATAATGAGGAATTGCTTGAGTTTTTAATAAATAATGTTAAATCTTTATCAAGAAATAATATTAAAAATATCTTAAAAAGAAAGTGTATTGGAGTAAACGGAGCGTGTGTTACTCAATTTAATTATCAATTAATTCCTGGAGATGTTGTTTTAATATCTAAATTTCCGTTAAGCTCTTTTAAAGATAAAAAAAATAATAAGCTTGAAATAATTTATGAAGATGAAGATTTTTTAGCTATAAATAAACCAGCTGGTTTATTATCAATATCAAGTGATAAAGAAAAAGTTAAAACCGCTTATAAATATGCTTTAGAGTATGTTAGAGAAAAAAATAAATTTGCTCGAATTTATGTAGTTCATAGAATTGATAAAGAAACAAGCGGCGTTTTAATTTTTGCCAAAAATGAAAATTTAAAAAACCAATTGCAAGAAAATTGGAATGATTTAGTATCAAAAAGAGGATATTATGCAATTGTAGATGGTGTTTTAGATAAAAAAGAAGACACATTAAAAAATTATTTAAAAATGAATAAAGAAAATTTAATGTATGTTACAAAAGATAAAAAAGATTCTCAATTTTGTATAACACATTACAAAGTTATTAAAGAAAATGATAAATATTCCTTACTTGATATAAATATTGATAGTGGTAGAAAAAATCAAATTAGAGTGCAACTTGGAAATATTGGTCATTTTGTATGTGGTGATGATAAATATGGAGATCCAAGTGATCCAATAAATAGACTTGCATTGCATTCTTATGAATTAGATTTAATTAATCCAATAAATAAAAAAGAATATAAGTTTAAGGCTCCAATGCCAAAAATATTTAATTCTGTTTTTAAATAAACATTTTGTTTATACAGTTTAATTTTTGATGAAAAATTCTTCATAAAAAATTATGACTTTTATTAGCATTATAAAATTGACAATTAAAAATAATTTTTAATATACAATAAATACATTTATTGTATAATAATACCAATGACTGAATTAATTAATAACTTTAAAGTTAAATTTGATAAATATAAGAAAGAAAAAATGAAACCATATTTTTCTAATCCAAAAAATATGTTTTATTATGTCTTATTTTTAATTGTATTAGCGTTTGCATTTTATATTATTACAATTTTAACTAATTCATTTACCGCACCAATTACAGGCGATTATACAGTTCAATCAATTCCATTTTTCTATAATGGTTGGGATGATTGGTGGCATTTTTTTACAACTGGTGAATTTCCGTTTTGGGATTCATCTCTTGCAATAGGCGGAGATAATATTGCTAATAACTCATTTTATTATATATTTGATCCATTCTTTTTAATTGTTTTATTATTCCCAAGAAGTTTTATTCCTCATGCAATGCTAATTTCTATGATGATTAGAATGATTTTAGCAACGCTATTTTTTAGATTATTACTTAAATATTTTGGAGTAAAAGAAACAACTGCTAGAGTATTTTCTGTTTGTTATGGATTTGGTGGTTGGATGGTATTTTATCAATGGTTTGCTGGGTTTAATGGAATTTGTACCTTCCTTCCAATTGTCTTATTAGGTATTGAAAAATTATTAAAAACTAAAAAACCATATGTTTTAATTCTTGGATTATTTTTAATTGGAATATCTAACTTCTATTTTTTAATTCCAGTTGGAATTGGTGGAGTTTTTTATGCTTTATTTAGATATTTTCAAACAATTAAAACTAGAAAATCATATGATAATTTTATTGTTGCAGGGCTTGGAATTTTAGCATTTGCTCTTGGAATTTGCTGTTCTGGATTTGTTACTCTTCCAAGTATTTTAAACGCTTTAACTTATCAAAGAGCAACAAATGATTATTTAAAAGATTTAATTGGTTATATTCAAGCAGGGGATGTTACAAATACATTAAATCAAATATTTGATTGGGGATTTGTTTTTGGAGATTATTATTCATTTAGATGGATTTATCCTTTAATGGCATTTTTATTCCCAGCAACCGATGGAAGAAATGTTCCAGTAATGAATTTTGACGGAAATAGATATGATACATTAGCAAGTTCAATATTTGTTTTTACGCCATTAATTTTAATCTTCTTTGCTTCTATTATTAAATCAACTAGAGAAAGAAAATTCTCTCATCTTATTGCAATTGCTTTCTTTATGTTAGCATTATTTACCCCATTCTTTTATTATTTATTCTTAGGATTTAGTGAAGCTTATGGTAGATGGGAATTAATTCCTTATGCATTTATCATTTTATATTGTGCAATATCATTTAATAAAAGAAAGAAATATAAGATATATGATTTTGTAATTTCTTATTTAGTGACAATTATTTTAATGGGAGTTTGTATATATTATGCAATGATACTTCCAGATGAATCCACAAGAATAGAACCAATTGGAGCTAGATGGTTAGTTATTATTATTTCTTTAATTTATGTGTCAGTTTTATTCTTCTTATTTATTAAATATTATAAAGATAAAAGATTTGTTAAAACAGGAATTTTATTTATTGCTGCAGAAGTTGTTTTAATGGGTGCATATTATAATTACTTCCATGGATATACTGATTATGAATCAATTTATTTTTTAAATGGTAAAGAAAATGTTGCAAGAGAAACTGAAATATTTAAAACAATAAATGAAGAAGATAAATCATTTTTCAGAGTTCAATCTGATAGAATTTATGATTCTGGAACAAACTTAAATATGGCTGAAAATTATAATGGTTTATCTTATTTCCATTCTGAATATAACTCAAATACTGATCAATTTTTACATTGGTCAAATATTGTAACATCTTATGGAAACTGGAATGGTAATGCTATTGAAAAAAGACCTTTATTAGATACATTTTTAGGTGTTAAATATTATTTAACAAACGCTGTTGAAACAAATTATCGTGTAATTTATGATACAAATGATGAATCTAATTCAAAAGTAATTCATTATGATCCAAATATTCCATTTGGTTACAAAGTTAGCTATCAAGACAGTGATTACACCGTTTATGAAAATGAAAACTTTATTGAAATGGGATTTTCATTTACTAATTTTATTGACCCTCAAGTATCAAGTAATGAAGATGGCTCAAATCCAATGGGTGTTTTAGGTGACTTTTATTATTTTACAAATTCTGGAAGAGGTCATTTTGATGCCGATTATAATTTCTTAAAAGGCGCCATTTTAGAAACTCAAGATATTAATGAATTAAAACAAAATTATACTGATTTATGGGATGAAGGTTATTTTAGCCAAGCTAGATCATATTACACCACTCCAACAAAACAAATCAGTATAAAAGTAACAGCATATGATTTAAAAAATTCATACTTTAATCCAGAAGAACCACTTGCATATCAAACAAAAGGTGAACAAATTTATACTCTTCCAACAACTGGAAGTTATGATACGAATAGTTTAATTTTAAAACCAAATACTAATATTATTGTAATTGAAAATCGAGATGGTGGTGCATTAGTTGATGATATTGATGTTGGCGCATTATTTATGAATGCTCCAATTAGAGATTATAATGTCTTTTCAACATTTATATTAGATAAAGATAATAATGTAATTTCTTATGATAATTTTAATCAAATGGATAATTATTCAAAACGTTATCGAACATTTTATTTTGATAATTATGTTTCAAAATTAATTATTGTTCCAATGAGAGATAATTTTACTTTATCTCCAACTGTTCCAACAATATATGCTTATTCTCATGAAGATTATTTAAGTTTAATTAATGAATTAAAAGAATATCCATTAACTGATGTTTATCATACATATAATACTTATGGATTTAAAACAGATTATCAAAATTATCGATTTATTGTTACAAACTTAGCATATGATAAAGGTTGGGATTTAACACTAACTGATAGCAATGGAAATATAACTCATCCAAAAGTTTATAAAACTACTGGCGGTTTCGTTGGCTTTATGTCTGGAATTGGTGAATGTTCTTATGAATTAAATTTTGTTAGCGAATATTTTGTTCCGGGTTTAGGTTTATCAGCTATTGGTTTTGGAGGACTTGGCTTATTTGGAATTTATCATACACTTAAGAAAAAAGCTAAATTAAAAGAAGAAAATAATGCAGATCAAAGAGTTAAAATTGTTAAAGAAATAATTGATGAAGATTTGAAAAAATATATTGATGAAATTAAAAAATAACAGCAATTCGCTGTTATTTTTTAATATCTAGTGATAATTTATAGACAATATTTTTATTTATATTATAATCTTTTGATATTTTTAAAATTGCTTCTTTATTAGTTATTTTTTCATCTTTAATTAGTTTTATTAATTTTTCTTTTATTTCATCATTGTTTAAATTTTCTTTAGTTATTTTATTTTCAATTAAAATTACAAATTCACCTTTTGCTTTTTCTTTATCCAGTGAAATATTTGCAATATTATCTCTAATATATTCTTCATGTATTTTTGTTAATTCTTTTGCGATACAAATATTTAAATCATTATTAAAGGTTTGTTTTATATCTTTAATTGTATCTAAAATTCGATGAGATGATTCATAAATTACAAGCGTTGAATTAATTTTACTTAATTCTTTTAATTGATTTAATCTTGTTCCGCTTTTATTAGATAAAAATCCTACAAAAGTAAAATTAGAGATATTTAAACCGCTTCCAACAAGTGCAGTTAAAATTGCACTAGCTCCAGGAATTACGGATACTTCAATGTTTCCTTTAATTGCATTACTAACTAAAATTTGTCCTGGATCTGAAATACAAGGGGTTCCAGCATCAGAAATATAGGCAATATTATTTCCATTTTTTATTAGATTTAAAATATTTGAAGTATTATTTTCTTCAATAATTGCATTTAATTGAATTAATTTTTTATTAATGTTGTAGTGATTTAAAAGTTTTTTTGAATTATTTGGATTTTCACAAACAATATAATCGGCGTTTTCTAATACTTCAATTGCTCTAAAGGTTATATCTTTTATATTTCCAATTGGAGTTGAAACAATATATAATTTTCCAAAATTATTTTTCATCATTACTATTAATTTTGTCTTTTTTCTCAAGTTTTGCTTGGTTTTTGATTAATGTTTTGACTTCATTTAATGGAAGATATAATTCTCCTTCAAGATTATTTTTTAATTTAATTACTTTTGAAAAAACATTATATCCTGCAACTAAATATTTAACGCCTTCCACATAAACTTCAGACTTAAGTGGTGGGAAATCTTTTTTAGCTTGAGAATAACCTTCATTTTCAAATTTTAAACAACATAATAATTTATCGCAAAGACCACTTAATTTTGAAGTATTTCCAGATAACATTTGATTTTTTATCATAGAAGTAGTGATACCTTCAAATTCTCTTAAAAATAATGAGCAACAAGTTATTAATCCACATGGTCCAATCCCACCAATTTTTTGAGCTCTATCTCGAGCGGCAACTTGTCTTAATTCAATTTTACATTTTATTTTTACAATTAAATTTTTTAATAAGTCTCTAAAATCGACTCTTTGATCAGAAACATAAGAAAAAACAACTTTACTTTGATCAAGCATTAATTCGGTTGATAATAATTTCATACCTAAATTTAGCTTTTTTTCTTCGTCCATAAAGATTTTTCCATATTCAGCGGCTTTTATTTTATTAAGTTTATATAGTTTTATATCGCCTTCATCTGCTTTTTTTAAAATTGGTTTTAGTTCAAATTTTAATTTGTATTTACTCATTTCTTGAGGTTCTTTGCTAATTTTTCCAATTTCTAAGCCTCTTGTTGTGTCGCAGACAACAAAATCGCCAACTTTTAATGTATTATCTTGGCACGAAAAGCAATATCCTAATGTATTATCTTCAAATTTAACAGTTATAAAATAATCCATAACACCTCTTAATGAATAAGAAAATCGATGTGTTCAAACAATAATGTGGTATTAATATGAATGCTTATATATTTTCTTATTTTATATATTTCTAACAAACATTTGTTAATGTTTGTAATATTATTATATATTTTTATTAATATATTTTCATAACTTTTTAGATATGTTTGACTACTTGAATGATATGAAATTGATTCACTTAAAAATAAAGTTAATAAGTCAATTTCAAATCGAGCATAAAAATCAGTTTTTGTTAGTGGAATTATATTTGTTAATAATAAATATCTAGCTTTATTTTTATCTTCAATATTTTCTAAATATTCTATTGTTTTATCAATTAAATTTATAATATTTTTATCTTGATAATAACTTAATAAATCTTTATTAGATATTGAAAAATTAATGAGGATTTGCAGGTATTTTTCATCAATTTCTTTATTATTTAGATATGAAATTAATCTAGTTTTATCTTCAGATTTTATTTTTAAAATTTGACATCGAGAAACAATTGTTGGAATAACTTGGTTAATATTTTTACTTGTTAATATTGCATAAACATTTTCATTAGGCTCTTCTAAAAACTTTAATAATGAATTAATTGCTTCTTTAGTCATGTGTTCTGCAAGATTAATTATATAAACAAATTTTTTATTTTTTTCAATTGAGGTTTTAGAAAATCTCTCTTCAATTTGTAATATGTCATCTTTAAGGATTGTTTTTTCATTTCCATCAATAATAATTAATGACAATAAAGAATTAATATTTGTATTAATTTTTTGACAAGAATCGCAAGTCTCACAATCAAATTTTTTATTCTGACATAAAATAAGTTTTGCAATAAAAATAGCAATATCCAATAATGGAGAATTAAAATTTCCAGATAATAAATATGCATGAGAAAAATTATTAGATTTTAAATTATTTTCTAATAATGTATAAATATTTTCTTGGAAAGTTTTTATATAAGTTAATATATCCATTATTTATTTAATATATTTTCAATATAAGTTAGTGTTTCTTTACAAACTGTATCAAATGGTTTTGATGCATCAATTATGTGATATCTATCTTTATAAATTTCTGCAAGTTTTAAAAATGATTCTCTAACTTTATTATGAAATTCTAGTTTTTCTAAATCTAATCTATTAACTTCTCGTTTGGAATTTTGGGCTATTCTTTTTAATCCAAGTTTTGGATCGATATCAAATAATATTGTTAAATCTGGGAATGTCTTATCTGTTGCAAAATTATTAATGTTTAAAATTTCATCGATTCCAAGGCCTCTTGCTCCTCCTTGATAAGCTAGAGAAGAATCTAAATATCGATCGCATAAAACAATATAGCCATCTTTTAAACTAGGCCAAATTTTTTCTACTAAATGTTGTCTTCGGCTTGCAGCATATAATAAAGCCTCGGCTTTTGGATCAAGAGCAGTATTTGATTTATCTAAAATAATATTTCTAATTTGTTCTGAAATTGGAGTTCCACCTGGTTCTCTTGTTTTAATTACTTTGTAATTTTTTTCTTTTAATTTTTCATAAACATAATTTAAAACAGATGACTTTCCGCTTCCTTCAGGTCCTTCAAATGTTATAAACATATTAATTTATCTCCTTTTATATTTTGTTTCTTCCAGAAATTGCTTTTTCAAGAGTCAATGTATCTAAATATTCAAGTTCGCTTCCCATTGGAAGTCCATATGCAAGACGTGTTACTTTGACTTTATTTTCTAAGATATTTGATAAATATCTTGCAGTTGTTTCTCCATCAAGAGTTGAACTTGTAGCTAGAATTATTTCTTTGATATTTTCAGTTTCAATTCTTGTTAATAGAAGTGGAATATTTAATTTATCTGGTGTTATATTTTTTAAAAGTGAAATATTTCCATTTAAAACAAAATATTTATATTTTTTTGTTGCTTTTTCAATTGCTATGGCATCTTTTGTAGAACTTACAACGATTAATGTATCACTAATTCTGTCTTTATCTTTACAAACGTCGCAAATATCACTATCACAATACATTCCACAAATTTTACATCTTTTTATTTTTGTTTTAGCATCAATTAAGTTTTGGGCAAATTCTTTTACATATTCATCATCTAAATCAAGAACAGAATATGCTAATCTTTCAGCAGTTTTTGGACCAATTCCAGGTAATTTTTCAAAAGATTCAATCAAATTTTCTAATATTTTCATAATTAAAATAACTTTCCGATTTCACTTTTTTTAGGCAATTTATTAACTTGTCTTAAATTATAATAATACATCGTTAATCGATTTGCTTCATTTAATGTAATTGCATAAATTCTTACTTTTCTTCCAAGTAATTTTGAAATTAATTCAACTACTAGGTCATTATTTTGTTTTTGATTAATTGTTTCAACAACAGAATTATATTGAGTTTGTAAAATCAATAATTCATCACACAAAGAAAACAAAGTAGTAGTTTGAATTTTTGAAATAAGTGGAGCAAATTTTTGTTCAATTCGATAATCGTCTAACAAATCCCATTTTTCATAAAGTTGAACTTTTTCTTCTTTAGAACTTTTTACAATTGCCTTAATAATTAAATCATCTGATAATGAAATAATTTCTTTTTTGTCATTATCTGGTGCAATATTTGGTATATTTTGGTCAATGTTTTCTTTATAATCGCTTGGTTTATAAGTGTTTGCCATTTCTAATTCTTTAGAATGACTTAAATTAGAAGTTAATTTTTCATTTTCATTTTCTGTTTTATTTTCTAATTTTTCTTGGTTTATTTGATTTATTGAAGGTTTGTTTTCTTCAATTCTATTGTTTTGAGTTGTTTCGTTTATAAATAAATTAATAGAATTTTGAGTCGATTTTTCTAAATTTGATTTATCTAAATTATTTAATTCATCTTCAATATTTTGTTTATTATCTTGAACTTTTTCTTCATTAATAATTTCTTTTTTTATAGAAGCAGAAGTATCATTTGCATGAATTTTTTCTTGTAATTTATTTTTATTTTCTTTTAATTGTTTTTCAATTGGATGTTGTTTTAAAATAACTTTAAGATCTTCATAACTTATTTCATTACTTGTTGCAACATCAAGTAAGACAATTTCATAAAAAGAGTTGAGATCTGCAATGTTTTTAAATTCATTATTAGCATCAATTAATTTATTTATGATAATTTTTAAATCAGAAATAGTAATTAAATTACTTAATTTAATTAATAAATTTTCATTAATATATTTAACGTTTATAGTATCTTTTGTAATTTTATAAATTAATAAATCTTTTAATATATTTATTAAATCTTCATTAAAGTGTTTAACATCAACTCCTTTTTGAATATATGATATAAATTTATTTAATACTTCATTTATTTGTTTATTAAAAACATCTTCTAAAAAATTAACTTTTTCTTCTTTAGAAATTAACCCAAAAATATTTAAAATATCAGAATATTTAATATTATTTCCACAATATGCAATGATTTCATCTAATAAAGATAAAGCATCTCTCATTCCACCATCTGCTAAACTTGCTAATTCATTTAATGCCTCATCTTCAATTGAAATATTTTCTTTTTTACAGATATCTTGTAATCTTGATTTTATTGCATCATTATCAATCTTTGTAAAATCAAATCTTTGACATCTTGAAATTATTGTTGGCAAAACTTTATAAGGTTCTGTAGTTGCTAAAATAAAAACAACATTTTCTGGTGGTTCTTCAAGCGTTTTTAATAATGCATTAAATGCACTATTTGAAAGCATATGAACTTCATCAATTATGTATACTTTATATCTAGCTTTTATTGGAGCATATTTTACTTGTTCAATAATGTTTCTAATTTCTTCAACTCTTGAGTTGCTAGCAGCATCAATTTCAATTATATCTGGATGAGCATTAGCGGAAATTAATTTACAAGATTCGCATTCATTACAAATATGGCCAATGCCTTGCTCACAGTTTAAAGCTTTAGCTAATAGCCTTGCAATCGAGGTTTTACCAGTTCCTCGAGGTCCTGTGAATAAATAAGCATGAGCAATTTTATTATTATTTAGAGCATTTTTTAGTGTTCTTACAATGTGCTCTTGTCCATAAACTTCATCAAAATTTTGTGATCTATATTTTCTATATAATGCTTGATAACTCATATTTAAAATTATACTTTTTTTGAATATAATTTTTAAGATATAAGTAAAAATAAAATTATAAAAATTAAAATAACTTTTGATTTCTAGTATAATATTTAAGATATGGAAAACGAGTTAAGAATTAGATTAAATCAAGCAAGAGAAAAACTAAAAGAAATAGATGAAAAATTAATGGACTCAAATATAATGTCCGATATTTCCCTTTTTAAAAATTTATCAAAAGAAAAAGCAAATTTAGATCCAATTATTGAAACTTTTGATAAATTTGAAAAATTAGAATCAGATTTAGAAGATGCAAAATTAATGTTAAATGATCAAGATGAAGAAATAGTTAAATTTGCAAAAGAATCTATTGTAAATTTAAATGAACAATTACAAAAATTAGAAGAAGATTTGAAAGTTTTATTAATTCCAAAAGATCCAAATGATGACAAAAATATTGTTGTTGAAATAAGGGGCGCTGTTGGTGGCGATGAAGCTAATATTTTTGCTGGTGACTTATTTAGAATGTATGTAAAATATGCTGAGAAAAAAGGCTGGAAATTACAAATGATCGAAGAATCATATGGAAGTGTTGGTGGTTATTCTTTGGTTTCTTTCATGATTAAAGGGCATGGTGTATATTCTAGATTAAAATTTGAAAGTGGTGCTCATAGAGTTCAAAGAGTTCCAAAGACTGAAGCAAATGGAAGAATTCATACTTCAACTGCAACGGTATTAGTTATGCCAGAAGCAGAGGATATCGATATTCAAATTAATCCTGCTGATTTACATGTTGACACATATAGATCTCAAGGTGCAGGTGGTCAAAATGTTAACAAAACTGAATCTGCTGTTAGAATTACTCACATTCCAACAGGTGTTGTTGTTTCTTGTCAAACAGAAAAGAGTCAAATTCAAAATAGAGAAATTTGTATGCAAATGTTAAGAGCAAAATTATACGCTTTAAAAGAACAAGAGCAAGCAGAAAAAATCGGAAATGAACGAAGATTAAAAGTTGGAACTGGTGAAAGAAGTGAAAAAATAAGAACTTATAATTATCCTCAAAATAGAGTTACCGATCATAGAATTGGTTACACAGTTCAAAAATTAGATCGTATCATGGAAGGCGATTTAGATGATTTATTAGATGCTTTAATCGCTTATGATTTAAAAGAAAGATTAACTAGTGAAACTAAGTGAAATTTATAAAAAATATCTTATAAAATTTAAAGAAAATAATATTGAAGAAATCTCGTTAAGAATTTTATTATGTTATTTTTTTAACTTTAAAGACATGTCTGAATTTTATATTGAACAGGATAAAAATTTTAATTTAACCAATGAAAATTTAAGTTCAATTAATAGAGTTTTAAATGGAGAGCCAGTTTATTATGTGATAAATGAATGCGATTTTTATAATTTTAAATTTTATGTAGATAAAAGAGTTTTAATTCCTCGTATAGAATCAGAATTTGTTTTAAAAAAATGCATTGATAAAATAACAGATAAATTTAAAAGTAATGAAAAATTAAAAATATGTGATTTAGGTACTGGTTCTGGATGCATTGCAATAGTTTTAGATAAATTATTAAATTATAAAAAAGAAATATTTGTAGTGGATAATTCAAAAAAAGCATTAGAAGTTTGCAAAATTAATAAAAATAAATTTAATTCAAATATTAATTTAGTAAAGAGTGATATGATTAAATTTTTAAATAATAATTCAAATTTTAATGTTGTTTATGCAAATCCACCATATATTTCAAAAAAATATGAAGTTGATAAAAGTGTTTTAAATTATGAACCTAAAAATGCTTTATTTATTAGCCCATCTTATTATTATTATGAAAAAATAATTGAGAATCGCACACTTTTTTTAAATAAAAAATATATTATGGTGTTTGAAATTGGATATGATCAAAAAAATATTCTTGAAGGATTTTTAAAAAATGTATTAGATTTTAAAAAAGAAAAATATGAATTTTATAAAGATTTAGATAATCATGATAGAATTTTAGTTGTAGAGAGTTTATGAAAACAGAATTTATTGATTTTAGTCAAAAAGAATTAATTAAAAAAGCACTTTATAAAAATGAAGTAATTGCTTTTCCAACGGAAACTGTTTATGGTTTAGGTTGTCTTTCAAGTAATGAGATTGCTTTTAACAATTTAGTTAAAGTTAAAAATAGAGTTCCTAACAAACCATTTACAATGATGATATCTAGTGTTGATATGATTAAAAATTATTGTGAACTAAATGAATTAGCTTTAAAAATTGCAAAAAAATATATGCCTGGTTCAATTACTTTATTAGTTAAACGAAAAAATAATATTCCAAGTTATTTATATTTGGAAAGCGATTATATAGGTTTTAGAATTCCAAAAAATAAAGATTTAATTGAATTAATTGAATTCGTTGGAGAGCCATTATTAGTTCCTAGTGCAAATAAATCAAACGAAAAACCTTGTTTAAAAGCACAAGAAGTATACGATGTTTTTAATAATGAAATACCATTAATTATTAAAAAAGATGACGATTTAATTGATGATGTTCCATCAACAATATTACAAATTGATGGAAATTATATAAAACTAATTAGAGAAGGAAAATTAAAACTAGAAGAAATTAAAAAGGAGTTAAATTTATTATGAAAATTGTTCTTGGTTCTGATCACGGTGGTGTTGATTATAAATCTCAATTAAAAGATTTTTTAATTGAAAGTGGATATGAAGTAATTGATGTTGGAACAAATTCAAAAGATCCAGCTAGCTGGAGTGAATTTGGTTTAAAGGCTGCAATGTGCATAAAAAATAATCAAGCTGATGCTGGAATTGTTTTTTGTAAATCTGGAGAAGGTGTATGTATAGCGGCTAATAAAGTAAAAGGTGTTTATTGTGGAATTGCATATAATGATGAAACAGCAATTAAATGTAAAACTCACGATGGATGTAATATGATTGCTTTTGGATGTGAATATATGTCTATTGAAGATGTGAAAAGAAGAACAATTCTTTTCTTAAATTCAACATTTGAAGGCGGTCGTCATTTAGAAAGATTAAATTTTTTAAAAAATTTTGAAAATAGTTCAAATTAATTACGACTTATTTAGTGTAAGGGTAATTAATGTCTTATAGGTGTCCGATTTGTGGAAATACAAATCCTATTTATATAGGTTATTTTAAAAATACACCATATTGTAGACGGTGTTTGAAATTTATTGCTAAACAAGAGGTCGAAAATATAACTTTTAATAATGAGACAGTTTTAAATTTAAATTATGAATTGACTCAAAAACAAGTAGTAATATCTAATCAAATAATAGATAATTTTAAAACTAGAAAAAATACGCTAATTCATGCTGTATGTGGGGCTGGGAAAACCGAGTTAACTTTTAAATTAATTGAATATTGTTTAAAAAATAATCTTAAAGTGGGATTTTCAATTCCAAGAAAAGATGTGGTAATTGAATTATATAATAGATTAAAAGATGTATTTATTAATTCAAAAGTAATTTGTTTATATGGAGGAAATACCAATGACTTAGAAGGAGAATTAACTGTTTTAACAACCCATCAACTTTATAGATATAAAAAGTATTTTGATTTATTAATTTTAGATGAAATAGATGCCTTTCCATTTAAAAATAATCAAGTTTTACATAGTTTTTTAAATAGATCATTAAAAGGAAATTTATTATTGATGACTGCCACAATCTCAGATTATGAAAAAGAAAAGTTTCGAAATAATAAATTTGAAATAATTGAACTCTATCAAAGGTTTCATGGCTATAAAATGCCTATACCTAAAATTGTTTTAAAAACAGGGATATTTAAATTATTATATCTATTAAAAAAAGTAAAAGAATTTGTGGATAACAAAAAACCTCTTTTAATATTTGTTGGTTACATCAAAGACTCTATAAACTTATTTACCTTTATAAATATATTTGTGAAAGGAGGTGCATATTTAAATTCAAAAGTAGAAAAAAGAGAAAATATTATCAATGAATTTAAAAGAGGAGAATTAAAATATATCGTTACAACTAGTGTATTGGAAAGAGGTGTAACATTATCTAATTTACAAGTTATTGTTTATGATTCTTATAAAAATGTATTTGATTCACAAACTTTAATTCAAATATCTGGTAGAGTTGGAAGAAAAAAAGAATTTCCAAATGGTGAAATAATTTTTTTATCATACAAAAAAACAAAAGAGATGGAAAATGCAATTAAAACAATTATTGAAGAAAATAATATCCGAGAATGATATTTACTGTAAAGTTTGTTTTAAAAGAATAACAAATATATCCTTGCATAAATTATTTGGCAATCCATTAATTTGTGATAATTGTTTTAAAGAAATGGATCCAAAATTTATCAAGTTTAAAATTAAGGACATTTCTTGTCTTGCAATTTATGAATATAATCAAAAAATTAAAGAGTTATTATATCAATTTAAAGGATGCAAAGATTATGAATTAAAAGATGTCTTTTTTGAAAACTTTAAAACCTACTTAAACATAAAATATCAAGGTTTTGTTATAGTTTTTGCTCCTTCTTATAAAGAAAGCGAGTTAGAAAGAGGTTTTTCACATCTTCAAGAAATGTTCTCTTTTTTAAGACTAAAAAAACTGGATATCCTTGAAAAAACAAATAATATTAAACAGGCAAATTTAAATTTTGAAGAACGCAAAAATATTTATAAATACATTAAATTAAGACAAAATAATGATGTTTTAACTAACAAGAAAATATTACTGGTTGATGATGTGTATACAACTGGAAATACAATCAAAGCTTGTATTAAAGAATTAAAGAAATTTAATCCTAAAAAAATTTCTGTTTTGGTAATGTCTAAAAGAATAATAAAAAATGATGAAATAAGATGAGCTTTATTCAAAAATTTATAGTAAATATATTATTTTATATTTATATAAATAAATATATAATATTTAGAGTGTTTAGAAACGGAGTAATTATAAATGGCAAATATTATTGATAAAATATTTCAATTTGACAAGATAAGATTAAATAAATATCGAAAAGAATCATTAAAAGTTCTTGCATATGAAGACGAAATGGCAAAATTGTCTGATGAAGAATTAAGAGCAAAAACTCCATATTTTAGAAATCGTTTAGCAAATGGAGAAACACTTGAAGATATTAAATATGAAGCTTTTGCAGTTGCAAGAGAGGCTGCAAAAAGAACTTTAAATCAATTTCCATTCCAAGTCCAAATTATTGGCGCTTTAGTTTTAAATGATGGCGATGTAGCTGAAATGAAAACAGGTGAAGGTAAAACTTTAACTGCAACTATGTCAGTTTATTTAAATGCTCTTGATGGAAAAGGTGTTGATGTTGTTACAGTAAACGAATACTTAGCACAAAGAGATGCTGAATGGATGGGACAAATTTATAGATTTTTAGGATTAACTGTTGGTGTTAATTTAAGAGAGAAAAATACTACTCAAAAACAAGAAGCACATAATTGCGATATTACATATACAACAAACTCTGAATTAGGCTTTGACTACTTAAGAGATAATATGGCTCCAACAGTTCAAACTCGTGTTTTAAGAGGTCTTAATTATGCTGTAATTGATGAAGCCGACTCTATTTTAATTGATGAATCAAGAACTCCTTTAATTATTTCTGGTGGTGCAAAAGCTAGTGCTAGTCAATACACAGTAGCAGATAGATTTGTTAAAACTTTAAGAAGAGATAAAGATTTTGTTGTCGATATAAAAACAAAAACTTGCAATTTAACAGATGAAGGCAATTTAAAAGCTGAAAAAATGTTTGGTATTAAAAACTTATATGATCCTGAATTTAGTGATTTAGTTCATAGAATTCACCAAGCGTTAAAAGCAAATTACATCATGGCAAGAGATGTTGAATATCTTGTTGATAAAGATAATGAAATTCAATTAATTGACCAATTCACTGGCCGTGTTTTACATGGAAGAGAATATAGTGATGGTTTGCAACAAGCAATTCAAGCAAAAGAAAATGTAAAAATTAAACAAGAAACTGTTACATTAGCTACAATTACTTATCAAAACTTCTTTAGATTATTTAAAAAGTTATCTGGTATGACTGGTACTGCTAAAACCGAAGAAGAAGAATTTAGAAAAATTTATAACATGAGAGTTGTAAGTATTCCAACAAACAGACCTATTCAAAGAGTTGATGCAGTTGATTTTGTTTATGAAAGTAAAGAAGCAAAATTAAAAGCATTAATTAAAGAAGTTATTGAAAGACATGAAAAAGGACAACCAATTTTAATTGGTACAACTAGTGTTGAATCAAGTGAAGAAATTTCAAGATTACTTGATCAAGCTGGTTTAAAACATGAAGTTTTAAATGCTAAAAACCACGCAAGAGAAGCTGAAATTATTTCTCATGCTGGTGAAAAAGGGCAAATTACCCTTGCTACAAATATGGCTGGTAGAGGTACCGATATTAAAATTAGTGATGAAGTTAAAAAATTAGGTGGCCTTTGTGTATTTGGAACTGAAAGACACGAATCAAGAAGAATTGATAACCAATTAAGAGGTAGAAGTGGAAGACAAGGAGATCCAGGTTTTTCAAGATTTTATGTTTCTCTTGATGATGAATTAATGGTTAGATTTGGCGGCGATAATCTTAAGAAAATCTTTAAAGGTTTAGGTGATCAAGCAATTGAATCTCCGATGATTATGAAAGCAATCACATCCGCTCAAAAGAAAATTGAAGGTAAAAACTTTGATATTAGAAAAACATTACTTGATTATGATGATGTTTTATCAAAACAAAGAAAAATTATTTACACAAAAAGAGATAATATTTTATTTGCAAAAGATATTAAAGATTTATTAAGTGAAATGTTTGATACTGCAGGATTAGCACTTGCTAAAAAAGCAATCGATCCTCAATCTCCTGATAAATTAATTTCTGGTAATATTCTTGGAAAAATTTTAATGCCTAGATTTTTACCAGATGGAAGTTTTGATTATAAAGCATATGATTTAATGTCTGTCGATGATGCTAAAGGTGATATCACTGCATTATTAAAACAAATGTATGAAGTTCATTCTAAAGATTGGCCAGAAGATATCAAAGAAAGAGTTGAAAGACAAATTATTTTAAGATGTATTGATAGAAACTGGACAAATCATATTGATGCTATGACAAGTTTGAGAGAAAACATTTATTTAAGAAGTTATGCTCAAACAAATCCTTTACAAGATTATGTTAATGAAGGTTATCAAATGTTTTCTGATATGCTTGAATTAGTTGCTATTGAAGTTGTTTTAAATCTAGTAAATGCTCAATTAAGAATTAATCCATCGGCAGCAAAACAAACTGATGATAATTCTCAACCTCAAGAAACTGAAACTAAAATTGAAAGCAAAAATAAAGAAGATGAATCTTTAATTGATACTACTAAAACTCCAACAACTACAACAAAGGAAAATTAAAAAATGAGAGAGTTATTTGAATTAAAAACTGTTCTAAATAATTTAGGCCATGTAGTCAAACAACTCGGAGACTCTCTTTGACCTAGATAAAAAGAAAAAAAGAATTGATGAATTAGAAAAAATAATGAATGATGATGGTTTTTGGAATGATAAAAACTCATCTTTAAAAGTGGTCAATGAATTAAATAATTTAAAGTATTTATATGATAATTTAGTCAGCATTCAAAAAAATTATCAAGATTTGCAGGACTTTTTAGCAACTATTGATAATAATGATCCAGAAATGATCAATCTTTTTGATGATGAAGTTTCTCAATTTGAAAAAAGAGTTAATTCATTTAATAAAGAAATTTTATTTTCTGGAGAATATGATTCATTAAATGCAACTGTTGATATACATCCAGGAGCAGGTGGTACTGAATCACATGACTGGGCTAGTATGTTATATAGAATGTATTTAAGGTATTGCGAAAAAAATAATCTAAAAGTAGTAGTTGTTGATTATTTAGATGGTGAAGAAGCTGGTATTAAATCAGTTACATTTCAAGTTAAAGGAAGAAATGCTTATGGACTATTAAAATCTGAAAAAGGAGTCCATAGATTAGTTAGAATTTCTCCTTTTGATGCAAACAAAAGAAGACACACATCATTTGCAAGTGTTAATGTTGTTCCAATTTTTAATGATGTAAATAATATTGAAATTAATGATAAAGATTTAAAAATCGATACATATAGATCTGGTGGTGCTGGTGGTCAAAATGTTAATAAGGTCGAAACCGCTGTTAGAATTACACACTTACCAACTGGAATTGTTGTTTCTTGCCAAGTTGAAAGAAGTCAATTATCTAATAAAGAAATGGCTATGCAAATGTTAAAAAACCAATTATATCAAAGACAACTTTTAGAAAAACAAGCTAAAATGAAAAATATTATTGGTGAACAAAAAAATATTGAGTGGGGATCACAAATTAGATCATATGTATTTTGTCCATATACCTTAGTAAAAGACCATCGTACTGGTTATGAAGAATCAGATGTCTTCAAAGTTATGGATGGAAATATCGAAGGATTTGTTAATGCTTATTTAGAAAAAGAAGTTAAGGAGAGACAAAATGAAACTCAAAATTAATATGACAAAAACTCAATTAATGCGTCTTATTAATAAATATTTAGTTTTGTTATTAGCTAACTTAATTTTAGTTTTTGCGACTGTTATTTTCTATAACGGTTTTAATATTGTTGCAGGTGGTGTAAGTGGCGTTGCAATTATAATTAATAATTTTTTTGATGGATTTCTTGATGTAACGGCTTATGTAATAACTGGAATTTTATTAATAGCCTCATTTTTTACTTTAGGTAAAAAAGTAACGGTGAGAAGTTTATTTTCAACTTTAATGTATCCGGTTTTATTAACTATTGTTTATAGAATTTTTGAGTGTTTTAGTTTTGATGAATGGTTTACTGCAAATATTGCCGCAATGGGAAGTGAATATTATTTAATAAATTATTTTCTTTGCGCAGTGTTTGGAGGACTTTTATGCGGTCTATCTGTAGGTTTAGCTTTTCTTGTAGGAGGAACTACTGGCGGCTTTGATATTTTAGTTTTGATTATTAAAAAATATTACAAAAACTCCAACGAATCCTTAATAAATTTCATTGTTGATGGAACAATTATTGTTGCTGGAATAGTAGTGTCAATTTTAAAACCAATTTTTTATGATGGCGTTGAAGCATCATCTCTTAATTATGGAATTATATTTGCTGAATCAGGTTTAAATATTTTAAGTGCTATTTGTTGTGCTGCAACAATTCAAATTGTTTATATTACAAGAAATAACTCAATTTCATGTGAAATAATTACTGACAAATGGGAAGAATTGAATAAATATTTTATTAATGAGCTTGAAAGAGGAACCACAATTTATGATGTAACTGGTGGTTATAAATTTGAAAAAAGAAAATTAATTAGAGTTGTAATACACAAAAAAGAATATGAAAAAGTAATTGAAAAAGTTAGAGAAATTGATCCAAATGCATTTTCAACATTTACTTTTACAAAACAAGTTCTTGGGAATGGATTTAGTGTTAATAATCCATATGAATAATAATGGAATATAGAAAATTTGAGTTAGTTAGCAAATATAAACCAACTGGTGATCAACCACAAGCTATTGCAAAATTAGTCGAGGGTTTAAATGAAAATAAAAAATTCCAAGTTTTATTAGGAGCAACTGGTACTGGAAAAACTTTTACAATGGCCAATGTTATTGCAAAAGTTAATAGACCTACATTGGTTTTAGTTCATAATAAAACTCTAGCCGGTCAATTGTATACCGAATTAAAAGAATTATTTCCAAATAACAGAGTTGAATATTTTGTTTCTAACTTTGATTTTTATCAACCTGAAGCATATATTCCAACAACTGATACATATATTGAAAAAAATGCCGTTATGAACCAAGAAATAGAAATGCTAAGAACGGCTGCAATTAATTCAATTCTTGAAAGAAGCGATACAATTGTTGTTGGTAGTGTTGCATCAATATATGGATTAAGCGATCCTGACGAATATTATAGATTAGTTTTTGAAATAAGAGTTGGAGAAAAGATAAATATAAAACAATTTTTTAAAAAACTTGTCGATGCTCAATATCAAAGAACTAATATGGATTTAGAAAAAGGATATTTTAGATCTAGAGGCGATATAATTGAGTTAATGCCTGCTAATTCTAATGATACTTATATTAAAATTGATACTTTTGATGATGAAATTGAAAGTATTAAAAAATGTAATTATGTAACGGGTGAAGTATTAGAATCTTTTAAAACTTTTCCTATTTTTCCAGCTTATGACCACGTTGCAACTCATGAAAGAATATTGAAGGTTTGCGATAAAATTTTAGATGAATTAAAAGAAAGACATCAGTATTTTTTAGATAATAATAAACCTCTAGAAGCCGAAAGGATTGATATGCGAACAAGACAAGATGTCGAATCAATGAGAGAGTTTGGCATGTGTCCTGGAATTGAAAATTATTCAGTTTATATTGATGGAAGAGAAAGAGGTTCAAGACCATTCTGTTTAATTGACTATTTTCCTAAAAATTTCTTATTATTTATTGATGAATCACACGTTACTTTTCCTCAAATTAAAGGCATGTATTTTGGAGATCGTTCCAGAAAAGAAAATTTAGTAGAATATGGATTTAGATTACCAAGTGCGTTAGATAATAGGCCATTAAAGTTTGAAGAATTTGAAGGTTTAATTAATCAAGTTATTTGTACATCTGCAACTCCTGGAGATTATGAACTTGGAAAAACAAATAATGAATATATTGAACAAATTATAAGACCTACTGGATTGCTTGATCCAATTATTGATGTTAGAAAAACAGAAGGTCAAATTGATGATATTATGTCAGAAGTTAATTTTAGAATTAGTAAAAATGAAAGAACAATTATCGTCACATTAACTGTTAAAATGGCTGAAGATTTAACATCATATTTAAAAGGTAAAGGTTATAAAGTTGTTTATTTACATCACGAATGTAAAACTCTAGAAAGAAGTCAAATTCTTTATGAATTTAGAAAAGGTAAATATGATATTTTAATCGGTATTAACTTATTAAGAGAAGGTTTAGATATTCCAGAAGTTTCTTTAATTTGTCTATTAGATGCAGATAAAGAAGGATTTTTAAGAAGTTCTCGAAGTTTAATTCAAATCGTTGGCCGTGCTGCTAGAAACGAACACGGTATGGTAATTATGTATGCTGATACAATGACTGATTCAATGAAATATTGTATAAATGAAACATCAAGAAGAAGAGCTATTCAAGAAAAATATAATCTTGAAAACGGCATTGTTCCAACTACAATTCAAAAACCTATATATGAACCAATTAGAAATAGTGAATCATTAATCAGTACATTTAAAAATAAGAAATCAATGTCTAAGAGTCAATTAGATATGAAAATTAATGAGTTACAAAAAGAAATGAAAAGATATGCTGATGAATTCAATTTTGAAAAGGCAATTGAAATCAGAGATGTTATTTTTGAACTTAAAGATAAATATGGTAAAAAATAACATATTCAATTTATTTTTAAATCTAGTATAATATTACGAGTAAGGAAAATTAGTTATGGATTGGTATGATTACGTATTATTAATAGTCTGTGCTGTTATTATTGTCTTATCATTACTTCAAGGTGGTAAATCAGAAGGTGCTTCTGGTGCTATTACCGGTGGTGGTATGAATATTTTTGCTAAAACTAAAGAAAGAGGCAGCGATTTAGTTGTTTCTTATATGACTCTTGGTTTTGGCATTGTGTTTTTATTCATTTGTATTTTAATGAGTGTAATGGGTTTATAGTTTTTAGTCTCCTAATTATAGAAAAAAGAATTCATTTGAATTCTTTTTTTAATATAAATATATAAAATTTTAATATATAATTTTCTTATTATGTTAGACATCAAATCTTATGTAGTAATTAAAAAACAAGAAATAAAAGAAAAAATAAGTAAACTTGTTATCAAGCCATGTCTTTGCGTTGTTCAAGTTAATGATGATGAAGCAAGTTGTGCCTATATTAGAGGCAAGAAAAAAGATTGTGAAGAAGTTGGAATTATTTTTAAACTTATAAAATTAGATGCAAATACAAGTGAAAAAGAATTAATTGGTTTAATTGATAAATTAAATTTGGATGATGAAATTAATGCAATTTTAGTTCAAATGCCACTTCCAAAACAAATTAATGAAGATAAAATTAAACAATCAATAATACCTCGTAAGGATGTTGATGGATTTAATAAATTATCAAATTATATTCCTTGTACCCCAAAAGGAATTATTGATTATTTAGATTATTTAAAATATGATTTTAAGTCAAAAAATGCTGTTATTATTAATAGAAGTAATATTGTAGGAAAACCTTTAGTTAATTTATTATTAAATAAAGATTGTAATGTTGTTGTTTTACATTCAAAAACAAGCAAAAAAGATATGCAATATTATTTAAATAATGCTGATTTAGTTATATCAGCTATTGGAAAAAAATATATTCTTAGTGAATATAATTTTAAAAAAGATACAGTTTTAATTGATGTTGGTATATCAAGAGTTGATGGAAAATTATATGGTGATTTTTTACCAAATTTAGATGTAAAACTTCAAACTCCAGTACCAGGCGGTGTTGGATTATTAACTAGATTAAGTTTATTAGAAAATGTAATGGAGGGAATAAAAGATGGAATTTAATATTTCTAATACATTTGTTTATGGATTAGATCATGCAATTAAAGCAAGTGGAAATCCGATGAGAACAGTCATTGATGTAAGTGAAGTTACTGAAAAAGATATCAAAAGAGCTGTTAATTTAGGAAATTGTCGACAAGGTGAAGGTCATGATAACTACCTTAAAGGAATTCTAGTTCAATTAGATGTTACTGCTCCACTTTATTGGTGGAAACAAGCTCAAAGATATCATTGGTTTGATTATATATCAAGTCAATCAACAATGCACTGTTTATTAAAATTTGATATTGAAAAACAATGTGTTAGTGAAACAAATAAAGAAATACTTGGTATTCTTAAAAAATTAGTTGATGAATACAATCAAATTAGCGATGACGATCCAAACAAAAAATCAAAATGGAGAGAATTAGTTGCAAGTCTTCCATGCGGATTTTGTCTTGGGGCTTCAATGACAACTAATTATCAACAATTAAAGACAATGTTTAATCAAAGAAAATATCATAAATTAAAAGAGTGGCATACATTTTGTGAGTGGTGTTTAACTCTTCCAAGATTTTCTGAATTAACTGGATGTAAATATTAATATTAGGAGGGACGTAAAATGGTTAATAAAACTTTATTAAAAAAATATGCAAATTTATTAATTAAAACTGGAATAAACGTTCAAAAAGGACAAGATGTTTTAATTTTTGCAGATGTTTGTGCTGTTGATTTTGTTCGTTTATTAGTTAAAGAGGCATATAAAGCAAAAGCAAATGAAGTAAGAGTTATTTGGGAAGATGATGAAATAACAAAAACAAGAATTAATATGGGACCTTTAAAAACTTTAGAAGAATTTACTTCAAGAGATAAAGCTGAAATGGATTATAGAGTTGAAAAAGTACCATGTATGTTACATATTTTATCTTCATCTCCAGAATCATTGAAAGGTCTTAATCAAGCAAAAAGATTAAAAATAATCCAAAAAAGAAATGTCTTTTTAAAACCTTATAGAGATGAATTAGATAATAAATATCAATGGTGTATCGCAGGTTATCCAAGTAAAGAATGGGGCAAGGTTGTATATCCACATTTAAAAGCTAGTAAAGCTCAAGAAGAATTATTAAAACAAATATTATTTGTTTCTAGAGTTTATGAAGATCCAAATTTAGAATGGGAAAAACATAATAATAATTTAATTAATCAATGCGAAAAATTAAATGCCTTAAATCTTGTATCACTTCATTATAAATCAAGTAATGGGACTGATTTTAAAGTTGGTTTAATGAAAGAAGCAAATTGGCTTGGTGGAATGGAAATTACAAAAGATACTAAAATTAAATTTAATCCTAATATTCCAAGTGAAGAATGCTTTACTTCACCAAAAAAAGGTGTTGCGGAAGGTATTGTTTATGCAACAAAACCACTTTCTTATAATGGCGAGTTAATTGAAGATTTTTATATTAGATTTAAAGATGGAAAAGCAGTAGAATGGGATGCTAAAAAGAATAAAGATTTATTAACTCATTTATTAAACGTTGATGAAAATGCTAAATATCTTGGAGAATGCGCTTTAATTCCATATGATTCACCAATCAATAATACAAATATTTTATTCTATAACACTTTATATGATGAAAATGCATCTTGCCATTTAGCTGTTGGAAGAGGATTTACAAATGTTATTAAAGATTATGATAAATATACAAATAAAGAATTAGAAGAAATGGGTGTTAATTCTTCTTCAAGCCACGTTGATTTTATGATTGGAAGTAAAGATTTAAGTATTATTGGAACAGATATAAACGGAAAAGAAATTGTAATTTTCAAAGATGGAAATTGGGCAATTTAATCAATTATATCGGTAATATCTGAGAATTTAATTTTTAAATTATCACTATATAAAAGAATCGATTTGTTTACAACATCGATTCTTTTTATTTTGTCAGTTGCATTATATAAATAACCATCTTTAAAAAATTGAATTGTTAATTCTTGATCGTGATAATTTGTTAAAATGTAATTAATTTCTTGTATTTTATCATCAAAAAGAATTGGTTTTTCAACTTTTTCTCTATTAACTCTCATCTTTTTTAATTCAACTTCTTGTTCAATTAAAGAAGCATAAGGTTGCCATTTTTTCATTGTATTATCTTTCATTTATTATGACCTCCGATTTGTTTGCTTCTTTCAATAAAAGTTGACTCATCTAATAAACTTTCAGCATAAAATATCTTATCTTTGCCGTATTTTTCTTGTAAATATTCAAGAGTAATAGAAGCATTTCTTGATTTAATATCTTCTTCCTCGTTTGTAAATAAACTTAATTGAATTTTATTTCTTTTTATTAAATTATTAAATGATAAATATAATCTTCTAATTGGAAAATCTCTGACATTTTCTTGATAAATTTTATAAACTATTTCAAAAATTCGCTCATTAATATCCGTTGGATTTATTAATTTTTGTTGCTTTACAAAACCATGAGTTTCTTTAATTCTTAAAGAATACATCACGCAAATCGACACACAAGAAGTTAAATAATTAGCTTTATGTAGCCGTTCACATAAATTATTAACCATTTCAAAAATTAAAGTTTTACATTCTTTATAATTGTAATCTCGATATAAAGTTTGGCCATTTGAAAAAGATTTTGCCATTGGAATATATTTATTTTGAATTAGTGAATAATCTTCACCATTTGCCATATCATGAAGTGTTAAACCAACTTGACCAAAATTAAGTTTTAAATAATTTATATCTGCTTTAGCTAAATCTTCCATTGTATTAATTCCCATTTGATCAAGACGAGATTTATAACCTGTAGAAATTCCCCAAACAGACGATAAATCTTTAATTTTCCATAATTTAGTTTTAACATCATCCCTTGTCCAAACACATCTATATGGTGGATTCTTTTTTGCTTCTAAATCAAGGCAAACTTTGGCCATAAATACGTTATAAGAAATCCCACAAGTAGTAACTAATTTTAACTTTTCATAAATTTTATTTTGTATTTCTTTAACAATTTCAATTGGTGATTTATTATAAAGCATTAAATAAGGAGTTAAATCAAAAAAACACTCATCAATTGAATAAATATGTAAGTCTTCTTCGGCAACATAATCTAAAATAATTGAAAATACTTCACAAGATCTTTTCATATATAAAGCCATTCGAGGTTTTGCAAGAATTAAACCTTTAATATATGGCAAATCTCTTCTTCTACAAACAGATTTTACTCCTAATGATTTTAAATAAGGAGTACAACTTAAACAAATTGTTGACATACCTCTTGTTGTATCACAAACAACAAGTGGAGTTTTAAATATATCTAATCCTCTTTCAACGCATTCAACCGAGGCATAAAATGATTTTAAATCCAAAGCAGCAATTACTCTATCCATAGATAATATTCTATCATAAATAACTTTGTTTATTTATGATAAGAATTAAAATAATTTCTAGTAAATTATGAACTTTATTTTAATTATTATTTAATACAACTATTTTTTAATTTAAGGTATAATAAATGCGCTTAAAGTAAGCAAGAAATAAAAAAATATTGAGCATTTGCAGAGAAAATGGAATTTTTAAATAGCGCTATTACATTACCAAATTATTTGCCAGACTTAGTAATTGCAATTTTTTTATTACTAGGACTTGCATTTGGATTTTTATTTAGAAGTAAATTTGTTTATATAAATTGCTTCATATTTGGTGGATTATTAATTGTGTGCTATTTTGCAGTTTATCCATTTTTAAGAAATTTAGTTGATGTTGAATTAATAAAAATGATTAATTCAAGCGGCGAAATAAATGTATCAGAAGTAGGAATTACTCTTGACACATCATCACTTCAAAGTTTGTTTGGTTCAGTATATGACAATTTATTAAATATTAGTTTTCAAATTGGTTCAACTCTAAATCTTTCAAGAGAAGCTTTCGTTGCAAATGTTGAAAGTTTGTCTGGTGGTATTTGCATGTTTGTAATATTTATAGCTGATTTCATTGTTTCATTTTTGTTAACGATTATTGTTTATATATTTGTAAAAATATTTGAAAAAAAGAAAACTGGAAAGAAAAATTCTGTTTTAGTTGGTGGTTTTGTTAATTTAGTATTTGTTTTTGGAGTGATATCAGTTGCAATGTATTTTGTCTATGGAATTTCAAATTGTGCGGTTGAATTAAGTCATGCTGGGGATGGATTAACTGATCGATTAGATGCAATTTCTAAATTAAGTGATTCAATTACAAAATTAAGCGGTAATTTAAATACTCTAAAAGACCATTATTCATATTATTTATCAAGTGATTTAGCAACTCAACTTAACAATATAGATGGATTATTAAAACAAGCTGGTGATTTAATAACAAAATATACAGCTAAAGATAGTCAAATTTATCAAGCTATTGTAAATATAAATAGTCAAATGGGAAATCTTAGAGATACAATTAGCTCTGTTGTTATGAAACCAACTTATTTAACATTTATGTCTGATATTGATTATGGATTTTTAAAAGTAAGTTTATCAAATGGTGAAAATTTATCACTAGCTGAAAATATTTCTAATTCAATTGATGCAATTAAGAATTTAATTTTAAAACCTGTTGATTCAATTGCTTCAAATGCTGATTCTTTATTAGATTTTGCAAATGATTTCTTAGTGGATGTTGATCAACAATTCCAATCAATGGGTTTATAATATTTGTGTGGGACATTAGCTTAGTTGGTAAAGCGTATCCTTCGCAAGGATAAGACCGTGAGTTCGATTCTCATATGTTCCACCATATTGAAAGCAATGGTTTGATACAGTGAAAATCGCTGGTCAAACCTTTTTTTGTGCCAAAAATAGAGGGTTCAAGTTCCGTAATTGTTAAATTGGTGATTAAAAGGTGATAAGCAGTAGAAACTATTAAGCATTAACCAAAGAAAGATAATTTGCACTAAAAACTTTTCATAGCACAATAAACTTTTTGTCGCATAAAAAACTTTTCCTTTTTGTTTTGAGAAAAATCCCTCAAAAGTATTATCTTTTTAACTGTTTTGTGTTAAAATTGTGATGAGTTAAGAGGTAGCCCTATGATCGATTATGCAAAGAAGATAAAAGAATATTGTGAACGCAAGTTTCTTACGCAGACTCAACTTTCCGACATCTTAGGCTGTACTTTCATTTCCTTCTCGAGATGGGAAACCGGAAGATTCGAACCAAATATGGCTGTGAAGAAAAAATTAGTCGGCATATTAAAAGAAGTTGGCATGAAAATTGATAATTAAGGGACTGAAAGCATGGTCAAAAATCAAGAATTCAAACTAATAATCTTAATAATGCTATAATCTCTAAAATTGAAGAATTTTACGCTCAATATGAGGATATAGAGAGATATTCAATCGATATTTAGATTTCAATTCTAATGTTTTTAAGAATATGACTATCATATTTCCTTGTGACAATCCAGAATGGAATAATTTTACTTGATATTTTGTCAGAATTTTGAAAAATTAGGTCTTAAGAAAGTGATTTGTACTAGCATCGCTCATGATAAGAAAATAACATAAGCCTTTTACCAATTTACCTACAAGAATTGTTAGTTTAGGATTTAAAGTATATAGTAAGGACACTGTTGTACTATATATTGCTAATGGTTGGGAAATTTGATTTTAGAATTTATAATCTTTCTACATTAGTGGAAACAAGTTTAAAATTTGAAATTAAAATCATTTGTATGCCAAGTATGATATAAATAAATTACAGTTGGAAGCAATAAGGAGGACGCAATGGAAAAACATAAAATATTTATTAGTTTTTACCACAAAGATGATGAAGGATACAAAAAATATCTTGTGGATAGGTTTTCGCATTTATTTATAAATAAATCAGTTGAAAATGGAGAATATGATTCTGATGATTCTGATGAATATGTTAAAAGGCTTATTAGGGAAGAAAAGATAACAGACTCATCTATAATTGTTGTTTTAATTGGACCTAACACGTACAAAAGAAAGCATGTCGATTGGGAGATATATGCTGGTTTAAGAGAAAGTATTAATGGAAAATCAGCGCTTTTGGGAATAGTGTTACCAGAATATCGACTTGATGAAGGGCATAAATTTAGATATGCAGATATACCAGCTAGATTAGCAGATAATGTCAAGTCCGGTTATAGTAAAATATATTCTTGGAGTTATGCTGTACAAAATTTTTCTCAAATTATTAATGATGCTTTCAATGAGAAGAATTCTATTAAAAATAAGGCAGATAATTCAAGACCACAAATGAAATATAATAGGAGTTAATATATGTACTATTGTGATTTTTCTATAACTTTGGATATTGGCACGCTAATAATTGCGGTATCTAGCGTTATTGCGATAATTGTATATTTTTTTAGCAAGAAAAGATTAAAAAAGTTGAATTTTGATATCGATGAATGCGAACTTGGATTAACAGGTGGGACTATTCGTTTAAGATGTAACAAGATTCATCAACAAATTGCCTATAGAATATGGGTTGATATTAATACTCGAGTTATTGCAACTAAAATTGATTTAGATGTTGATAATATACGTGTTGTAAATAATTCATATTATAAGTGTTTTACAGACACGCGTGAATTGTTAAAAGAAATACCGGTTAATAAGATAAACAATGATGGTGAATTAGTAAACTTGATTGTAAGATTTTTAAATGAAGTAATGAGGCCATATTTAGCAAAATGGGGTGTTACTTATAATAATTGGTATGATAATAAAATTGAAACAGATGAAATGAAAGGTAAAAATCCAGTAGAAATTCAAAAGAGTTATCCTTATTATGAAGAATTATCGAACGATTTGTTATCAATTAACGAAAAAGTAATGAAATATAGTGATAAATTGCACGAGATTGCATTTTCTGATTTTAAGAAAAAACGAATAAAGGAAGTAAAAAAACATGATAAGTAGACATAAAGTTTTTATAAGTTATTATCACGATGATGACCAGCTTTATAAAGATGAAATTATAAAATGGAATAAGATTTATAATTTATTTGATGATTATTCCGTAAATGATGGAGACATTGATGATACTTACTTAACTGATGAAGAAATACGTGTAAAAATTAGAGATGAATACATTAAAGATGCCACAGTTTTAATATTGCTTTGTGGTTGCAATACTAAATATAGAAAATTCATTGATTGGGAACTACATGCTGCAATGTATGATACTGAAAAAAATCCTAAGATGGGAATTTTAGTAGTTAATTTGCCTTCTTGTAGGAATAATATTAGAGCTGTTGAGGATAGAGAAAAAGAAATAGTAGCGTCAAACATTACAAAATGGACATCATTTATTAAAAGAAGTGAGTATGAATATGCCTACCCAGATTTGCCTTCAAGATTAATTGATTCGTTGGTTACAAAGCATTCTGATATTACTTTTGCCAATTGGGTTACAATTTCAAATAATCCTCTTTTACTTCAAGAGCTAGTCGATTTTGCGTATATGAGAAGAAAAACAATTGAATATGATCTATCAGCTCCATTAAGAAGAAAGAATTCTAATTAGTATTAATTATAGATAAGCGGCTGGATATGAACTATGGCGTGCATTGTATTAAAATGGTTTATCTTTGCCACTTTCTTGAAAATAAATGGCTTGATATAGCGAAAATCGCTGGTCAGACCTTTTTTGCGTCAAAAAAAGTGCTTTGGATCTCAAACGACCAAATTGTGATAAATGATGTTTAGTTCTGATCTTCAGT